>CAYJFM010000021.1:0-40343 GCA_964369805.1 uncultured Oscillospiraceae bacterium
TTGGCGTTGGAGTCGGTGTTGGTGTCGGTGTTGGTGTCGGTGTTGGTGTCGGTGTTGGTGTTGGTGTCGGTGTTGGTGTCGGTGTTGGTGTCTCTTCTTTCCAAGTCGCTGTTAATGTTTTCTTTCCGCCTTCTTCTGTTACCACATAACCTGTGAAGATGTATCCTTCTTTTGTTGGATCAGTAATTTTAGTATCTGCGTCAATTGTTTCATCTCCACTAAATGCTCCTGTTCCCCCAACATTGTCAACAAACACCTTATCTCCTGGGTTAACTGTGAAACTTTCTTCTGTAAGGCTTTCAGAGCCACTTGCCGCTGGGCCATTATAAGTTACTGTTGGCATTTTAATCCATTGGGCTATATATGTATTAATTGAGTTAGCATAAATATATCCGTTGAATATATACCCTTCCTTTGTAGGATTATTTATTGTAATATCCTTTTCTAAGGCTACAGTCATCGCCCCCACTACTTCAACAGTCTTACCGCCCGCATCTGTGTATGTTCCTGTTCCGCCTTGGTTGTCGATAGTTATCTTTTCATTGATGTTATACTCTTCTGAATGCTCCGCAAATCCAAATTCATCAGTTGAAATATTTTTTGAATAGTTAACAAAAGCATTTTCAACATCTCCCGGAGTCGGGTTTATAACAAAACCTACCGCTAACTTCATATTCACTGATCCTGCGTGAATATAGTATTGATTCCTGCCATTTGCCCAGTACTGCATAGGGCTTGTTCCAAAACTGGAATCTCTTCCCTCAACCATTGCAAGTTCATACCCATCTTCTGGTATTACAGTAAACTTCAATGGTTGTCTATATTCAATATTCTCTGTTTTCTCCAAGATTACATGCCCAACTTTTACATTATTTTCAAAAATATCTGCTGAATATCTACTTGTTGCTGCATCTGTATATATGTTTTTAAAAACTTGTTCGTTTTCGTAGTTTCTATCAATAGTTTTCATCCCCACTAATGTTAATGTTAAATTTACATTAGATGTTACTGTCATAGATACTTCAGCATTTATTAATAAAGTACTAAGTTGAGTTTTAGCATCACTTGAAATAGCGTATTCTGAATAAGTAGGTTCTATGGTAGGCACATATCTGAACCCATATCCAAAAGTACCCACACTTGTGCTAAACTTTTTTCCTGTATTCTCATCCCACGTAACAGGAACTTCAACTATTGAATATTCCTCTCCCGTTTTCAATACTGCATCTAAGGTGTCTGGCAAGTACGGTGTATCTGTACTGTCTTTAAGGAAATACTGAGTTCTTATCTCATCAGATAGAATAAACTCAATTATCTCGGGAGAGCTCCCTGCTTTCGGTTCTTCTGCTGCATATGGAACAACAGCTAACTGTGTTATCATCGTCAACATTAAGATGATTAAAAAACACTTTCTAATGTTAGTATATTTCTTCATATTATTTCTTCCTCTTTTTTCTTCTCTATAGCATTCAAATTATACAACAATATTATATCATAAATTCATAAAAGTCACATCATTTTTTCCTATTTTCGCCGATTTTGAAACTTTTTATGCAATTTTTTACTATATGTTTTCACATTTGTTACATTTAATTTTGTAATAATTGTAATTTTTGTGAATAATTATATAATCATGTTACAAAGATCTCGTCTAGGGAATAAAGTTATTATAGATATTATAATTTAGGTTTCTCATTATATTGTACTTTGCATAGCCAATATTATTTTGGTACAATAAAACATAAAACCTAATGGAATGAAAGGAAACTCAAATGGAAAAAAATAAAAGCAATAATAAACTAGCAAAAATATTAATTCCCGTTTTAATAGCAGTTGTTGTAATATCAATTTATGGTATTAAAAATGTTAGCGACTCCACTGACAGCAGCTCAGACACTCTCGCATTTGAAGTTGCACAAATTAACACTGAAGAGCTTTCAGAAGCAGGTAAGCCTGTAATGGTAAACTTTGGATCAGATAGCTGTGTCCCTTGTGTTCAAATGAGACCAGAATTAGTTAAAGTATATGATGAATATAATGGCCAGGTAGAATTTAATTATCTAGACGTAAATGTAAACCCAGAAGGCATAGATGATGTGCCTATCACTTCCATACCAACACAGCTTTTTCTAACTGCTGATGGTGAAAGCTATATGCCAAGTGATTCAGTACTGACTTCAGTTTCAGGCTGGCAAGAAGTAACTTCAACTGAAGATCCTAGTAAAACCTATATTATACATGTTGGCGGATTAACTGAGGATGAAATGAAACTTATACTTGCAGAAATGGGTGTGTAGTTATGATTAATAATTGGCTAGAGGCTCTAAGCAGTATTATCGTTGAAAGCTCCTGGATGGCTCCACTATTTGCTTTATTAGCTGGTATTCTCACGTCCTTCACCCCTTGTTCACTTTCTTCAGTGCCAATAATTATTGGGTATGTTGGCGGTGCAAACTGCGATAGCAGAAAAGCTCTGCGAATATCTTTGATATTTGCAGTTGGATCTGCAGTCACTTTCACAGTATTTGGCATAATAGCCTCAACTGCAGGAAGCTTACTTGGAAACGCAAGCAGCATATGGTATATTATTTTAGGAGTCTTAATGATTTTAATGGCTTTGCAGTTATGGGGGCTATATCAATTTATTCCATCAACAAATATCCTATCTAAAAATACTAAAACAGGATACCTAGGAGCTTTTATAGCTGGAATTCTCGGCGGCATCTTTGCTTCGCCATGTGCAACACCAGTGCTCGTAGTTCTCCTAGCATTAGTAGCTAGCCAGGGAAGTTTAATTTATGGTGGATTCTTACTCTTATGCTATTCAATTGGGCATGGTGCCCTAGCTGTTATTGCTGGTACATCAATAGGATTCACTAAAAAAATCACTGAAAATCCTAAGTATGAGTCACTCAGTAAACTGCTAAATATATTATTAGGAACACTAGTTCTGCTAATTGGTTTCTACATGCTTTACTTAGGCTTTTAATCACGACTATAATGAATTGTCAATAACTACATATTAAGAAAGGAGTTGTAAATAATAGCAGTAGCTTTTATTTACTATAATAATAATTATGTTAACAGTTAAAACTATAGAGGAAGTATATGCAATTATAGAGGATAGCTTTCAGCAAATAAGTCTCCCCCTCGAGGAAGTAGATTTACTTCATTGCTGTGGAAGGACTTTAGCTGAAGATATTATATCTGCAGAGTTTGTTCCTTCCTTCAACCGCTCATCTGTAGATGGCTTTGCGCTTGTATCTTCTGATACCTTTGGATGTTCTGATAGCATACCTGCTATACTTACAAAGTCTAAGGAAGTTTTTATGGGAGAAAAAGTTGATTTTGAAGTGGCTAAAACTACTTGCTCCCCTATTCCAACTGGAGGTCAGGTCCCAAATGGTGCTGATTCCGTGCAAATGATTGAATACTCAGAAGACTATAAAGATGGAACCATCGGCATACTTAAATCCTGCGCTCCAGGACAAAACATGATTTTTAAAGGGGACGATGTCTCCCCTGGACAAGTTGTACTCTCAAAAGGCAGAGTTTTATCTTCCCACGACATAGGCGCCTTAGCCGCTTTAGGATATAGCAAAGCCACTGTGTTTGCCAAGCCAAAAGTTGGAATTATATCAACAGGAAATGAACTTGTGGAGATATCAGAAGTCCCAAAAGAAGGTGAGATTAGAGATGTAAACTCAAGTTTACTTGCTGCCACAGTTAAAACTTTCGGCGTAGAGCCAGTAATGTACGGCATATTTAAGGACGAAGAACATATTCTTAGTAGTGCACTGCAGACTGCCTTAGCGCAATGTCAAATTGTCTTAATTTCTGGTGGAAGTAGTGTAGGAACTAAAGACGCCACATGCAAAGTTATAGAAGAACATGGCGACATCCTAGCCCATGGTATTGCCTTAAAGCCTGGAAAGCCAACTATTGTTGGTAAAGTTTTAGACAAACCAGTAATTGGTCTTCCAGGACATCCTGTAGCAGCATTCTATGTAACCCAGTTGGTAGTTTCCTATTTATTAGAAGCAACTAGCCTCATTACTAACACAAGAAATGAAATAAGCGCCACTCTCACAGAGTCAATTGAGTCCAACCATGGAAGGACACAATGTGTAGGCGTAACTATGAAAACTGATGAATGCACAGGCAAACTACTTGCTACACCAATTAGAACTAAGTCAGGTCTAATAACTACCTTAGCTGGAACTGATGGATATTTTGTAATTCCAAGGGACTGCGAAGGTCTAAACAAAGATACAGAAATCACAGTTTATATTTACTAAATTAGCTTTTTTTATTAAGGGAGATTATATATGAAAATCAATTATCTAACAAATATTCCCCTGCAAGATGCGCAGGAGGCATATTTAAACAGGTTAATTCAAGAGGGTTTTAAATCAGAGGAAGAATCAATCTCTGTAATGAATTCAAATGGTAGATTAACTTCAAAAGCAGTATATGCAAATATATCTGCCCCCCACTACCATGCCAGTGCAATGGATGGAATTGTTCTAAATTCTAAAGTTACCTTTGGTGCTACAGAAACCACACCAGTAATTCTTGAAGCTGATGACTATGTGGTTGTTGATACTGGCGATCCAGTTCCAAAAGACTTAGATGCCGTTATTATGATTGAAGATATTGTAGAAGTTGGCGATGGTAAGCTAAAGATTTTTGCTGCAGCTACACCTTGGCAGCATATAAGACAAATTGGCGAAGATATTTGTGCTGGTGAAATGATCCTTCCTTCTTTTAGTAAGATTACCCCAGCCGCTATCGGTTCTATGCTTGCTGGTGGCATTTTGGATGTCTCTGTAATAAAGAAACCAGTAGTTGGAATTATACCTACTGGAGATGAAATAGTTCTACCTACTTCAAACCCAAAAGAAGGCGATATTATAGAATTTAACTCTTCTATTTTTTCAGCAATGCTTTCAGATTGGGGAGCAGAGCCAGTAACCTACCCTATTTGCAAAGACAATTTTGAAGAAATAAAAAATGCTTTAGAAACCGCATTAGTTGACTGTGACATGGTCATTATAAATGCAGGATCTTCTGCGGGTAGAGAAGATTATACAAAAGATGTTATCGCTGAAGTTGGCCATGTTATGTATCATGGAATTGCTATGAAGCCAGGCAAACCAGCCATACTTGGACATTTACATGAAAAACCTATACTTGGTGCACCTGGATATCCTGTTTCTGCAATTATAGTAATCGAGCAGCTTCTTAAGCCTTTGCTTGAATACTATATTAAGTCTCATGCTCCATCCTATGGTTATCAGGAAGCTATTCTTTCTAGATCAATGGTTTCAGGCCTTAAGTATAAGGAGTTTGTAAGAGTTAGAATGGGCTATGTAGAAGACAAGTTCATAGCTTCACCACTTAACAGAGGGGCAGGCGTTGTAACCTCTTTTATGAGAGCTGATGGTATACTAGAAGTCCCTCAAGATGTAGAAGGATATGAAGCAGGTGATAAGGTTAATATTAGGCTATTAAATCCTATCTCTAAATTAGAGAAATCCCTAGTTGCCATAGGAAGCCACGATCCTCTGCTTGACGAAGTAATAGATTTAATTCACATTTCCAACAATGACCTTTATATGACTTCCTCACATGCTGGTTCTATGGGAGGTATAATGGCAGTAAAAAGAAACGAAGCTCATATTGCTGGAATCCATCTGCTAGATGAAGCAACAGGTGCCTATAACGCTTCTTACGTAAAAAAATTCTTCCCTAAGGGAAATGTAAAGCTTGTTGAGTGCGTTGGTAGAGATCAAGGTTTCCTTGTACAAAAGGGGAATCCAAAGAACATAAATTCAATTTCAGACCTTTACAGAGATGGCATAAGATATGTTAATAGACAAAAGGGTTCTGGGACTAGAATTCTCTTTGACTATCTTAATAAAACTGAAGAAAAAGACCCAAGCCAAATATATGGCTATGGCCGTGAAGAGTTTACACATACATCAGTAGCAGCACAAATCGCCTCAGACTCCGCAGATGTAGGTATGGGTATATACTCAGCCGCTAAAATGTTCGACCTAGATTTCATTCCATTAACAGTTGAAACCTATGACCTTCTTATCCCTGATTATGCGTGGGAAACTAATATGGTACAAGAACTTCTCCATATTATCAAAGGCCCTGAATTCAGAAATAGGTTAGAAGAGCTGAAAGGCTATACAATTGATAACCCAGGAAGAATTAAAGACGTGTTATAACTTACTATAAATTGATAAATTTCACAGAATAAATAAATCGGCCCTATAAATTAGACTGAATCTAATCTATAGAGGCCGACTTTAATTTTTATACAAAGTACAACTTACTAAGTACTTACTAGTTACATTTATTTTACAAGCTCAAGAATCTCTTCTTTAGACATTCCCCCAACCTTTTCTGTAACCTTCTCTCCATCTTTAAAAACTAAAAAAGTTGGAACACTCATCACTCTATATTTTCTAGCAATTTTCATTGCCTCATCAATATCAAGTTTGCATACTTTAAAATCCACTCCATCGCCTACCATCTCATCTAAAACTGGAGACATGGCCTTGCAAGGCATACACCATTTTGCATGAAAGTCCACAAGAACTGTACCTTTTACATCAAGAACTTCCTTTTCAAAATTTTCTTCTGTTAAATTTATAATACTCATATTTGCTCCTTTCGAAATACTAATAGTTTAATTATACCCTACTCCTAGCTTTTAAAACCAACACTAATCTACTAGTTTGATAAATTTCTCATATACATCTGGGTGGACTTTTTTTAAGCTAATAGGCCTCCCTTTTTCATTAGTAAAGCAATGTTCTGAAGAACCTCTATTTGTCACCTTCTCATCTTCATCATAAATTGTATATTCAATTGTAAACCTAGCTTTTTCAATAGATTTCATTTTTACCTCTACAAAAAAGGTATCTCCAAACTCATACCCTTTTCCATAAGTACAGTTTACTGAAAGCACTGGACTCATAAGCCCCATTGCCTCAAGCTCTCTAAAAGGAATAAACTCCGTATCTAAAAAGAAAACCCTAGCCTCTTCCATCCAGCGAATATAATTAGAGTGATGAACAATCCCCATCTTATCTGTCTCATAGTATTGAACTTTTCTACTATACATAAATCCTCCTATTAAATATTATATAACTGAAAACTCAAAGATAATTCCAATAATAGCTGAAATACCTATATAAATTATTGGATGCAACCCCTTGGTTTTCTTCACAAAAATAGCAAAAATGCTAACAACAATAGCTAAAATTCCAGCCTTCCAGTTAAATATGTTGAAAAACTCCCCCATCTGTAAAGCGGTTAAAACCTGTTCTGCAGAAAACCCTTCATAAAAAAATGTAACCGAGACTACATAAAGACAGGCAGCTGAAATCAATCCAATAGAAGCAGGCCTTAGCCCATAAAGTGCACCAAGCACTTTCCTATTTTCATAAAATCTAAGCAAAATCTTCGCAACAATAATACAAATTATCGTAGGAGCAGTAATTAAACCTAAGGTAGCTACAATCGCTCCAAGAATCCCTGCAACATCATACCCTACAAAAGTTGCCATGTTCACTCCAATAGGTCCAGGTGTTGACTCAGAAATAGCTAAAACATTTGCAAGGTCTTCACTAGTAAACCATCCTGTTTTCTCTCCCATATCTCGTAGAAAAGGTAGTGTTGCCAGGCCTCCACCAATTGCAAACAGTCCTGTAATGAAGAACTCGTAGAAAAGCTTTAGTAAAATAGGCATTATCTTACACCTCCATTTCTACAGGATCCATTCTCTTTGTCATCCTTAAGCTGCTCTTCAACATCTTTATATGCAATCATCCCAATAACTGCTGCTACTATAACATAAACAATTGGTGTAATATTAATGATAACTGAAGAAAGCGTGACTACAATAAATATTACAAATGTGATTTTGTCTACCACAGAGTTTTTCCACAGTTTGATTATTGCACCCAAAATCAATACACAGACGGTTGCCCTAACTGCTACAAAGGCATCTTCAACTTGCTGCAAATGAGAATACTCTAAAAATAATGCTGCAATTACTGTAATTATAACCAGAGAAGGGAATATTACGCCAAGAATTGCACAAACAGCTCCAACTGTACCTCTCTTTTTTTTGCCAATAAAAATAGCAACATTTCCTGCTATTACCCCAGGTAAACACTGGCTCACAGCAAAATAATTTGTTAACTCTTTATCCCCTATCCAGTTTCTTTTTTCAATTAGCTCTCTTTGCAAAATAGGAAGTATTGCATAACCGCCACCAAAAGCCATAAGCCCAATTTTTGCAAATATAATAAATATAATACAGTATGATTTAATATTCTCTTTCATTTCTCTCCCTTAAGTTTCAACACTATATTATAACATATTATCAATTAAAATATGCTAGACTTCCTCGCCTAGCATATTCCAAATCTTATTATTATTTTATTAATCAATCCTACATATTTTCAAATTCTCTATAAAATTCTTCAATAAAAATCTCTTTTTCATTATCAATAGTCTCACCTAATTGATTAAAGTTATAGTTTGAAACCCATGTGTATACTATACTTCCAGTTATTGTGATTGCAAGCGCGACAGCAAAGATAATAGGATAAACCAGTTTATCCTTTAAAGCAAATGCTCTTCTAAATAGATATACTACAGGTAAAAATATTAACCAAATCAATTGATATTCTATTTCATAACCAGCCTTCTTAACTTCAAGTCTATCAACAAATAAAAATACCCATCCAATTATTATTAAGAAAATAGCCAAAATACTCATGATTATCAAAATATAAAAGCCACTAAATACTGTAAACAATATCTCTATGATGCCTGGTGAATTTCCTAAAATATCAAAGACCCTATATTGCAAATAACTTTGAATAAATACATTCAGTACCATTCCTGAAGCCATCATTAAAGTGCCTGTCCAAACTAATTTATTACTAACTTTCGTATTATTATTTTCCACTATTTCTTCCTGCTTTCTACTACTCCACTTTATCAAGTATTCCTGCTGCGTTTGCTAAGAAAATACCGTAATTTGTAATGCTTGTTTTACTCTCTTTAATTCTCTCAAGTCTACTTAGCATAAGCCTTCTATTAAACATACATCCTCCACAATGTATAATTAAATCAAAGTCCGCTAAATTATTTGGAAAGTCAGCTCCATTTGAGAACTGTATTTCTATACCTTCCCCATACCTTTTCTTTAATATTGCTGGGATCTTTACCCTTCCAATATCCTCTGTCTGTGGAGCATGGGTGCAAGCTTCAGCAATTAGTACTTTAAGGTTCTCATTTTCACTTAGCTGAGAGTTATTCCTTGCTAGTACCTTTGCTTCAAATTCTTTCATTCCTTCCATAAATAAGCCTTTGTCGCCTTTATATGCTGCATATAATATAGAGAAAGATGTAAGCCTAGACTCTGCAGGCTTTCTTTCGTATACGTAAGGAAATACTTGTGAATCAGTGATTATTAAATTAGGCGGGTTAGATAACTTACTTAAAGCGTCCTCCATGTTGTTGCTTGTAACCGATATTACAATGCATCCTTTGTCTAGTAGATCTCTAGTGGCTTGTACTTGTGGTAGAATAAGCCTACCTTTTGGTGCACCAATATCTTGTGGCATTATTAATAAAACTGTATCTCCAGGTGATACTAGGTCAGCAGTCAGTGAAATATCATCAAACTTTTCTGGCATAACTCTTAGTATTTCTTGAATTAATCCAGATCTACCTTCTTTTTTTAGAGCATTTACTAATACTGGCTGCAGATCAAATTCTAGTGTAACAGCTTTCATTAGTATTTCAGCATACCCTTGCTCAAAATCGTTAACAACTACAATTAGTGGAATTTTCCTTTTTTTAATTTCATTTGCCCACTTATTTTCATAGTCAAAATCAAGGTCTGTTATAACTAAAATAGCAATATCTGTTTTATCTAGTACTTTCTCCGTTTTTTCCACTCTAAGTTTTCCTAGGTCTCCTGAATCATCAAAACCTGCTGTATCAATTAGCATGCATGGGCCAATTCCTGCTATTTCCATAGCCTTAGAAACAGGGTCTGCCGTAGCTCCTTTTTGCTTAGAAACTATTGCAATATCTTGATTTGTTATTGCATTTAAAAGTGTTGATTTTCCGCTGTTTTGTTTTCCAAAAATCGCAATGTGTAATCTATCTGCTGCTGGTGTGTTATTTAAACTCATAATGTTAATCTCTCCTTAGAATCTAAAATCCCTCTCGCCTTCAAGAATTTTTTCAATATTTTTCTTAGCTACTTCCTTTGCTTTTTCATTTGGAACTTTTTCTAATTCTGAATCAACTAATGAATCAATTAAAACTTTTGTTTCAGGGCTTGCATAGTCTTCTCCATATTCTTTCATAGTCATTACAGAGTTTGGTTGACAGACATTTTTTATTGCACCTGATTTTGCTAGCCTCATAAATCTATCCCCTGTTCTTCCTTCTTTATAGCAGGCAGTACAAAAACTTGGAATATGATCTGTCTCAATAAGCCACTTTACAACCTCATCTAAAGTCCTATTATCTGAAATATCAAATTGCTTTGAATTTTCCTCTTCTTCTTCCTCTTCAACATAGCCTCCAACAGAAGTCTTAGAACCACCACTGATTTGCGAAGCTCCAATATCAATTGCTAGCTCTCTCATTTTTTGAGATTCCCTAGTAGATACAATAATTCCTGCATATGGAGCAGCGATTCTTAATATGGCAACAATTTTTTGGAAAATTTCATCTGAGATTGAATTATCAAATTCATTTACTTCAACACCTTCTGCTGGGCAGATTCTTGGTACTGAAATAGTGTGAGGACCTACCCCAAAAGCGGCTTCTAAATGCTCTGCATGCATTAAAATACCAACAAAGTCATACTTATATAAATTTAGCCCAAATAATACTCCAACACCTACATCATCAATCCCACCTTCCATGGCTCTATCCATAGCTTCAGTGTGATACTCATAGTTATGCTTTGGCCCTGTTGGATGTAATTGTAAGTATGTTTCCTTATGGTATGTTTCTTGAAATAGTATGTATGTACCAATTTCGGCTTCATGGAGTTTTTTATAGTTCTCAACAGTTGTTGCTGCAATATTTACATTAACCCTTCTAATAGCACCGTTTTTATGTTTTATTCCATAGATAGTTTTTATTGAATCTAATACATATTCTATAGGTATATTTACTGGGTCTTCACCACATTCAAGTGCTAGCCTTTTATGCCCCATATCTTGAAGAGCTATGGCCTCTGCTTTAATCTCTTCTTGAGTTAGTTTTTTCCTTGTTATCGCTTTGTTTCCATGGTTATATGGACAGTAAACACAGCCGTTAACACAGTAATTAGCTAAGTATAGTGGTGCAAATAGTACAATTCTGTTTCCATAAATATCTTTTTTTATTTCTTTTGCAAGATCAAAAATTTTCTCTTTTACTGAGTCATCTTCATTCATCAAAAGAACAATGGCCTCTCTATGGGTTAGCCCATTTCTTTCTTTTGCCTTTGCTAAGATTTTATCTATCTCTTCATTATTATTTTTATTTACCTCTCCATACTCAAGGCTATTAAGTATCTCCTCATGGTCGATAAATTCATTTGCATTCTTTGATTTTGGATTATACATAGTTTACACGGGCACACAGCCTAAAGCTCTTATCTGTGCCTCTAACTCCTTTCTATCTTCATTAACATCTGTTTCTTTAAAATCAGCAGGATATATTTCATAAAACTGCTTGTATTTATCTGGTGTTACTTTTTTCATAATAACATTTGCACCGCAATGAAAAATATTGTCTTTTTCCTTTGCGTCAAGAACTCCTAAAGAGGTTGTTGCTGGTAGGTTTATTTTCCCCATTGCTATACGGGTTAAGGCTACTGCTCTTTTTGTAAGTTCAATGCTACCCTGAGGATGATCCCTTAAAGGTGTGTCTGGATGAGGTATAAATGGGCCAATACCTGCCATATCACATGGAATATCTTGAAGCAGCTTAATATCTTTTGCTATGGTTTTTAATGTTTGCCCAGGTAATCCTATCATGAAGCCAGAACCAGTTTCATAGCCTAACTCTTTTATATTCTTAAGACATGTAATCCTATTATGTAATGTGCTTATTGAGTGTAGATTTCTGTAAATTAGATCATCACTACATTCATGCTTTAGCAAATATCTATCAGCACCACATTCTTTTAAATACTTATAATCTTCATATAGTTTTTCTCCGCAGCTCAGAGTTATTTTCAAGTTATCATTTGTCTTTTTCTTTAATGCAATGACCACCTCTCCTAGCATTTCTGGTGAATAATGCCTATCATCACCAGACTGAAGCACTAATGTTTTATACCCTGCTTCGTATGCCTCAGCACCTCTTTCAATTATCTCTTCTAGTGGCATTCTATACCGCTGAATATTTCTATTATTGCAATTAAGTCCGCAGTATGCACAGTCCATCCTGCATATATTAGAGAATTCAAGTATAGCTCTAACATCAATTACTTTGCCATAATAATCTTCTTTTATTTCATTGGCTATCTTGTAATAGGGGCTAAAATCATCTAGTCCAAGTAGCTCTGTTAATTTTGCAACATCCATTTTATCCCTCCTCCTCTGTAAATTCTTTCGAGTATAGGGTTTTTGTTGAAACACCTTCTATCTTTCCAATTTTTCCTGCGACAGTGCTAATAACCTGATTTGGTGCATCAAGTATTACACTAATTATGTTAATTTTCCGTTCTCTATGAGGAACACCCATTCTTCCAATAATATATTCCCCATATTCGCTAAGAATCTTATTTGCCTCATCAGGTTTATATCCCTCCTCAACAATAATTCCTATTACTGCAATTCTGCTCATATAATGTCTCCTTATTTTCTAAGAAAAAAATCCCTTGCGCAAGCAAAGGATTCCCAGTTTAATTATATTCACTCGTATTATCCATCTTGCTTTCAGGCCTAGCCTTATCCTTAGAAGTTTTTATATATTTTTACTACACTAATACATATTTTCAATTCGATAAATCTCATTGTCAAAATTTACTAGTTACTTAATTATACCCAATCTTTTATATTATATCTACCCCTTTTTCTGGTTTTCTCTCCATACTGGATAGCTTTTTTAGGACATTTGTTTATGCAAGCTGTGCAAACATAACACTTTTCTCCCCACTCAGGCTTTCTGTTCTTAATAGTTATAGTTTTTGCGGGACAGACAATCTGACAAAGTCCACAAGATATACAGGTGTCATCCACAGTAAAGGATTTTGTCCTTCCCATAAAGTTACTAAATCCCCAGTTTGCAACGCTACTCTTTAAAGCTGCTACTCCCCCTTCTATAACATCATACACCTTTTTCCCTGATTTAATTTCATCAGCTATTTTTTCAGTTCTTATTTTTGCCTCTTCTATTTTTTTCTTTATTACGGCATCACTTTCAAGGTCAGCACCAGTAACAAAGTTAGATGGCATAATAACTGAATATGCACTATCTATAGGAATAATTTTATTTAGCTTGCTTATAGCCTTTCCTGCATCCTGTCCGCATGTGCATACTGCAAAAGTAAATCCCTTAGGTTTGGGTAAGGTTTTTAAGATTTCTAAGAAAAATTTAGGAGCTCCCCATGCATATATAGGAAATACTATTCCAACTCTTTCTTCACTTTCAATTCCTACAGTTTCTTCTAAATTATTAACTACGTCAACAGCCTTGTCATCTAGCGCTTTCGCTAAACTTTCTGCTATCCATTTTGAGTTTCCTGTTGCTGAAAAATATATAATCATTAATCCGCTCCCTTAACCTAAAGTGTGGGTGAACCTACTCTTAGAGTATTGACCCAACCTGAACTTTTTATGCTATTAACTTTATTTTCACCTGTTTCTGTGTAGTGTTTAAACTGAAAAGGACTAGTTGTGCCAGTTTCAGACTTAGCATCGTCCACCTCGTCACTAGTATAATCTCCCAGTTCATCAGCCCAACCCATTTGAATAGCAATTATATTTCTTATCGCAATTTCATCTGGCGAAGTTACTCCTTCTGCTGTTAAATCTACTCCATCATTAGAAACAATGAGCTTTGAATTTCCTTCTCCCCCTGTAGTTTCCCATATTACATCGTAGCTCTCGGCAGCTTCAGCATAACTTGCATATTCCTGTACTGCAAATTCCGTTGCTAAAAACAACTGCTCTGCTAGTCTCATATCTTCGTCTCCATCAGCATCACTAATGAACACATTTATCCTAGGAATTGCAACCGCAGCCAGTATAGCAACAATGGCAATTACAACAATTACTTCCATAAGAGTGAAGCCTTCTCGATTTTTTATTATAGTTTTTCTATTATTTCTATCCTTCATGTTTCTAATATCCTCACATTCTGTTATATAGCCTAATTATAACAAAAATAAACTAATTTTACCAATATTTCTGAAAGTAAAAATATTGTTGCTCCCGATATATTAGTGTTATACTATAGTTAGTTATTATTTCAAAGGAGATTTATGAAAAATTCAATTACACTTACAAATGGGCCTGTTCTAACAAGTCTTTCAAGATTTACTGTTCCAATAATTTTTACCTTACTTTTGCAAACAGCATATGGTACTGCTGACCTACTAATTGTAAGCCAGTTTTCCACTGTCGCTCAAGTATCAGCTACAGCCATAGGAAGTCAAATTCTTCAGGCGATTATAGGTTTCATCAATGGCCTTGCAATGGGTACTACAATTTTAATAGGTAGATTTGTAGGTGCTTCTGAAGGTGAAAAATCCTCTAAGGTTGTAGGCACAGCTATTATCCTTTTCGTAATCATTGCTGCCCTCCTTTCCCTAACCCTTCTAACTCTAAATGGACATATAGCCACTGTTATGAATACGCCAGAAGAGGCCTTTGAATCAGCAAAATCATATCTATTCATCATTGGAATTGGTGCTTTTTTTACTGTATTTTATAACCTGCTTGGAAGCATATTCAGGGGACTTGGGGACTCTAAGACTCCATTAATTGCTGTATGTATTTCTTGCTTTATTAATATATTGCTTGATCTTATACTTGTAGGCGTTTTCCATATGGGTGCACAGGGCGCCGCAATTGCAACAGTTACAGCCCAGGCCACAAGTGTCTTACTATCTTTACTAATCATTAGAAGACTAAAACTACCTTTTACTTTCTACAAAAAAGACATAAGATTCAACACTACTCTCGCAAAAGATATATTTAAGTTAGGTCTACCAGTTGCAATGCAAGGGCTGCTTGTAAGCGTTTCCTTCTTGGCAATTACTGCAATAGTTAATGTTTTTGGAGTTGCTGCGTCTGCAGGGGTAGGTATTGTAGAAAAAATCACGGGCCTAATTATGATTGTACCACTTGCTTTCATGCAATCTCTCTCTGCCTTTACAGCACAAAACATAGGTGCTTCTAAACTGGACCGTGCAATGAAAGGCTTAAAACTAAGTATAATAATATCTTTAGGATTTTGCCTAGTAACGGCCTACTTATCTGCCTTCCACGGTACAATTTTCACAGGCATATTTACTCAAGATCTACCTACAACCGTAGCAGCCCTACAGTATCTAAAGTCATATGCCTTCGACACAGTATTAGTAGCTATTTTGTTCTCATTTGCAGGATTCTTTACAGGTTGTGGCCACACTACTTTCGTAATGCTACAAGCTGTTCTATCCGCCTTTGTAATACGTGTGCCACTGGCATATTTCTTCAGCACCTTAGATGATACAAACCTATTTATTATCGGACTTGCAACACCTATATCAACAGTGTTTCAAATTATTGCATGCTTTATTTATTACAGAATTATAAGCAAAAAAGATACTTTAAGCTCCTTACACTAATTGGAATAATAAATCAAACCACCACCCTGCAACATAAATATTGAAAAATGGACTTACAAAATTGCAAGCCCATTTTATTTTTTTGATTTATATTAGCTACAGTCTGGCTAAAGCTTATATTAAAGACCTAACTCTTCTTTAACCTCTTTAAAGCATTTTACAGCAAAGTCTAGATCTTCAGTGCTATGCGCTGCAGATACTTGAGTTCTAATTCTAGCCTTCCCCTTTGGAACAACTGGGAATGAGAATCCAACTACATATACACCCTTTTCCATCATCTTAGCAGCAAACTGGCCAGCAATTTTTTCATCATAAAGCATAACTGGAACAATAGCATGATCTGATTCAACTACATCGAATCCTAGCTTGCTTAACTCACTTCTGAAGTATTTTGTATTTGCTGTAACCTTGTCACGGATTTCAGTGCTTCTCGAAAGCATTTCAAAGACTTTAATTGATGCACATGCAATAGCTGGTGCAATTGTATTTGAGAATAAATATGGACGGCTTCTTTGTCTTAAAAGTTCAACAATTTCAGCCTTAGCGCTTGTATATCCACCACTCGCTCCGCCAAGAGCTTTACCAAGTGTACCTGTAATAACATCAACTCTACCTTCAACTCCACAGTATTCAGGCGTTCCTCTACCAGTAGCCCCTACAAAGCCTACTGCATGGCTATCATCAACCATAACTAAAGCACCATATTTATCAGCTAAGTCACAAATCGACTTAAGGTCAGCAATAGTTCCATCCATTGAGAATACTCCATCAGTTGCTATCATTTTAATTCTTGCATCTTTTGCTGCGATTAGTTGAGCTTCTAGATCTTCCATATTGTTATTTTTATATCTGTATCTTGTAGCTTTGCAAAGTCTTACTCCATCAATAATACTTGCGTGGTTTAGTTCATCACTAATAATAGCATCTTCTGGTGTAAGTATAGTTTCAAAAAGTCCAGCGTTGGCATCAAAACAAGATGAGTATAAGATAGTATCTTCCATACCAAGAAAAGTGCTAATTGAGTTTTCTAATGTTTTATGTATTTCCTGTGTTCCACAAATAAATCTTACAGAAGAAAGTCCGTATCCCCAGTTATCATAGCTTGCTTTTGCTGCCTCAATTACCTCAGCATTATTTGATAAACCAAGATAATTGTTTGCACACATATTTATTACACCATCGCGAACTGTCGTGTTAATTTTGCTATTTTGAGGAGTTGTTATAACTCTCTCCCCTTTGTATAGCCCTTGCTCTTTAATATCTTCAATAATACCTCTATAAATATTTAATGCTTCTTTCATTTTATTTTCCCTTCTAATTTTAATTGCTATCTGTATTTTTATTAAGCTGTTGTCCAGTCAAGCACAACTTTTCCTGACATACCAGTGTTCATTATTTCAAAGCCTTTTTCAAAGTCTTTATAGTCAAATTTATGTGTTATTACATCATCTACATTTAAGCCACTTTGAAGCATAGTTGTCATCTTGTACCAGGTTTCATACATTTCTCTACCGTAAATACCTTTGATGTTTAATCCATTAAATACAACCTTATCCCAGTCAATAGTCGTATTAGGTTTGTGTATTCCAAGAACAGCAATGCTTCCGCCATGATGCATAACATCTACCATTTGTTGGAATGCTCTTTCGTTACCAGACATTTCTAGACCTACATCAAAGCCTTCTTTCATGTTTAATTCTTCCATAACGTCTTCAAGGGTTTCGTTAAGGATATTAATAGTTCTTGTAGCACCCATTTTTTTTGCAAGATCTAACCTGTAATCATTTACATCTGTGATTACAATATTTCTAGCTCCTACATGTTTACAAATTGCACAAGCCATAGCACCGATTGGGCCAGCCCCTGTAATTAATACATCTTCTCCAATTAAGTCAAAAGATAGTGCTGTATGAACTGCATTACCTAGTGGATCAAAAAGCGAATATATATCAGGTGAAATCTCTTCCGTACATCTCCAAACATTAGTTGCTGGTATTGCTAAGTACTTTGCAAAAGCTCCATCTCTGTTTACACCTACTCCAAGTGTATCTTTACAAAGATGTCTTCTTCCAGCTAGGCAGTTTCTACACATTCCGCATACAATATGGCCTTCTCCAGAGACTTTTTCTCCTACTTCAAAACCCCTAACATTAGATCCTAGTTCAACAATTTCTCCAACAAACTCATGACCTATTGTCATTGGTGTTTTAATAGTTTTTTCTGACCATTCATCCCAGTTATATATGTGAAGATCTGTTCCACAAATTGAAGTTCTTTCAATTCTAATTAGTACATCATTCATTCCTACTTCAGGGACATCGACTTCCGTTAAAACTAATCCTTCTTTTCTTTCCTGTTTTACTAATGCTGGCATTTTTTTGCTCATATTTTTCCTCCTAAGATTCTATTAATATTAATAATTTAATTTATCAAATTATTATTTTTTTTGTTAAATTCACCATATAATTAACTATAGCAAAAATGTTAATAAAATTCCACCTATTAGTGCAAATTTATTATAGAAATTTATTATAGAAATTTATTATATGGACTTTATTATAAAAAATGAGGTAAGTACAGTGCAACCTACCTCATTTTATTTTACATTACTTCAAGCTTAATTAAATTTTAGCTGGTTTTGGAATTCTTTCATTCATTATTTTTGCTAGGTAATCAGTTGTTTCTAATGGGTCTACTAATTTAGCATCTCCTACTACCATAAACTTAGGCTCACATGGTTCTAAAACTCCTTCAAGAATTTCTCCACATGATGCATATTTATATCTTGGAAGTAAGTCATCCATCTCAACCGAAATATCTTCTGTATCTTCAAAGTCATAGTCTTTTTCATATACATGAGCAATTTCTGCTGCAATTTCCCAGTTTTCTAGCATTACATCTTCATTTATTATTGGTGTAACACCTTGAAGTCTTCTTTCAGTATTAGTAAATGTTCCGTCAATACTAGCAAATCCAGTTCCAGGTATAACTGTATCTGCAAGAGCTGCTGTTTCAGTCATATAAATATCTGATACCATTAAGAACTCAAGTCCTTCTAGGTACTTAGTAGGTACATCCTCACCAAATACTAATAGTCCTTTCACTCCATCCATAGCTTCCGCGCCATCTTCAATTCCCATGTCAACAAGACCTTGGGAATTGTTTTTAGCTTTAATCATTAGGATGCCATCTCTTGGTGACCCAATATGTCCAGAAAGTAGAGCTAAGTTACCAATCATTGTAGCGGTTTCTACAGAGGCAAAGTTTTGGTTAAATGTTATCATCGCCTTCTTAGCACCTGCATATAATGCTGCAATTTCTCTGGCATCTTCTGTTACAGTTACGTCTTCTAATGAAGTTACAAATTCTGCAAATCCTTCAGCCTCTGAAGTTTTTCCAGCTTCAACCATAGCTTTTGCAATTTCTTTTACAAATCCTAAGTCGTTTTCTGTATATACAGTTTTAGTTGCAAAGTCCATATTTTGCGGCGCTGTAGCTGGATTGATTAAAACAACCTTTGCTCCTCTTTCTGCTGCTTCTTTTAATTTTAATCTAATAACAGGGCTAACTGCTGCATTAAATCCAATTGCAAGAACTACATTTGTTGAAATAAGTTCATCAATAGTGTTTGGTGAGCTATCTAACCCTAATCCTTCTTCAAATCCACATTCTCTGTAGTTAAAGGATAGTGTTTTCGCTTCCATTATTCCTGCAAGTTTCATAATCGCATAAGCTTCTTCATTAGTGTATCTATCTGAAATAGCAACAGCTACTGCCTCTTTACCATGTCTATATTTAACTGCTTCTGCTTGCTTAGCAACATTAACAATTGCTTCATGATAATCAGTTACCTCAAGCTCTTCTCCCTTTTTCATCATTGGGAAAACAAGCTTGTCTTCTAACATTGTCGCATCAAAACCAAATTTACCTTTTCCACAAGAAACACCTTTATTTACAGCTCCATCCTTTGCAGGATTAGCTTTAATTAGCATATCACCCACTGACTCTACATTAAGAGTACAGCCTACAGAGCAGAATGAACAAGTAGTTTCAGTACAATCAGTATCTAGTGGAACTTCTTTTGCAAGAGTTAATCTCTCTTGAAGAGCTCCTACAGGGCAAACTGTTACACATTGTCCGCAAGACACACAACCAGAGTCTTCTAGGTTTCTTTCTAGCGTTGGCTTAACAACAGTGTCAAAACCTCTATCAACTAGGCCTAGCGCACCAATTCCCATTACTTCATCACAGGCTCTAACGCAAAGTCCGCATAATATACACTTGTTAGGGTCTCTTACAATGAAAGGATGATCGTCTTCGAATTCAGTTACATTAATATCTCCTGCTAATCTATCTGGCTCAACACCATATTCATTTGCATATTCAATTAACTTACATTCGAAGTAGTCTTTACAGCCACACTCTAAACATCTATTAGCTTCTTCAACTGCATCTTCTTCTGAGAATCCGTAAGGAATTACTTCTGAGAAGTTATCCTTTCTTTCTTCAGCTTCTAGAATAGTCATTTCAGGTCTGCATTGTCTTTCTCTGTCTTCAAAACTTTCAGCTGTAATATCATCTCTAGTTACAATGTAATCTGCTTCATACTCAAGGATTTCGCCATCAAGATAAGCATCTACACTATCTGCCACTTTCCTAGCATCAGCAATTGCTTCAACGGCTATAGAAATCTTATCATTACCACAGTCTCCACCAGCAAAGACACCGTCCATGCTTGTCATAAATGTTCTTGTGTCGTAAGAAATTCCACCCCATTTAGTTTTATCCACGCCTTCAAGCATGCTTCCGTCCACAGCTTGACCAATTGCAAGAACTACTGTATCAACATCGATAGTCTCAGTTTTTCCTTCAACAGCCATTGGCTTTCTTCTGCCACTAGCATCTGGCTCACCAAGTTCCATAACTTGAAGCACCATTTTAGTAACTCTTCCAGTTTCATCTTTAATAATTTCAAGCGGATTAGTCAGATTTTTGAAGATTACACCTTCTTCATCAGCTTCCACAATTTCAATTAGGTCAGCTGGCATCTCATCCTTAGTTCTTCTGTAAACATTGTAAACTTTTTTAGCTCCAAGCCTTACAGCTGTTCTACAAGCATCCATTGCAGTATTACCACCACCAACAATTGCTACATTTTCGCCAATATCAATATATTCATTTCTAACTACTTTTCTTAGAAGATCAATTCCGCCAATAACGCCTTCAGCATCTTCGCCCTTGCAGCCAACTCCTGTTGAAACCCAAGCCCCAATACCGATTATTACTGCATCAAAATCAGATGTAATTGTCTCAAATGGAATATCAACTCCTATTTTAGTGTTTGTGATAATCTCTACACCCATTTCCTCAAAAACAGCAATTTCTTCGTCAATAACATCATTTGGCAGTCTGTATTCAGGAATACCATACCTAAGCATTCCACCAGCTTTTGGCATACTTTCAAACACTGTTACATCATGGCCTCTTTGTCTTAAGAAAAATGCTGAAGATAGTCCAAGAGGACCTCCACCAATTACTGCCACTCTTTTACCTGTAGCAGGTGCTGCTTCTGGAAGAACACTTTCTTCAGATGTTAAGTAATCGTCAGCTACAAATCTTTTTAACATTTGAATTGAAATTGGTTCATCAATTAGCTTTCTTCTACAAGCATCTTCACATGGATGAGGGCAAACTCTACCTAGAGATGCTGGCATTGGAATCTTGTTCATTACAAGTGACAAAGCTTCTTCATACTCACCATTTGCAATAAGACCAACATAACCTTGGCAATCTGTCTCTGCTGGACAGGCAGTAACACAAGGAGGTCTACAGTCTCCAACATGGTTTGATAGTAGCAGTTCAAGGTTAGTTTTTCTTGATTCAATTACTCTATCTGTCATTGTGCTAACAACCATATTATCCATGATTTCTGTAGCACAAGCCTTTACCATTTTAGGATTTCCTTCAACTTCACACATACATAGTCCACACGAACCGTATATCTTCGTTCTCTCATCAAAGCAAAGTGTTGGAATGTAAATATCATTTTCCTTTGCTACTTCTAAAATAGTCTGTCCTGGAAAAGCCAGAACTTCTTTACCGTCTATATTTAATCTAAACTTGTTCATTTTTTCCCCCTAGTCTATTTCTACTGCACCAAATTTGCAGACTTCAAAACACTTACCACATTTTATACAAGCTTCTTGATCAACAACATGAAGCTTTTTAATTTCTCCAGAAATTGCATTAACTGGACATTTTTTCGCACATAATGTACATCCTTTACAGTCTTTTGTTATTGTAAATTCTATAAGAGCCTTACAAGATTTAGCTGTACATTTTTTATTATAAATATGGTCTTCATATTCATTTCTGAAGTATTTGATGGTAGTTAATACTGGGTTAGGAGCTGTCTGTCCAAGGCCACACATAGATCCATCTTTAATTTTGTGAGAAAGTTCTTCTAGAAGCTCGATATCTCCGTCCTTACCTTTTCCTTCAGTAATCCTTTCAAGGATTTCAAGCATTCTCTTAGTTCCTATTCTACAGTAGTTACATTTACCACAAGACTCTTTCTTTGTAAAGTCAAGGAAGTATCTAGCCATATCTACCATACAAGTAGTTTCATCCATAACGATCATACCACCAGATCCAACTATGGCTCCTGTCTTATTGATATTTTCATAATCAACTGGAGTTGTTATTAAGTCTCCAGGTATACATCCACCTGATGGACCACCCATTTGGACAGCTTTAAATTCTTTATCGTCTTTAATTCCGCCACCAATATCAAAGATAGCTTCTTTTAATGGAAGTCCCATAGGTACTTCAATAAGTCCACCTTTTTTAATCTTACCAGCAAGAGCAAAAACCTTTGTACCCTTACTTTGTTCAGTTCCCATAGCTCCAAATGCTGCTCCACCATTAAACAAAATCCAAGGAACATTTGCAAAAGTTTCTACATTGTTAATGTTTGTTGGCATTTGCCAGTATCCTTTTTGTGCTGGGAATGGAGGTTTTAGTCTAGGCATACCTCTTTCACCCTCTAGAGATGCAATTAGTGCAGTTTCTTCACCACAGACAAAGGCACCAGCACCGGCTTTAATTCTCATGTCAAAATCCCATCCAGAGCCAAATAGATTCTTTCCTAGGAAGCCTTTTTCTCTAGCCTGTTCCATTGCAATTTCAAGTCTATGAATAGCTAGTGGGTATTCAGCTCTTACATAGATAACACCTTCTGTAGCCCCCATTGCATATCCACCAATAATCATTCCTTCAATTAATGAATGTGGGTCTCCTTCAAGAACAGATCTGTCCATAAATGCGCCTGGGTCTCCCTCATCTGCATTACAGACAATATATTTGTTTTCACCTTTATTTACCTTAGCTGCATTCCATTTAAACCAGGTAGGGAAACCTGCTCCCCCTCTACCTCTTAGGCCTGAAACTTTAATATCTTCAATTACTTCATCCTGGCTCATTGATGTAACAACCTTTTCTATAGCTTTGTATCCATCTTTTGCCATATACTCATTAATATCTTCTGGATTAATAACTCCACAGTTTCTTAATACAACTCTTTCTTGCTTACTAAGAAAAAGTTGGTCCTCTTCTGAAATAGACATTCCAGTTACAGGAGTTCCACCAACTAAATGCTCTTCAACAATTTTCGCAACGTTTTCTGGTTGTATACCTACATATCTTGTTAATTCACCACTATCTTCATATACATCAACAATAGGCTCTAGATAGCAAGTTCCAATACATCCTGTAATATCTACAGAAACATCAAGGTTTTTTTCTTTTATTTGACTTTCAAACTCGAGTCTAGTTTTTTTTGCACCTGTGGCTATACCACAGCTTCCTGATCCAACTATTACTTTCATTTCTACCTCCTTAACTATTTGCTCTAATTTGATCTAAAACTTTTTTTACGGATTCTTTAGTTAGATTACCGTAAGTTTCATCTTCTTCACCAGTCTTAACCATAAGTACAGGTGCTAGAGAGCAACAGCCAAGACAGGCTACATTATTAAGAGTAAATAGATCATCTTCAGTTGTTTCACCATCCCCAATTCCTAAATGCTCTGTAATAGCTTCCTCTATTATGTCTGCTGCGTTAACATGACAGGCAGTCCCCTTGCAAAGCATAATTAGATGCTTACCAATTGGTTCCATTCTAAACTGCGCATAAAATGTTGCCACTCCGTATATTTTTGCAGGCTTATCTCCAGTTGCTTCAGCGATATATTCAATTGCCTCTGGTGACAGGTAGCCAAAAATATCTTGAGTCTTCTGTAAAATAGTTATTAAGCTTCCAGGTGTTTTCCCATACTTTTCTAAAACATCTTCTAGCTTTTTTACTTGGATTTCATCACCAAGTACCTCTGTTTTTTTAGTACTCATCCTATTCTCCTTCTCATATGTTTTCATAAACAAAAACCTAGTTAATTCTAACAAATATCAATACTTAAAGCAATTAAAATATTAAGTAATTTCAATATTTCTACGTTATTTCTTTAACGTTTATGATTATCTAATTAATGTTTCTTTTGTGTGAATTATTTGCACATTTTCAAATATTTTTTTATTTCATTTTAAATTAGAAACTCTTTCAATCTTCGACCCAGAAAAGAAAATTCCAAGAGGACCAGTAAAATAGTATTGAATAAGAGAGTAATAATAAGAACAAACTTATCATTGCTCTTTTTTTCCCCTTTTGATAACCTATAAAAGTACGCATTTTAAATACAGAATAATTTATCAATTTAGGAGATATAAATAATGAAACAGATTAAGTCAAATGATTTTCTAGAAGGCCCTATCCTTCCTACCCTCATGCGCTTTGGAATACCTGTCCTCTTAGCACTTGTGCTACAAGCTTTATATGGAGCTGTAGACTTATGGGTAGTAGGTAGGTTTGCAGAAAATCCAGATGTATCTGCAGTGGCTATTGGCGCTCAAACTCTAAATATAATGGTAGCAACAATTACCGGTCTATCTATGGGCGCCATGGCTCAACTAGCTGCAAAAATAGGTGAAAAAGATTTAAAGGCTGCTGCTGATACTATTGGTACTTCAATCTGGATTTTTACTATTATAGGTATATGTGCATCTTTGTTTCTCTATTTTGTGGCACCTACTTTAGTTTCAGTAATGCACACTCCAGATGAGGCTGTAGATAAAACCATTGGTTATATCAGAATTTGCGGACTTGGTACAGTCTTTATTACAGCATATAATGTAATTTCTGCCATTTTTAGAGGTATGGGAAATTCAAAGCTCCCCCTTCTTTTTGTGGGTATTGCGGCAATAATTAATATAATCTTAGACTTAATTTTTGTAATTAGCTTTAATATGGGTGCAGAAGGCGCTGCACTTGCCACAGTAATTTCTCAGTCGATAAGTGTTATTATTGCTGTAGCAGTAATTAAATTAAAAGGGCTTCCTTTCTCCTTTGGCAAGGGTAACCTTAAGCTTTCAAGGCAGCTTTCTAAAGGAATTTTCATATTAGGAATTCCAATTGCAGTTGAGTCCTTTTTAAATGAAATTTCTTATCTCGTTATTATTGGCTTTGTAAACACCCTAGGTCTTATCGCTTCCGCTGGTGTTGGTGTGGCTGAGAGATTAGTATTATTTCTTTTACTAATCCCTACTACATTTATTTCTGCTATTTCAGCCTTTGTTGCACAAAACATTGGAGCTGGTAATATTCAGCGGGCTAAGAAGGCCTTGTGGCTTGGAATGGGTGTAGCAACAATTTTAGGAGCCTCCGTTTTTTTCGTAGCCTTCTTCCAAGGAGATACAATTTCTTCCTTTTTCACAAAAGATCCGCAGGTTATTGCAGCGTCAGCGAGTTTTCTTAAGGCTACTGCCATTGAATGCTTGTTACTTGCACTTGCCTTCTGTATAATTGGATACTTCATTGGTACAGGAAGAACTACATTTGTACTGATACAAGGAATAATAGCAAACTTTTTAGTAAAAATTGCCTATGCATATTATGCAACAACACAAGAAAACCCAAGTTTATTCAACATTGGGCTTTCAACTGCAATAGCTGCAGGTACTTTATTAATTACTTCTTTAATATATTATTATATCGTTCGAAACAAAGAGCCAATCCTCGATAAAATCGAAATAGCTCATTAGATTTACACTACTAAGACCCACCTTCAAGGCTCGGGTCTTTTTTCTTGGAAGGTAAATTTGAAATCAATACTGCAACCATAATTAAAGCACCCCCAAGCATCATATTTGTAGTTAAAATATCCCCTACAAGTATATAGCCAAAGATTACAGCAATAAGAGGCTCCACAGTATTAATAATAGCAGCATTTCCAGCGCCTATTAGCTTAACACCTATTGCATTAAGAAGTATAGCTGCAAAGGCACATACTGTTGATAAGAAAAGCATATACCCAAACTGTTCCATATTCGATACCATTACAGGTTGCCCTGAAAGCAAGCATCTAACTAGGTTAAACACCGCTGATGCCGCAAGTATATAGCCCGAAACCACAAATGAATTTGTTTTCTTAATTGCAGGTGCAGCAAGTCCAAATATATAAAATACATAGGAGATAGCTGTTCCTAATGCAAAAAAGATTCCTATAATATTTCCTGACATGTCCGGTGACCAAACCACAAAAATCATCCCTATAGTAGATAGAACAACTGCCATAATCTTTACAATCCTAACTGGTTCTATTTTCCTTATCATTTCAATAGCAACAATCATTGCAGGAAATGTAAAGGACACTATGGTCGCAAGTGAACCTGAAATATAGTCAAAAGCAAAGTAGAGTGTTGTTGCTATTCCAATATATGCAATACAAACAACTATCATTGGTTTAATGGCTTCCTTCTCAAGTTTAAAAGAAAACTTCTTTATCCCAATATAAATCCATACCAGTACAGCTGAATAAAAAAACTTACTAAACAGAAGAGTCTCCGTTTCAACACCTGCCTCAAAGGACAAAAATGATATTGATGGAAGAAGACCATACCCAATAGTAGTTCCAAAAACACAAAGAGTTCCAATAACTTTCATTTTACTATTCATAAGTTCCAACTTTCTAAATAAAATATATTTTGATAACCCCTTATATAATCTTTAGCCTGGTGGCCAAATCATTTTTCTTTTACCTAAAATATGAAAATGTATATGACCTACTGTTTGATTTCCATCCTCTCCACAATTTATAACTACTCTATAGCCATTTTCAAGTCCTAATTCCTTTGCTATCACTTTAATTTTTCCCATTAAGTGACCCATTAATTGCTCATGTCCATCTTCAATTTGATCAACAGATGCAATATGTGTTTTAGGTATAACTAAAACATGTACTGGTGCTTGAGGTTCTAAATCATGAAAAGCTAAAATCTTTTCATCTTCATAAACCTTATTGCTTGGAATAGCACCATCTGCTATTTTGCAAAATATACAGTCGCTCATTACAATTCTCCCTTCACTCCATCTTTATAGATATCATTAACAGTAATATTTATAAGTTTTCCAAGTAGGTTCTCACCCGCTTGGCTACTTACATAAGCTTTAACATAATTTCTAGTATACCCTTCAAATAGTCCTGTTTCTTCATTTTCTGTTTCAATTAAGACTTCTGCTACTCTTCCAATCAGAAGACTATTAAACTTTTCTGCTGTCTTTTCAGAAGCAAGTATTAATTCCTCACTTCTTTCCGTTTTTATTTTTTCATCTATCTGGTCTTTTCTATCCGCCGCTGGAGTACCATCCCTCTTTGAGTATTTAAAAACATGTGTTCTGCAAAGCAGGCTTTCTTTCATAACCTGAAGTGAATCCTTAAAATCTTCACTTGTTTCTCCAGGAAACCCAACAATTATATCAGCAGATATTCCAAAAGTAGGGTCCTTTTGCCTAAGAGCCTTTACAATATCAAGATAATCACTTGATAAATATGAACGGTTCATCTCCTTAAGTACATTATCACTACCGCTTTGCATAGAAAGGTGAAAACTATTACACAGTCTCTTATACTTAAGCAGATTTTCCACCTGATGCTTGTTAACTACAGTTGGTTCCAAAGAGCTAAATCTAACTCTAAACTCCCCAGGTATTAATTCAATTTTTTCTAGCAAATCTTCAATAGGAAGCCTAGAAACATAATCATCCTCTTTAAGGCCTTCCATTCCATATAAGGCAGTATTAATCCCCGTTAGAATCAGCTCCTTATATCCAGCCTCAACCAAAGAGGCCACTTCTTCAATGATGTTATCAATTTTCCTGCTACGAATCGGCCCCCTTGCATAAGGAATAATACAATAAGAGCAGAACCTATTACATCCTTCCTGAATTTTCACATAGGCTCTAGATCTTGACTCAAGAGCTCTGGTAACCCCCAACTCCTGAAATTCATATTGGGCTGAAATAGCTTTCACCTCTTCCGAGATTAGAAGGCCTTCCATTAAATCTACAACCTTATCCTTGTCAACATTTCCAAGAACAAGATCCACTTCATCAATTTCCCTAACTTCATCAGGCTTTATTTGAGAGTAGCACCCAATTACAGCTACTACACAGTTAGGATTATTTTTCTTTGCCCTTCTCATAAGTTGCCTAGATTTTCTATCCGCCATATTTGTAACAGTACATGTGTTTATTACAACACCATCTATTAGATCAGAGGATACGGGAACATCTTCATGTCCCCTGTCCTGAAATTTTTCCTTGATTGCTTCAGTTTCGTATTGATTAACTTTGCACCCCAATGTATAGAATGCTATTTTTAAAGGTTTAGTCATCTAGTTTTTCCTTATCCGCCCTATCTTTTTTCTTGATGCTTAACTTTTCCTTTTCAGTTTTCTCACTTCCCTGATTTCCATCATCAAGAATTCTTAAAGTTATTTTTTCTATTCTTCTGTCTTTTACTGACTGAATATTAAAAATAAGGTTTTCAAATTTTATTTCCCACTTATCCTTATTCCCTTCATCTGGAATTTCTTCAAGGATGTCAATAATAAATCCTCCAATAGTCTCACTTGACTCTGAAGTGATCTTTAGACCTGTGGCTTCATTGAAGTCATCAATGTCTATATTACCTTCAAAGGTGTACATATTAGGACTTACCTGTGTTATTCCAAGCTCTTCATCATCAAACTCGTCATCAATATCACCAAAAATTTCTTCAATAATATCTTCCATGGTTACAATTCCACTGAAACCACCGTATTCGTCAATTAGCACAGCAATTTGTTGCCTTGTCTTTTGTAACTCATAAAATAGAGAATCTACTTTTTTACCATCAGGAACAAACAGAGGCTTTCTTAAGATTTCATGAATTGACACATTTTCAAAGCCAACTTCTCTAGCCTTAATGATGTAGTCTTTAACATTTAAAACACCTATAATATTATCATTATCATCATCGTATACTGGAATTCTTGTGAACTTAAGTTCCATTAGTTGGTCCAAATATTCGCTAGTTGGGTCATTAATATCAATAGTAAATACTTCAGTCCTTGGAGTCATAATTTCATAGGCTAGTGTATCATCAAATTGAAATACGCTATCAATCATTTTCTTTCCTTCTTTTTTTAGTGCCCCTGCATCTTCTCCAACTTCAAGCATAGATTTAATTTCTTCTTCAGAAAAAGTTTCCTCGTCAGAGTGCTTATTTTGCCTAGTAATAAAAAGTAAGAACTCTACTGACTTAGCCAGTATAAAGTTGAACGGAGCAAGGATCCTAGCCATCACTAAAATAAATCCTATTACACCCATAGATATTTTTTCTGCATGTTGAAAAGCAACTCGTTTCGGATAAAGCTCACCAAACACTAATGTAAAGTATGAAAGTGCAATTGTAATAAGCACAACCGAAATTTCTTCTACATTTGGAATATTATATGGTTCTAAGATAGCTGACAAATCATCGGCTATACCAACTGCTGCAGATGCAGACGCCAAGAACCCTGCAAGGGTAATTGCTACCTGTATTGTTGATAGCACCTTAGTAGGTTCCTCTAATACTTCCACTATTTTCTTTGCGCTTGAGCTTCCCTCTTGTGAGTAAAGTCGCATCTTAGATTTACTAGATGATACTATTGCCATTTCAGAGGCTGCAAAAAATGCGTTAATAACTGTCAAAACTAGAATTATTCCTAGCTGAATTAAAATACTGCTTCCCGTGTCGGGTATCTGGTCCATGTGTGTGTGATCCTTTCTCTACTTTTAAATTTACTTATTTAGTTTTTTTCTCATCATAAAGTTTTCGGCAACTTCTTGGTCTACCTTAATCTTTATAATTTGCTGCGGGTGAGGAGCTGATTCTATAGGTTCAAACTTATCATTCATCATTATTTCTAGTTTTTGCTTGAATTGTTTCCCATAAGGCCCAATAAATTCAACTTCTTCTCCTATTACAACCTTGTTTCTTTGCTCTACTGTTGCAATCATATTTTCCTTATCAAAGTCCTTAACCATTCCCACAAAAGAATAATTCCTAGTGTACGCACTTGTTAAATAGTTTTGGTCTTTGTTATTTGGTTTATTAAAATAGAAACCTGTAGTAAACTCCCTGTGGCTTACAGTTTTAATTTCTTCAAACCACCCTTCGTCATACTTATAGTTTTCTTTATCCTCATAGTACTTATCAATAGCTGCCCTATATGATCGAACTACTGTTCCTACATAAAATGAGCTTTTCATTCTGCCCTCAATTTTGAATGAATCAATGCCACCAGCAATAAGCTCAGGTACATGTTCAATAAGACATAGGTCTCTTGAGTTCATAATATATGTTCCCCTCTCATCTTCGAAAACAGGGTACACCTCATCAGGCCTTTGTTCCTCAACTAGTGAGTATTTCCATCTACATGGATGTGCACACTCACCCTTATTAGCATCTCTTTCAATCATAAAATTACTAAGAAGGCATCTACCTGAATAGGAAATGCACATTGCGCCTTGAACAAAAGCTTCGATTTCCATTTCATCTCCAATTTTATCTTTAATCTCCCTAATATTTTCAAGTGTAAGTTCTCTTGCTAGCACGATTCTCGAAGCGCCCATTTTTTTCCAAAACAGAGCACTTGCATAGTTTGTAATGTTAGCTTGGGTACTAATATGAATTTCACAACCTGGAATTTGCTCTTGTAAAATAGCAAACATTCCTGGGTCTGATACTATAAAGGCATCTATGCCAAGATCTTTTATTCCTTCGATGTAGTCAGTTACCATGTTTATATCTTCATTATGAGGAAAAATGTTCATAGCAAGGAAAACTCTTTTTCCCCTTTTATGTGCATATTCAATGCCTTCTATAAGCTTTTCTCTCGTAAAGTTTCCTGCTCCAGCTCTAAGGCTAAACATCTCTCCACCAAGATATACTGCATCTGCACCATAATCTATAGCTATCTTTAGTTTCTCTAAATCTCCAGCCGGTGCTAGAAGTTCAATTTTTTTATTCACAACTCTTCCTTTCACATTATTTCTTGTCTTTAATAGTACTAATTGAGAGACCATCACCAAGGGCAGTAATAGTTGTTGTTACATTTTCAATCCCATTAATATATGTTAGAAATTCTCTCATTTTTTTCATACTAGTTCTATGTTTCTTAAATTTGTCATACTTTTCTGAGACAGTCATCCCTCTCATTAGAATGTTATCACATACTATTAGCCCATCTTGCTTTACCATTGGAATTGTTAAATCCCAAAACTCTCTGTAAAAGCTTTTAGCCGCATCAATAAAAACTAAATCAAAAGGTTTTTCAATTCCCATTTTATAGTTATACCCAATTTCTTCAAGAATCTCCCTAGCATCCCCAAGCTGTGCATCAATTCTATGCTCTAGTCCGAATTTACTAATATTTCTTACTGCTGAGTAGTAAACATTATCAAATTTTTCAATAGTAGTAATTTCACACTCTGGCAAAAGGTTTGCCATATAGATAGACGAATAGCCAACGGCAGTCCCTATTTCGAGAATGCGCCTTGGCTGTTTTTCTTTCAATAACCAGGTTAAAGTGTTTTCCGTCTCTTTAAGTATAATTGGTATTTTCTTTTCTTCACTTTCTTCCCTCAGCTCCTTTAGCTGTGGGGTAAGAGGAGTGTAAAAACTATTAATATAGTCAATTACATCTTTTTCTATCATTCAAATTCTCCCTAAGAATTATAGTAAACATCTACTGCTTCGAGATGCTCTTCATAGGTTTCTGTAAAAACAATGTTTAAACTATCCCTTGTCTCTACAACAAAGTACAAGTATTCTGTTTCATCTGGATATAAGGCTGCTTCAATTGACTTTGCTCCTGGAGAACAAATAGGGCCTGGCGGAAGCCCTGGATTTAATCTAGTGTTATATGGTGAGTCAATCTCAAGGTCACTCGCCGTTGGTTCTTCACCAATTTTTCCAGTAATATAATTTACAGTAGGGTCACTTCCTAAAGTCATACCAATATCCAGTCTGTTATAAAACACACTAGCAACAGTTGCCCTTTCATCATCAAGCGCAGCCTCTTTTTCAACAATAGAAGCCATAGTAATGATTTCTAATACTGAATACCCTAGCTGTTCTGCTTGGTCATAGTCTTTATCTGTAAAGTTTTCATCAAAGCTTTTTAACATTGCATTAATTACTACTTCAGCATCTGTATCCTTTGCAAAGTTGTATGTATTTGGATAAAGAAATCCTTCTAGCCTATATTCGTTTTCCTCTGGAATTTGATCCATAAATCTAAAATCATAGTTTCCATTTTTTTCTGCTTCTAGAAACTCTTCTGTAGTAGTTATTCCTGCAGCATCAAATTCTTCAGCAATTTGTAAAACCGTCATCCCTTCAATTATTGTTACAGGAATTCCTTTTATATCACCTGTTGTCAAAGTCTCAATAATCAGTCCAACTGACATGGAGGGAGACAAGCTATAACTTCCTGCCTTCATATCATCTCCCGCACCTTTTAGCCTTGAGTATACTTTAAAACTAAATGCAGATTTTATTATCCCTTCATCTTCCAGTTGCTCAGCAATTACGCTAGAGCCCGATCCCATTGGAATAGTTACATTGTAGTATTCTTTATTATCTGTATCTTTTGCAGCACCAAGCACTGTAATCCCAACTGCTCCAATTAAAATAACAAGAGCAATAAAAAATATAATAATAACTGGTTTCCCCAATTTACCTTTTCTTTTCTTATTTCTCTTATTCGTCTTTATAACCTTTGTCTCTTCTGTCATATTCTATCCTTGTAAACTATTTTTTTAAAGGGCGTATTTCTACGCCCCTATTATTTAATATTTATTTAGCTCTACTTAAGTAGTCCCCAGTTCTTGTATCAATTTGAATTATTTCGCCTTCCTCAATAAAAATCGGAACTTGAATAATTGCTCCTGTTTCTACAGTTGCTGCCTTAGTTACATTAGTTGCAGTATCGCCCTTAACGCCTGGCTCTGTTTCAATAACTTTTAGGTTTACAAAGTTTTGAGCCTCTACTAAGAATGCCTTATCTTGATAGAACTTGATTGTTGCCATATCATTTTCTCTTAAGTATTTCATAGCTTCTTCTACTTGATCATGCATTAAAGGAACTTGGTCATATGTTTCTTGATCCATGAAGTAGTATAGGTCTCCATCTTGATATAAGTACTGCATTTCCTTTGTTTCAATATGAGCTTTTGGGAACTTGTCATTAGGGTTAAAAGCTTCTTCTCTTGTTGATCCAGTTAGCACACTTTTGTACTTAGTTCTAACAAAAGCAGCTCCCTTACCTGGCTTTACATGTTGAAAATCAATTACAACACATGGCTCTCCGTTAATCTCAAAAGTCATACCTTTTCTAAAGTCTCCAGCATAAATCATTTTTTGTCTCCATTCTTAATTTTAATAATATCTTTCTAATAAATATTCATTTATCTTTTTACAAAATAATCAACTCTTTTGGTGATTTCGTCAAGTTAATTATACCAAATTCTGTGATAATTGCAAGGTCTTCAATTCTGACACCCATCTCATCTGGTAAGTATATCCCTGGCTCTATGGTTACAGCCATGTTCTCTTCTAATAAAGTGTTTGTACTTTTATTAATATAAGGTTCTTCATGAACCTGCTTACCAACTCCATGCCCAGTTCCGTGGATATAGAATTGCCCATATCCAGCTTTTTCTATAAAGTCCCTTGCAATTTTATCTACTTCCCTTGACATAACTCCCGCTTTAACTGCGCTAATTGCAGCTTCCTGAGCATCTAATACAGTGTTGTATACCTGAATTTGTTTTTCACTTAGTTCTCCAAGCCCTACTGTTCTAGTCATATCACCACATTGTCCATTATAAATGCACCCAAAATCCAAAGTGAGAAGTTCTCCTTCTTCTATCCTTTTTTCAGATGGCTCACCATGGGGCAAGCAACCTCTCCATCCAGAAACACTTATAGTTGGAAATGAAAGATCTGTTGCACCCAAAGAAAACATAGTCTTTTCAATTTCTTTAGCTATTTCTAATTCTGTCATTCCAATTCTTATGAAACCTAGAATATGTTCAAAGGCTCTATCTCCAATAGCTTCTGCCTTTGCAATATCTAAAAGCTCTTGGGCTGTTTTTACCATTCCCATTAGTTGCCTGCTACCAAATCGCCTAGAGTTTTATAAACATCATTCATCATCATGCCAAACCTCATCTCACACTGAAGATACTCCGCAGCAACTGGATCTTTCATCATTACTTCATACAGAGGCTGAATCATTTCCATTGCAAGTTGCTCAATATTCTCTCCCATTGCTTGTTTAGATTGAAGTTCCATTTGCTTCATTTGATAGTCTTGAATCATGCCATTAAGTTCTGGGTTTTCAGAAACCTTTGCTTTTACAGCAATGTATTGTTTGTATTCTTCTGAGTCTTTGATTGCTCTTTCTAAGTTATGTAATTCATCATATACGTTCATTTTATACCTCCATAAAAATCGGTAAGATTACCGGATTCCTCTTTGTTTTATCATAAATAAATTTTCTCATGTCATCTCTAACTAAAGATTTCATGCTAGCCCAGTCTCTAATTTTTTCTGCCCTACATTTTTCAACAGAGGCCATTGCAACTTCCCTAGCATCCTTAATTAAGTCTTCATTTTCTTTTACGTAGACAAAGCCTCTTGAAACAATTTCAGGGCCTCCAATTATTCTACCTGTTTTGGTATCAATACTTGTAACAACTATAACTAGCCCTGATTCAGATAACAGCTTTCTGTCCCTTAATACAACAGTTCCAATATCACCAACTCCAAGCCCATCAACCATTATAGTCTCACAACTTACAGCATCCTCAGTGATATGAGCTCCTTTACTATTAATATTTAATATATCTCCATTATTTAGTATAAATGCATTTTCTTCAGGAAGTCCTAAATCAACAGCTAGTTCTGCATGTTTCTTTAGGTGCATTCTCTCGCCATGGACTGGCATAAAGTACTTTGGCTTAATTAATGAGTGAATAATTTTCAATTCCTCAGCCTTAGCATGTCCTGATACATGTGTTTCTGCAATATCAGAATATATTACTTTAGCCCCTGCTTCAATTAGGTTATTTACAACATTGGTTACAGTTTTTTCATTTCCTGGTACTGGTGTTGATGAAAGGATTACCATATCCCCTTCTTTAATACTAATATCTCTATGAGTTTGATTTGCCATACGAGACAAGGCAGACATAGGCTCTCCTTGGCTACCAGTTGTAATAATCACAACTTCATTATCTGGATACTGATTTACCTGATTCATGTCAAGAACTGTATTTGGTGGGAAGTCTAGATATCCCAGCTCAGTAGCTACATCAGCTACTTTTAGCATTGATCTTCCTGTAAACACAACTTTACGTCCACAAAGCACAGCATTATCAATAATTTTTTGAATTCTATGTACATTAGATGAAAATGTCGCTACAAGAATTCTTGACTCTGCAGTCCTAAAAATACTTTCTAAAGCCTCTCCTACTCTTTTTTCAGACTTGGTGAAACCTTCCCTAGTAGCATTTGTACTGTCTGCTAGCATTAGAAGAACTCCTTTGTCTCCTAATCTTCCTAAAGCTCTAAGGTCAATAGGCTCTCCGTCTACAGGAGTAAAGTCTATTTTAAAATCTCCTGTGTGAAATATGGTACCAATAGGAGTGTCAATAGCTAGTGCCACTGCATCTGCAATTGAGTGTGTAGTTCTTATTGCATTTACTTTAAATGGTCCAACTTTGAAAGTATCACCTGCTTTAATTGTATTTAGCAATGAAGCCATAGGTTTCATATTATGCTCTTCAAACTTTCCTTCGACTAGAGCAATTGGGAGTCTAGTTCCATATACAGGAATTTTAAGGCTCTTTAGCAGATATGGTATACCTCCTATATGATCCTCGTGTCCATGTGTAATTACAAGTCCCCTTACTTTCTTCTTATTTTTAATTAAATAATCAAAATCTGGTATGACAATATCAATCCCTAGCATTTCATCGTCTGGAAAAGATAACCCACAGTCAATAATAATTATATCATTGCCATATTCAAAGGCTGTCATATTCTTTCCTATCTCTTTAAGACCTCCTAATGGAATTACTTTTAGAGTTTTTTCTTTTGACACTAGGTTTTTAATTGTTTTCTTTGCCTTATTAGCATTTGCTTCAGCTTGCTTCTTTGTAGCAGTATTTTCTACAGGTTTTGTTTGCTTTCCTTGAGTTTTAGTTCCCCTTGTAGGTTGCTTTGAATTCTGTCTTGAAGCAGGTTTGTCATTTTTCCTTGTTGTTTCTTTTTCTAATTGCTTGCCAGAGTCCTTTATCCCATGCTTTACTGCTGAGTCTGGTTTTGTTTTAGCCCCAGTCCTTGCTCCCTGTTTTCCTGTTGTTTTTCCTGCCTTATCTTCCCCCTCATTGGGCTTTGCTGCTGATTTTGTAGTTGGCCTTCCTCCTCTAGCTGCAGTAGATTTTTTCTTCTTAGCTACTTCTTCTACAGGTTTTTTTTCACCATCTTTTAATGAAGTTGGTCTTACTTCTCTCTTTCCAGAGGGTTTAGCCGCATTATGGCTTTTTTCTCTGTTTTCTTTTTCCTTCATATTCTCTCTTTCTTTGTAAAAGTTTGCTTTCTAGCTTACTTTATTACAATATTAACTAGCTTTCCAGGAACTGCAATTACCTTTACAATTTCTTTTCCTGAAACTAGCTCTTTAGTAGAGTCCATAGAAAGAACGATTTCCTGCATTTCATCTCTTGAGGCACTGCTAGGAATTTCCACTTTTTCCTTAACTTTGCCATTAATTTGCATTACAATTTCAACTGTGTCTTTTACTAAGGCTGAAGGATCAAATACTGGCCAGCTTTGACCGTATGCCCTTCCTTCTTCCCCTAAAGCTTCCCACAATTCTTCGCAAAGGTGTGGTGCAAATGGAGTAAGCAGCATTACTAAGTCTTTAATGGACTTTCCAAGTAAGGCTTTGTTTACGTTCTCGCCTTCCTTGTATTTGTAAATCTCGTTTACAAGTTCCATAATTGAACTTATAGCTGTGTTGAAATTAAATCTGTCCCCAACGTCTTCCGTAACTTTTTTAATTGTTGAGTTCAGCGCAAATAGCAGTTCTTTGTCTTCTTTGGACTTCGCTTCTGCATTAACTTTTTCTGTACATCCATACTTTTCGATATACTCTGTAACCACTCTGTACACTCTGTTAAGGAATCGATAGCTTCCTTCAACTCCAGTGTCTGACCAGTCAAGTTCCTTTTCTGGCGGCGCAGCAAATAGTATAAACAGTCTTGCTGTGTCCGCACCATATTTTTCTATAATCTCAGCTGGAGAAACTACGTTTCCAACTGACTTAGACATTTTTTTACCATCTTTAATTACCATACCTTGTGTAAGTAAGTTTTCAAATGGTTCATCTGTAGTAACAATGTCAAGGTCATTTAAAGCCATTTGGAAGAATCTCGAATATAAAAGATGAAGAATAGCATGCTCTACTCCACCAATATACTGATCAACATTCATCCAGTACTTAACCTTTTCCTTATCAAAAATCTCTTCTGAATTATTTGGATCGCAGTATCTTAAGAAGTACCATGACGAATCAAGGAATGTATCCATTGTATCTAGTTCTCTTTCAGCTTCTCCACCACATACAGGACAAGTTGTGTGAATAAATTCTTTACTTGTTGCCAATGGTGATTGGCCTTTACCTGTAAATTCAACATCTTCTGGTAACATTACAGGTAGATTCTCTTCTTTCTCTGGAACCCAGCCGCAGCTTGGGCAGTTAATCATAGGTATTGGAGATCCCCAGTATCTTTGTCTAGAAACTAACCAATCTCTAAGTCTATAGTTAATTGTTTGTTTACCAATGTTCTTTTCTTCAAGGTAAGTAAACATTTTCTTAATTGCATCTTTGTTATTCATTCCATCAAATTCACCAGAGTTGATCATCTTTCCTTCAGCTACAAAAGCCTCTGTAAGATTGTTTACATCAATTTCTGGGTTTTCTGGATCTACTACTGGAATTATTTCAAGGTCAAAGGCCTTTGCAAAATCAAAGTCTCTTTGGTCATGTGCTGGTACTGCCATAATAGCCCCTGTACCATATCCAAGAAGTACATAGTCTGAAATATAAATTGGAATCTTCTTTCCTGTTAGTGGATTGATTGCATATTGCCCAATAAATACTCCGGTTTTTTCGTTGTTTGTTGCTGTTCTTTCAATATCTGTCATATGCTGAACTTTTTCAATATATGCCTCTACTTCAGCCTGATAACTTGTTCCATCAGTAAGAGTTTTTACAATTTTTGCTTCTGGTGCAAGTACCATATAAGTAGCACCAAATAATGTATCTGGCCTAGTTGTAAAAACAGTTAGTTCTTCATCTGTACCATCAATCTTAAATACTGCTTCAGCACCTTCAGATTTACCAATCCAATTTTTTTGCATTACCTTTACCTTGTTTGGCCATCCATCTAAGGTTTCAAGGTTTTCTAGTAATCTATCAGCATAGTCAGTTATTTTAAAATACCATTGAGATAATTCTTTTTTACCCACAACAGAGTTACATCTATCACAACAGCCATCAATTACCTGCTCATTAGCAAGTACAGTTTGACAGTCAGGACAGAAGTTTACTGCATTTTCTTTTTTGTATGCTAGGCCTTTGTTAAAGAACTGAATAAATATCCACTGCATCCATTTATAATAACTTGGATGACATGTAGCTATTTCTCTTTCCCAATCATATGCTAAGCCTAGCTCTGAAAGTTGATCTCTCATTTCAGCAATATTTTGCCATGTCCACTCAGCTGGAGGAGTGCCGTTTTTAATGGCTGCATTTTCTGCTGGTAAACCAAAAGAATCCCATCCCATTGGATGAAGTACATTGTACCCTTTCATTGTCTTAAATCTTGCAATTACATCACCTATTGAGTAGTTTCTAACATGACCCATGTGAAGTTTACCTGATGGGTATGGGAACATTTCAAGCACGTAGTACTTTTCTTTATCCATATCCTCAGATACCTTATACGTGTTGTTTTCTTTCCAGTATGATTGCCACTTGCTTTCAATTGCAGTATGGTTGTATTTAGACATTTCTTTCCTCCAAAATAATTTTTTCGCAGTCTCCCCAAACTTTTTCTAAAGTGTATTTCCCTCTAGCTTCTTTTGTAAAAATATTTACAATAATATCACCGCAGTCAAGGAGAATCCATCCCGAATCCTTCTTTCCTTCAACATTTTTAACTTCTCCGCCATTTTCATAAACAACGTCTTCAATTTGATCCTTAAATGCTCCTAATTGTCTTTCTGATGCTGCCGATGCTACAATCATATAATCTGCAAAAGATGATTTCTCAGAAATATCTAAAACATCAATATCTTCTCCTAGCTTGTCTTCAATTAGCGTTGCAATAGCAACAGCTATTTCTCTATTATTCATTAATTTTTTCCTTTCATTACGACAGACTTTCAATCATTAAAAGCGTGTCATCATCTGCAGACTTAATTCCCTTAGATATTAAAAATTCTACAGTCCGTTTTCCATAAAGCAGGCAGGCTTTATCTAAATCAAGTTTTGCTACTTTTCTTAACTCTTCTACCCCTAAATAATCTCGCAAAGGCTCTATTCCATCTGCCAGATATACAATTTTTTCAAGAGTAGACATATTAGCTCTACCTGTAGTATGGTAGCTAATAGCCCTAATTACGTCTTCTGCATATTCTATTTCAGGTAACTCATCCTTCCAGTTTTCCCTAAGCCATGCTGCAGCGACTTTACTGTGAGAAAGATTTTTATTTCCTAAATATTTTTGCTCAATACTATATTTTACCACAAACTCATTAAGTTGTTCAAGAGTATACTCTTTGAACCTATCATGATACATAGCTGCAATATATGCATGCACTGTGTTTTCACCATGTATCATAGCAAGTTTCTACAATTTCAACCATTCTCTTACCATATAATCCATTGGTAATAATAAGAA
>CAYJFM010000022.1:0-27711 GCA_964369805.1 uncultured Oscillospiraceae bacterium
GAAAGTAGGACGTTGCCAGTTCAAAAGCACTTACAGTAATGTAGGTGCTATTTTTTATGTGTAAAATTTTACATATTATAATAAAAATTTCCTTTTGTCTACCTTTTTTGAAAATTTTTTGAAAATAGATATAGTTGTATGTATAAATAGCAAATTTATTATTTTTTTATGGTATTGCTAAGAGAATTAGTGTATAATTAAGACATAAATTAGAACTTATTTAAGGTTAGATGAATAATCGATAATTTTTAACTGTAAGTCAGCTAACGCTATTAAGAGGACAGTCAGATGAAAGAAAAAATCAATTTTAAAGAAGAATTACCAATATCTATAACTGTAGGAAACTATTATGAACACCCTATACACTTCCATGATGAACTAGAAATTGTATATCTGCTTAAAGGCTCAATAAATATGAGAAACGGGCACTATTCATATCAGCTAAAAGAAGGTGACATTTACTTCTTTAATGAAAGAGAAATGCATAGTTTTGAGGCTGTTGACGATGAAGAAAATCTAATGCTAATACTTCATGTTGACCTGAAGTATTACCAAAAGTACTACGAAGGAAAGCTGGAAAATAACTGGTTTGTATCTGGTATTGACGACGGTAATGGTGAAGATGAAAGCATTGAAACACTTAAGTCAATTATTGCAAAGATAATGATGGAAAAAATCCAAAAGGGTTATGGATATGAGCACAGAATAATTGAAAAGGGGCATAATTTAATTGGAATACTTCTAGCAGAGTTTCAATACTATCTTCTAGAAGATGGGAAATTTATTAACTGTAAGAAGAAAAAAGAAAATAAAGTTTTAACCGGAAGACTAACTCGTATAACAACATATATGTATGAAAATTACCATAGAAAGCTAACTTTAAACGAAATTGCTGAACGAGAGCATTTAAGTTTGTTTTATTTATCGCATGTAATAAAGGAAGCAACAGGTTTAAGCTATCAAGACCTATTAAACTTTATTCGAGTTGAAGAATCAGAAAAACTTTTACTTGGAACTAATAAGAAAATGGGCGCTATTGCTGAGGAATGTGGTTTTTCTGCTTTAAGATATTTTGTAAAGCATTTTGAGCAGTGGTTTGGTATGCACCCTCAAGAGTATAGGGAAAGATATTCTGGAAAGATTAGTAGCCGTAAGTCTATGGCAAAAATGGAACTTGCAAGTGTGCTTGAAATAGAAGAGGCTTTAAAAGAATATTATAAAACCGCAGGGGGAGATTATCAACTATCAAGCTCAGTTCCTCCAACAATAGTTAACTTAGATGAAACAAGTAGAGGGCTTTGTTCCGATGGGAAAGCGTTAACTGATGTTTTTGAAAACTCAAAGCATTTAACTTTAGGAAAGCCATATCAAATGTTTAAGGCTATAGGAGATAACGTGGTTGCTAGTGGAGAAAACTATATTATTACATCAAATAGCATAAAAGAAAATGATAGAAAATCATATAATATTTTAGTTTCTTATGGAGATGCAAGTTTATTAAATGGATTTGTTACTGCAAGAACTGTAGAGGACCTGAAAACCATCGTTAACAAGAATGATGGGGCTAAAGAATTCCTAATAAATATCAAAGGATTAAAAGGCAATTTGAACTTTGGTCGCTATAAGGTTCCAAGTTCAGCTGTTTTAGCAAACTTAGAATATGTAAAAGAAGGCGGAATATGTGATTGCGATAGAGAAAGAGTTTTGAGAGCTATTAAAACATTCCCTAAAGTTGAGCATGAAAGCAGCACCGGTGGTGAAAACACCTCAATTAGATCTTTCCTACAATGTGGGGAAGTTGAACTAATTTTAGTGGATATTAAAGATGAAATAGCTGGATAATCATAAAAACTATTTCAATTTATGGGAAATGAAAAGACAAATATGATAGTGTAGTAACAGAGAGTTGCTACACTATTTTTATGCTGTGAGTATTAAAAATTATGAGTTATAAGAAATTTTTTGAAATCATCTTCACAGAGTGGCTTGCTATAGTAATAACCTTGTATAAGATCTACTCCTAAATCGGTTAGAAGATCAATTTGACATTTCTCTTCTGCGCCCTCGACAACAACAGTAAGTCCGAGTTGCTTAAGCATATCTATAATATGTTTGAAGATTATAGCACTCTCTTTATTATTAAAGTAAGCTAATAATAAGCTTCTATCTATTTTAGCAATTTCAAATTTAAGTTTAGTGAGCTGAGATAGATTGGCATAACCCGTTCCGTAATCATCAAGGGCAAAAGAAAATCCTTTTTTTCTCATTTTCTTTGCTATGTCCTTATATGAATCGAAGGAAGAAGTAGCTACGGATTCTGTGATCTCAATGCAAATCTGACTAGCATCAACATTATAACTGTCTACTATTTTTTCGATAGATTCTGCAAGATCTTTTCTAATAAATTCTGCACCTGAAAGGTTAATCTCTATCTGATTTAGCCCTAAGTCTTTTTCTAACTCATTTTCAGAAATAAACCTGCATACTTGACTGAGCACTAATTCATCTATATCGAATATTAACCCACACTTTTCGGCAATTGGGATAAATTCTCCAGGAGAAATGAATCCTAACTCTGAATCTGTAAGTCGTAGAAGTGCTTCGGCATTTGTAAACTTCCCATGAGGTAATGAATAAATTGGTTGATAATATATTTCAAAGTTATCATCCTTCAGCCCTCTTTTTAGTGCATCCTCTACCAATATTTTACGATTAGCTGAATTAATTGAATCTTTATCAATAGTGGTTACATAAACACCAGTATTATCTGGGTGAGGAGAAATACTTTCATTTATTAGCACCATTAAACTTTCAATACTTGGAACACTTTGAAGTTGTTTCACACACGCCAAATGAATATCAGTTACAATTTCCTCGCTGCCAAGCTTCCAAGTATCATTACACCTATTGTAAATTTTTTGATAAACATCATCGAATTTATCGTCGTTTTTCAAAACAATTAAGAACATATGGTTAGTTGCTCTAAATACCCAGGCATCTTTTCCAACTTAGTTTATTAAGAATTCACCAACTTTGCGAATAAGTTCTTTTCCTGCATCCGCACCGAAAATATTACTAATTTTATAAAATTCAATGATATCAAAAGCAATAACACCATAGCCTTTTTTACTTGTAGATGAGGGTTTCATGAAAAAATCTAGCCCATCTTTATTAAAAGCACCTGTGACTGTATCTAACATATGCTCGGGGTTGTGTATTACTAAATACATCATAACAATAGATAAAGCGATTGCTGTGCCAGTGAGAAGATGCTCTGGAAATGTATACTGGATGCCTACAAATGAAATGATTACACAAATTGAAGCTAATATTGTGGCTACTTGAAGTGGAATTAGAGACTTTCTAAATATAATTACAGCTATAGCAGTCAAGAGTAAATATATAGCAGCTACTACATAAAAGGATAAAAACCACTTACCTCTAGTATACCCAGTAACTGGATCTACATAAAAAAATAACTGGGTCCAAGGATTTGAAGCAAGAGCTAGTTGTATCAAAATGCAAGGTAACAATAGTAATCCATGGGTAAAGTTTCTCATTTTTCCTTGCCAACCAGCAATTAGGGAAACATAGTAAAGAAGACCAAGAGGAAACATCATTTGCAAAGCATAGAATGTGGCATTTACAGTTTGAACTATACTGAAAGGTAGTTCTGTTGCACGTTCAATAGTTAAACCACTTAATATATCAAGTGAAATGTCAAAAAAGCTGCAAATTACTATTACTGCGAAGAATTTATTCGCAGTAGTAGGAAATTGTTTTTTTGAGAAAAAAACTCCCATTATTACAAACAGAAATAAAAGTGAGCAAAAACTATATGAATATATGAATTCCATTACATCCCCCGTTTACAATAACTATCATATCTACATTGATATTACTTAATTTCAATTGGAATTTCCTTTATTTTATCACATATGTAAAAAGTTGTACATTATATTAGTTACCTTTTGAATTTTTTCTTAAGGCCTTTTTGATAAGCCTTCATTAGTATTTAGTTAAGAATTTTACAAATAGTCTGACTATTGCGCATATTAACGCAAAATAATTACCTTTATTTGGCAAACTACTTATTGAAATGGTTTTTGATGGTGGTAAACTATAAACAAGAATTTGGTATTTGAAAACATTGTGAAAATATACAATGTAGAGGAGGTATATATGAAACTATTAATTATTGGTTCAGGTGGTGTAGGAACATCAGCGGCAAGAATTATCAAAAGAGCTGGCGAAGGTGGAATGTGGGCAGAAAAGGTTGTACTTTCTGACTATGATGAAAAAAGAGCAAAAGCATCTGCAGAAGGATGCGAAGATGAAAGATTTATTGGGGAATTCGTAAATGCAAAAGAAAAAGACAATATGCTTGCTTTAATTAAAAAGCATGACATTACATTTGTTCTTAATGCTTGCGACCCTTCTTTTAACGAAAATATCTTCGATGTATGCTATGAAGCAGGGGTTGGTTACATGGACTGCGCTATGACCTTAGCAGTTCCTCATCCAGAAGATCCATATAACAAAGTGAACATTATGCAAGGGGACTACCAATATGCTCAAAATGAAGCATGGGAGGAAAAAGGAATTCTTGCAATTGCAGGTTCTGGAGTTGAACCAGGTATGGCAAATGTATATGCAAAATATGCAGAAAAATATCTATTTGACGAAATTGATGAAATTGGGGTAAGAGATGGAGACAATTACGATGGCGATGATGTTGGCTACTTTGGATTCTCAGTATGGACAACTATCGATGAGTGCTTAAAGCCGCCAGTTGTTTGGGAAAAAGATAGAGGCTGGTTTACTACAGAGAACTTTTCAGAACCAGAAATCTTTGATTTCCCAGGTGGAATTGGCGAGGTAGAAGTAATCAACGTAGAGCATGAAGAAACAGCAATGATTCCAAGACACGTTAAATGCAACAGGGTAACTTTTAAGTACGGTGTTCCTAGAGAACTAAGACAAATCCTATTAAACTTAAGAGAAATGGGAATGACAGAACCAGACGCGAAGATAAAAATTGGAAACGAAGAAATCACTCCAAGAGACTTCCTTTGCAAAGTAGTTCCTGACCCAACAGAGGCTACAATGAGAATGCACGGTAAAGGTTGTGCTGGTACTTGGGTTCGCGGAGTAAAAGATGGTAAGGTAAGAGAGGTTTATCTATATCAAGTTGCAGATAACCAAGAGTGTATCGCAAAATATGGAACAAATGCGGTAGTAGCGCAAACAGCTTTTAACCCAGTTATTATGATGGAGCTTATTGCAACAGGTAAATGGGCTGGTGCTGGTGTTAAAAACCCTGAACAGTTTGAACCAGCATTATTTGTTGAACTAATGTCTAAGTATGAATTCCCTGGAGGAATGAAAGAAATGGATTCAGAATATGCAGAGCAGTTCAATGCAGAAGCGTTAAACAAAGTGCAAAGAGAGAATGGTTTCTAAGAGTTGTGCTGTAAAGTTATCTTTGAATATTAAAAAGCAATAAAACAGGAAGGACCACAATGATTTCTTCCTGTTTGTTGTTAAATTCATATAATAGCTTACTTATCAAATATTTCAGCAGTTTCTATCATAATTGCTGGAATATCAAGTCTCTGTGGACATTTTTCTTTGCATAATCCACAATTTGTACACGCAGAGGCAAGGCGCTTTGGATGATTCCAAGTCTTATAATCAGCCGCAACCTTTGCTGTTCCTGCGTATATTTCCCAGTCATTTCTATATCCAATGATTCCAGGGATGTTTATTTTTACAGGACAGGGTAGGCAGTAGTTACAAGATGTACATGAATATTTAATTAGTCTGTTATATTCATCTGAAGCTTTGTCAATAAGTTGAAGTTCTTCATTACTTAAACTGTTAGCCTTTGCATCTTTAAGAATTTCAATATTTTCTAATAATTGCTCTTTGGAGTGAACACCGCATAGGATAGTTAATACGTTATCAAAGTTAGCAACCCATCTTAAAGCCCAATCTACAGGCTTCCTATTAGTTTTAGAGCTATTCCAGATACTCATAACAGTTGGAGGAACATTATCAACAAGCTTACCGCCTTTTACAGGTTCCATAATTATAACTGGAATCCCCTTGCTTGTAGCATAGTTGTACCCTCTAATACCTGCTTGAAATTCTTTGTCCATGTAGTTAAGTTGGATTTGACAAAAATCCCACGGATACATTTCGATTATTTCTTCGAACATTTCACAGGTATCATGATGTGAGAAACCAAGGTTTTTAATTTTACCTTCTTTTTTCTTTTTGTCTAAAAAATCAATTGCATTGTACTTTTCGTTTAACTTCATAACTTGAGAATTTGTGTTATGAAGCAAGTAAAAATCAAAGTAATCTGTTTGACAATCTTTTAATTGTTTTTGAAAGATTGTTTCAAGTTCGTCTTCGGACTTTGCCAACCACAGTGGTAATTTAGTAGTTAAAAAGACTTTTTCTCTATAGCCATCTTTGAGGGCCTCTCCAACTACAGTTTCTGCATGGGAATTGTGATACATATGGGCTGTATCTACATAATTAACGCCATTATCAATAGCAGTCCTAATCATATCAATAGATGCTTCTTTGTTAACACTACCATCGTCGTTAATAGGCATTCTCATTGTCCCTAATCCAAATAGTGAAACGTCCTCACCTGTTTTTTTAAATTTTCTAAATTGCATAAGTAATCTCCTAAATTATTCGTTTATGAGGGTTTTATCAAAATGTAAAACACATAATAAAAGTGTGCGTACTGTGAAAGTTTGATAAAACACATAAATTTGTGTGAACTTTGGCTCAATAATAGTGTAGCATAAATAAAAACATAGTCAAATTCCTAAAAAAAGGGTATACTACTAGTAATAGGTAATAGAGCAAGGGAAAAGGTGGATAATGAATAATTTTGATAAGAAAAGAATATCACTAGAAAAGTATGTAGATGAAGCACTGTTTTTTTATGATTTGCCAGGCCTAAGCGTTTCAGCAGGCATTGGAGAATTTACTTTTAGAAAGGCAGCTGGATATAGTGATTTTTTAACAAAAGAGTCGCTAAAAGAGAGTGAGTTTTTTCATACAGCATCCGTATCAAAAACATTCGTTGCCACAGGAATAATGGACTTAGTAACAAAGGGAAAGTTAAAGCTCGAAGATAGACTAATTGATGTGCTTCCATGGGTTAAAATTGATGATATAAGAGTCAATGAGATAACTATTGAGCACATGCTATGCCATACAGCAGGACTTGAAGACGTAAAGGAATATGGCTGGAATGCACCAGAGCTTGATGATAAAGCTTTGGAAAGATATATTTTATCATCTGAAGTAAGAAACTCTAAGTTACTTTGGTCTCCAAAAGAAAACAAATTTCAGTATAGTAACATCGGTTACGAGATTTTAGGATCGGTAATCAGCAAGGTTTCAGGTGTATCGTTTGAAGAGTATATTAGGGATAGCTTACTAGAACCACTAAATATGAAAAATTCTACATTTTTAACTTTTGAAAGGGGAGAAAGTATAACAGGAAAAAGTGGGGCTGTCGAGAATTTAGAGCTAAATATTCTGAAAAGGGCAGGTGGAGCAATGCCACATTATAAGGATAAGGAGAAGCACATAAAATTAGAAGAATGCTATCCGTATAATAGAGAACATGGACCAAGCTCCACACTTACAAGCAGTTTAAATGACTTAGAAAAATGGGCACAAGCAGCTATAGAGAGAAAATTATTTGAAACCGAAATATATGATAATATCTGGAGAGGAAGAACTGTAGTTCCAAACAATGGAGAAGAAATGGGCTTAGGATGGTTTATTCGAAAGCAAGAAGGGATGACATTATTTGGACACGAAGGCACAGATGATGGTTTTAGAGCAAGTTTTTGGATTTGCCCTGAGAAAAATGCATATGTTATAGTTTTATCTAATTTGTCGCAAGCACCGGTTAAAAAAATCAACAAAGGAGTGTTTGAAAGACTATGTTAAGAGTAATACAAGGTGGTAACACTTTGAAAGAAGGATGTGAAAAAATATTTCGAAGCGCTAAAATGACAAATACACGTCTCATGGGAACCATGTATTTATATGCGAATTGGGAAATTAGAAATAGTGAAGAGTTTGAAACTTTACATCAATTTTTCTATATTGACGCGGAAGGACATGGAATCGAAACATACTTTTCAGTATGGGAAGATGACGAAGAAGAAATATTAACAATAGAGACTAAACTAGCTGGCTGTCTCGGAGGAAAGTTTATTGAAATAGACGAGAATCAACTAGCTTATTTAGTTCAAGAGATGACAGAGAGAACTATTCAGACAAAGGGAGAATTACCAGAAAACAAAAATGAATATAATTTTTTATTAAATAAAAAAATTAAAGAGTTTGATACAGAAGCTTTTTTAATTATGCAAACAGAGACCATAACTGAAAACGTACAGCTAGTAAATTATTTTATTATGAGATGCCTCGCCAAAGATTTTATTATGGCGAACTTACTGTCTACTTCCGATGTAACAGAAACTTTTCAAGATATTAACTATAATACACTATGTAGAAATAAAGTAAGTAAAATGGAGGGTGAGGAAAATATATTTAGATGTGAAGCCCTAGGAGATAGTAAAGAGGGATTTACAATATTCACATTTATTATTGAGGTACGAAACTTTAAGGTTATAGCTTTAGAGTGTGTAGGAACTATGAAAATAACAAGTGTTGAGGCAGCATTTATGCTTTCTAGTTGTGAATATGTCGCAGTGTTTACAATAAAGGAAGGTAGGCTACCTAGCACACTACCTCTTTCAATGCCACTTCGTTTTACACTTAATCACTATCCAGCAGGAGCTTTACTATTACTATATTCACCAAATAATGATCATGTGAAGAAAGAAAATTATTACTTAAAAGAAGATGTTCTTGGAGGAGTACTGACCACAGACTGTAATGAGGTAGTAGTCGTGGCATCCTCCGCGGAACTAGTTGAAGCAATTGAGGGAATTATTAATGATTGGTTCAATGAAGAGATTAGATATGAGATACTAAGGTATTTTTTTAACAGACAAATATTACTTGATTTTGCTCAGACAGAAGGATACTTTTTCGAGGAATTTATTCAGGAAAGAGAAGAAATATGATATAATATGTTAATGGCACGAGCCAAACTAGAAAAGAAAAATAATTTTACGGAGGAAATAAAATGGCAGATAACAAAGAAAAAACAGATGTTATAACACTTGAGTTTGAAGATGGTGAAGAGTTAGAGTGTGAGATTATTGGAACTTTTGATGTAAATGATGAAGAATTTATAGCATTAGTACCAGATGATAATAGTGGAGATGTTTACATCTACGCATTTAGTGAAACTGAAGATGGTTTTGATATTAATGAAATTGAAGACGAAGATAAGTTCAATATGGTAGTAGCTGAGTTTGAAAAGCTAATGGAAGAAGAAAGCGACGCTGAATAATTAGATACAAAAAGCTATGAATCAATCATAGCTTTTTTTGTAGAAAATAATTAATATTTTTTGGTAGATTTTACAATAAATGAAAATCCGAAAAGAGTAAATAGAAAAGCACCAGTGATGTAATAGCTTTCTATACCATTTGAAATTATTGCAATTATACATAAAACTGTGAGAACTAGAAAAAATATACCTATTAATAATAAACCCTTATTCATATTATCTCCTTTAATTATTGTTTGAGAAAAAGCTATGCTTTAAAATCTGCTTAATTATTGTAGTTAACTAGCTCCTTTATTGTTCCATTATACACATTAAGGTCTATGTCTTCAATACCATCGTACCCATCAAGTTTGCCAAAGAAGGTGTATTGTAAAAACTCCCATGGCTTTTCGTCAGTTACAGCAGCAGTAGTATCCGGGCTTGCAATCCAAACCTTATTATCATAGTTTCCTTCAAGGTAGACTTCATAAACATGGCGATTTGTGTAAAGTATTGGTTCAACACCATAGTGGGCTTCAAGCTTTTCAAGTAAAGGAGTGAGAATTTTGTGAACCTCTTCTACTGTAGGGGGATTTGTTATAAAATCACCATAGTATTCTACATCAACTACTGGTGGTAATGTATTTTCTCGCAGAGGTACTGTATTAATATAATTATTAGCTTGATCTTCCCCAGAAGTTTCAAAGCTCATAAAGTGGTAAGCGGAGTGCATTATAGGGGTATAGTAAAGGTTATTCCAATTGTTTTCGAATTCTACATCAACGTGAGAAGAGCCTTCGGTTGCTTTTACAAAAGCAAAGCTAACTCCTTGTTCATAGAGGGTGTTCCAATCAACACTACCTTGGTATGCAGAGACATCAACACCGTGAACAGAATATTCTTTAAGAACCTCTGTTTCAAAGGAAGGGTATTCTATAGGTTTTATTATATTTGCGGCAACAATTAATATTGCTGCCAAACAAATTGAAATAATAGTGCGTGTAAATTCTGAAAACCTTGGGGATTTAGAATTTTGACTTTTTCTAGTTTTATTAAGTTTTTTGTTAGGTTTATTAAACATAGCAATCCTTTCAATTTTTAGTGAAGTTTAGTAAATTATATCATAAAGATAGGGAGTAAATTATGACAAAAATGAAAAATGTTCTAATAAGTAGATGTTTAATTGGGGCAAAATGCAGATATGATGGGAAACAGTGTAAAGAAGAGACTATATGCAAAATTGAGAAAATTCTAAAAAAATATAAAAATGATATTTTTTTTGTTGCAGTTTGTCCAGAAGTAGACGGTGGGCTTTCAATTCCTAGAGCTCCAGCAGAAATCTCAAGTGGTAAGGTTATTAATACTGAGGGTGATGATGTTACAAAGGCTTATATACGTGGAGGAGAGATGGCACTTATGAGGGCAAAAGAAATAAATGCAGAATTTGCCTTAATGAAAGCTAAAAGTCCAAGCTGTGGATGTAAAGAAGTATATGATGGAACCTATTCAGGAACATTGATTCCTGGTGCAGGTATAGCAGCAGGAATGCTTATTGATGCAGGGTTTAAGGTATATTCAGAACTCGACCTTGAAGAAATTGAGAGAGAGCTTGAAAATATAAAAGGAGCAAATGTAGGCTCAAAATACTAAACCTAGGAACTTCACGTTAGGAGGGAAATGATGAACAGTAGAGAAATAGGTAAGATAATAAAGGAAGTTTATGATGGGCTGACCTTAAACAGTTTTAAAATGCTTGATGATGAAGGCAGCAAGCTCTTTGATGAGCCGTTTTTTGGAGTATCTAAAGGAAATGATGAGTACTATGAGTTTTTAAAAGAGCATATTGGGACTTTTCATTGGCTGCCAAAGGAAGTCCTTGCTTTGAAGTATGGAGATAAGGTTTCAGAGGTTGATTCAGAAAACATTAGGGTTATTACTATGATTTTTCCGCAAACTGAGAAGACGAGAGTTGCCCAAAGAAAAGCAGTACACTTTCCTAGCGATGAATGGCGAGTATCTAGGGAGGACTGGGAAGCGTTGATGGTGGAGTTCAGTGGAAAGTTAGTAAACATACTAGAGGAGAGCTTTAATAAGGTTGTTTCAATAGATTTACAGCCTGAATTTGAAACAGCTATTTCAGAAAATCAAGGAATTGCCTCAAAATGGTCACATAGACATGGTGCTTATGCTGCTGGCCTAGGCACTTTTAGCCTTAGCGACGGGTTAATTACAGAAAAAGGTATGGCCCATAGAATAACAACAACGGTTATAGAAATTGATCCGGCAAGAGATGATCTTGAAATAACAGGCTCGGAGGAAAGTAGACCGGGTATCAGAGACAATTGCCTTTCATTTAGGGGAATTAGTTGTAATGCATGCATCAAAAGGTGTCCAATAGATGCGATTTCAAAGGCGGGACATGATAAGGGAACTTGCGATACATATGAAGACTATTGTATTAGTAATTACTGGCCAGAGAATGTGGAGTACAGAGGATTAAAGTTTGGATGTGGGCTTTGCCAAGTGAAGATTCCTTGCGAATTTGAAAATCCGACAAAGAGGTTAACGAGATAATATTATTAGTAGTATTTCTTACTTAAAAAAAGTCTAATGGTTTATTCCATTAGACTTTTTGGTTACGCTTTTGGCATAATTTCATCTGTATCTAGGGTGATTGTTACAGGACCATCATTTTCGATAGAAACTAACATGTCGGCACCAAATTTACCGGTTTCCACTAAAATATCATAGGACTTAACCTGATTAATGAATCTTTCATAAAGAGGGATAGCTATTTCGGGCTTACCAGCCTTTACGAAGGAGGGCCTGTTACCTTTTTTACAATCCGCATATAGTGTGAACTGAGAAATTATAAGTGCAGCCCCTTTAATATCAGCTAAACTTTTGTTCATTTTACCTTCTTCATCTTCAAAAATTCTAAGGCCGGCGATTTTTTTTGCAAGGTAATCACAGTGCTTTTCTGTATCATCATGAGTGACACCTAGTAAGATAACAAAACCTTGATTTATAGATTTTTTATCGCCCCCATCAATCACTACACTACCGGACTTAACTCGTTGTATTACTGCTTTCATGTTATAACCTTCCTTTAAATATATCTTGATTGCTAATTATTATTATTCCCAATATTGGGTTAACTGCGCCTTTACCAGAGACTGGAGCAGCTGTGTGCGAGAATTGACTTGCATTTTTTCATATATATTGGATATATGATTTTTAACAGTGTTTATAGAAGTATATGACTCATCGGCTATTGCCTGGTTAGAATAGCCCTCTTTGATTTTACCAATGATAATAATCTCTTTTTTTGTTAAGCGGTAGTTATATACTAAAAGGTTATAAATATGCGTCTTGTTTTTCAAATCAGCTTCTTCGGCACGGGATAGTTTTACTTGAAGGTGAGGAAGGAGCTGATTTAGTATATATAAGTCTTTCTCTGTAAAATCACCTGCAGCCTCGCTTTTATAAAGTGTAACTGCACCTACAAAACGCCCGGAACTTATAACACTAATCCCCGCCACATGGCCAAGGTCAAAAAGTGACAAATACTCTTTATAAAATGCAGTTTCTTTCCTGAGTTTTGAGTCAATTAAATCACTTTCTCTATACACTATTGATTGGTGATGGGCAAAAATCCAGCTTACATAGTCAAGTAGATAGTATTTTTCATGATATAGGTGAGTAAACTTATCTTCTATGTGCTTTGGGAACTTACTAATAACAACAGGGTCAACTAATTTTGGCATACCTTTCTGAGAAGAGACGCCAAGGTTAAAATCACCTAAGTCATAATCAATAACAGCAGATAGTTTAGTTAAAAACGTAGTCCTCAATGCTGTATTACTTTCTATACCGTGTATAGAAGTTGCAATATCATTAATTTTTTCCCACTCATTTGTAGTTAACATTTTTCCTCCTAGATAATTTTTACTGTATTTATAGATACTATAACATAAATATAATAAAAATATGCAAAGGAGATATAAAGTTTCAAAGAGAAAAAATAAACAAGGATAGGCAATTTGTGATAAAATTAGAGGGACATGTTAATTTGTATTTATTTGAGAACCCTGAATTGCTATGGTAGGGGGATCTATAACTAAGAGGAAACTTATGACTAAAGAAAAAGGAGCGGTAAGGGGATACTTACATGCATATAGAATGGCCTTTCCATATACTATACCTGTTTTGACGGGGTATATTTTCATTGGAATTGCCTTTGGAGTTTTATTTGCAGAGAAAGGATATAATGGGCTATGGGCTATGCTCATGAGCTTGGTTGTATTGGCAGGTGCAGGGCAGTATCTTGCAGTTAATTTTTTTGTACCTGGATTTTCAATTATAGAAATAATATCTATGACTCTGTTAGTAAATATTAGACATATATTCTATGGGATATCACTTCTTGAAAAATTTAAAGGACTAGGTCTTAAACGGTGGTATCTAATATTTAGCTTAACGGATGAAAGTTACTCGCTTTTATGTACAACGGATGTACCTGCAGATGTTGATAGAGGTAGATTCCTCTTTGCAATTTCATCATTAAATCAATCTTACTGGGTTATTGGATCCGGGATAGGTGGGGCCTTAGGAATGGCACTTCCTTTTAGTTCAGAGGGAATAGATTTTGCAATGACAGCTTTATTTTTAGTTATTTTTACAGAGCAGGCTTTTGATAAGAAAAATCATATTCCTCAAATTATCGGTGTTGCTTGTGCATTTGTGAGTTTACAAATATTTGGGGTCTCACATTTCATCATGCCAGCTATGTTAAGTATGATTGGAATTTTGCTTATAGGAAGAAGTAGATTGACAAGGAGGGACAATAATGCCAATTAGTATTTTAGACTCTTTGCTTATAATCTTTGTGGTGGGGCTTGCAACCTTTGTGACTAGAGCATTTCCTTTTATACTTTTTCCTGAAGGGAAGGAAATTCCTAAAGTTATACTTTACTTAGGGAAGTATCTTGCTCCTGCAATAATAGGGCTACTTGTGGTATATGCCTTAAAAGCAACAGAGGTCATGAACTACCCCTATGGAATTCCAGAACTAATAGCATCGGTAACTGTTGTAGCTTTGCATGTTTGGAAGAGAAACACCTTACTAAGTATTGGCACGGGGACAGTATTATACATGGTGCTTATACAAACCATTTTTTAAAGCAAAAAGATTAATAAAAAAGGCACAAAATTCATATTTTGTGCCTTTAATGATTTTTGAAATTTATTTTGTCATAGATGTAACCCTATCTTCTATATGACTTACAAAGTTTTCCACTTTCCTTGAGTATTCCGTATTCATATAGTCAGAATGTATCATAAAATCTGCAGTTGCAAAGGTGTTTGCAATTGGAATATCATAAACCACTGCAATTCTAAGTAGAGCTTTCACATCAGGATCGTGAGGTTGTGATTCAAGTGGATCCCACATGAAAACGACTAAGTCTATTTCACCATCAACAATCTTTGATCCAATTTGAAGGTCACCTCCTAGAGGGCCACTGTTATACGCCTTTACTGGAAGGCCAGTTTGTTCAGAAATCAGTCTTGAGGTGGTTCCAGTGCCGCAAAGGAAGTGCTTAGATAGGATTTCTTTGTTTTCATCACACCAGTCAATCATTTCTTGTTTTTTTCCATCGTGAGCGATAAGTGCGATTCTTTTTTGTTTTGGAATTTTCACTTTAATGTATCCATTTTTAGTCATAGTAAGTCCTCTTTTTCTTTCTTTTGTTCTTTTTTTCTTTTCTTTTTTACTCAAGTTAATTTTATACTATATTTTAGAAAAAAACATAAGTTGAAAGGTTATTTTACAAAGATTTAAGGTTTAAATGGATGAAGAGAGGAAAGAAGTGTGGATATGAAGCTTTGTTTTGGTATTTATACAAAAAAATGCAATTTTAGTATACAATTATTAAAGAAGTTAGGGAAAAATAATAGGAGCCTAAAAAGTGTTAGAATTTTAACAAAAAAGAAAAGGGGACTAATTTGCTATCAAAAAATATGTATTTGCTAATACCGATTAAAAAGTACTATAAAATTATAAAAAAATAGCACTTTTGGGTGTTTGAATAATGTGTAATTGGGATTAATATAAGGCATACATTTAAGGCAACTATTGCCGAATTATTTAATTATTATTTATACCACCATTTATTCAAAATATGCAAAAGAATAATTATTAATTATATATTTGTCACATTTTTAAAAGTATAAGTGGTAGATCGCAAAGGAGAATTAAAATGAGCGCATCAACAATTTGGAGAGAAATTTTAACTGAAAAGAAAGAAGAAGCAGACGTATTAGTACTAGGGATACCTTTTGATGGTGCAGCTAGCGTAGGAAAAGGTGCAGCGCATGCTCCTAAGACAATTAGAGAATGTTCAACAGTACTTCCTCCAGTTAATATTGCAGGTGAGTTTTTTGAAGATTTAAGAATATATGATGAAGGCGATGTAGAGTTTACTTTAAACTGGGAAAAATTCTTTGCAAATACAGAAGCAAAAGCAAAAGAAATGTTTGAAACAGGAAAGTTCTGTATCTTCCTAGGAGGAGACCATTCAGTAACGATTCCTTTAGCAAATGCTTATGGCGTAGCTAACCCAGGAAAGAAAATTGGAATTATCCACTTTGACTCACACCCTGACTTATGTGATGAGTATGAAGAAAGCAAGTGGTCACATGCTTGTCCACTACAAAGATCTTTAGATAAAACAATCACACATAGAGATTTAGCACAAGTTGGAATCAGATCTTTTGAAGCTGAAGAAGTTAAGCTGTATGCAGAGCACCCAGAACTTCTAGTTATTAAAGCTTATGATATTTTTAAAGAAGGATATGAAGCTGCAATTACAAAACTAGTTAAAAACTTTGAAGGATATGACGCTATATACCTTACTCTAGATATAGATGTATTAGATCCAGCGTTTGCACCTGGAACAGGTACACCAGAAGCGGGTGGACTATCATCAAGAGAACTTATGGAAATATTCAAAAGACTTATGGAAGAGCTTCCAGTAGTTGGGATGGATGTTGTAGAAGTTTCGCCTCCACTAGATACAGAAAATAACACTACATCATGGGCAGCAGTTAAAGTTATTTATGAAGTACTAGCAAGAGTTGGAAAATAAGCAAGAGCTTATTTTCACCTCTATAGAGGAAGGAGATTGTGATGGGCGTTATTTCAATGGTACCACTAGTGTTATTGCTAGTGTTAGTAATTGTAACTAAAAGAGTTATCCCTTCAATGATTATTGCTGTAGCGGTAACCTTTATTATTAGTGACGGAACAAACTTTATGCTTGCATTTCTTGATGGCTGGTACGAAGTACTTGCTGTAGGTGCATATCCTTGGCTATTAATAGTGCTACCCTTATTTGGAGCTTTTATACAAGTTCTGATTAAGTCAGGGGGAACACATGGTTTTAGAACTATGGCTGAAAAGTACATTAAGTCTAAAAAAAGCAGCCTTGTGTTTACATGGATATTAGGTGTAATCCTTTGCATAGACGATTACATTAATGACTTAGCAATAGGACCTACAGTTAGAACAATAACTGATGAGCAAAAAGTGCCTCGAGAAGGAATTGGATTTATTATTATAGCAATGGGTGTTCCTATAACTGCTTTAGTTCCAATTAGTGCAATGTCATCATACACATATGGGATTATGGTTGAAGAAGGTGTTTCGGCAGCAGATTCAAACATGATTACAGAAATGCTAAAAGTAATTCCTTATTTATTCTACCCAATTGCAATTATTATTGTTGCACTATTATTTGCAGTAGGAATACTACCTAAGCTATTTGGAATGAAGAAGGCTTTTGAAAAAGCTGAAAAAGGAGAGTTAGAACTTTATGGAAACGTACATGGAGAAGAGGAACAAGAAGAAGGAAAAATCATAGACTTTTTACTACCAGTTGTAGTTCTTGTGGGTACTATGATAGTCGTAGCAGAATTAGTAGTAGCTGTAATTGTGGCTCTTGCAGTAGCTTTTGTTATGTATGTATCAAGAAAGAAGATGACTGTAGATGAATTCTTTGAAGAGTTTTTAGAGGGCCTATGTTCAATGGTTGAAACTCTTGTAGTAATTGGCCTTGCATTTATTATGGTTCATGGGCTAACAATTATGGGCTTTGATGTATTTGTAATAGAAACAGTTACACCATATCTAAGTGGTGCAATGATTCCAGCTTTAGTATTTGCAGTAGCACTAATTATTGTTTACTTAGGAATAGATTACTGGGCGGTTATACTTCTACTTGGACCTATTGCCATACCGCTTGCAGAGCAATTTGGAGTAAGTCCTTACTTTGCTATGGCAGCAGTAGTTGCAGGTTCAATTGGTGGGGCAACAATGTGTATGTATGGCGAGCAAATGCTTATGTGTTCTCAGTCAGTGCAAAAAAGTTCAGTTCAACTAGGGATTTGCGTACTACCTTATGCGGTAATAGCTGCAATTTTAGCATTTGTTGCTTATGCAGTTGCAGGGTTTATGCTTTACTAAGAATAGTTTGATATCAGAAAATAAAAGAAATTAAAGAGGGGGGATTATGTGTATGTTATACATAATCTCCCCTCTTCTGTAATATAAAAAGGGTGAATCGGAACTAATTTCGAATTTAGATAAAAATCTATTTTGTGAAAAGTCTCAATTCTACCCTTTTACATTTTAATATTTTAGCAGTATGTTATTTATAGTGATAAATAATAATTGCTATTTTCTTTTAGACTCTTTTGGAGTAACACAAACGCCTTTTGCTCTTGCAACTACAATTGGCTCTTCAAGAGCATCAGCAGCCGATGGGCTGATATCTGGTCTTGCAGCAACAACTTTTCTAGCTTCAAAAGTCATTTTTCTTGAAGTATTACCCATTTCTGTGATTTCTCCATAGACCTCTATATAATCTCCAGCATAAGTTGGTGCTAGAAACTCAATCTCATCATACCTCAGGAACAATCCTTCGTCTCCATCTGCAATAATTAATAATTCTGTAGCAAGGTCACCAAATAAGTGAGCCATATGAGCTCCATCTACGAGACTTCCTCCATAGTGGGCATCTTTATGTGACATTCTAAGTTTTAGTGTTGAACAAATTTTATCCATATTATCCTCCTGAATTTTGTGAATTACATTTCTTATATTAAAAATGTAACACTTATTACAGGAAAAAGCAAATTAATTTTAGTTAAATTTGTAAATACTGTAGAACTTTAAGGAGATAGAATGAAAATGCCTAGCTATAGGATATAAATATGTGGAAAAATATAAGACAATATCCCTATTTTAGTGTAAAATAGAAGGAGTAATCTAAATGGTTTAAAGAAGCGGAGGGTGAGATGAAAATAGAACGATCAAGTAGTTATTTCAAATGGGGAATCACAGCTTTTTGCGTAATAGGTGCGTCTATTATTCTTTACTTCATGATAGAGAGAATGGATGCAATCCTGACTGCAGTAAATGTAGTGTCAGGAATACTTACACCATTTATACTAGGTCTCGTTTTAGCATACTTACTCTGTCCGTTATATAACTTAACAAAAAGAGGCTGCGCGAAAGTACCGTGGCCAAAATTTATGCAAAGTAAAAAAAATCCTGACGACCCATACTCTTTTCTAAAAAAGCTTATAGCCACAGTTGTAAGCCTACTCACTTTTTTTGCATTAGTAGTTGGGCTTTTAGCTATGATTTTGCCGCAATTGATAGAGAGCGTTGTCACAATAGCCGCACAGCTTCCTGATTGGATTAATGCTAGTTTGAATAGTGCTGAAAAGTATATTAAAGATGTTCCAGAGGTAAGAATATTTGTCGACGAAACATTAAATTCAATGAGCTCTTATTTTAGCGAATGGGTTCAAAATACACTTATTCCTAATTCAGAAGAGTTTTTAAATCAAATCTCTCAAGGAATTTTAGGAGTTTTTGCTTGGGTAGTAGATATATTTGTAGCAGTAATAATTTGTGTATTTTTCTTAAATAGTAAAGAGATTTTTGCGGCACAAATAAAAAAATTATTATTTGCTCTAACTAATGAAGAAAATGTTAGCGCATTTTTAAGAGGGTCTGCGTTTGTAAATAGAACATTTAACAGTTTTATTACTGGGAAACTTCTGGATTCTCTTATTGTTGGTATAATTTGTTTTACTGTGATGATGATTTTTGGTTGGCCATTTGCAGCGCTTGTAAGTGTAATAATTGGGGTTACAAATATAATTCCATTTTTTGGACCATTTATTGGTGCCATACCATCGAGTTTATTAATAATTATGATAGACCCTATGACAGGAGTTTACTTTATTATTTTTATTCTAATATTACAACAAGTCGATGGAAATATTATAGGACCTAAAATACTAGGAAACTCAACTGGACTGTCGAGCTTTTGGGTATTATTTGCAATTTTAGTAGGCGGAGGGCTATTTAGCTTTGTTGGAATGATTATAGGAATACCACTATTTGCCTGTATCTATGCATATATATGCTTTAAAATTAATAGAAGGTTAGAGCGTAAAGGGTTGTCTACAAAGCTAGAAGATTACAGTGTAATAAAAGTTGATTTGAGCACGATAGATAAAAGATAGAGGAGAAAAAATGACATACTACAATAACGATGAAGATTTAATTAGCATGGCAGATGCTGAAATTGAAAAGGGGAAACCTAATTATATAGATAAGCTGAAGAACACCTTAGATAGAGAAATATTGTTTTTTGATGAAGACATGGGTAGGCATACTTCTTTTAGATGTGGAGGCAAGGCTGAAGTTTTGATTATACCTAGGAACAAGAGTGAACTTATGGAGGCTCTTGAAATTTTGGATAGAGGGCTTGCGAAATACACTATTATTGGCAATGGTTCTAATGTTTTAGTTAAGGACAGTGGCTTCAAGGGAGCAATTATTAAAATCGGTAAGAACTTTGATCAGCTAAAGGTAAATGGAACTGAGATTAGAGTTGGTGCTGGAGTTTCTCTTGGGGCAGTTGCTCGAGCGGCAGCAGAGGGGAGCCTTACTGGGCTAGAATTTTCTAGTGGAATACCTGGATACATGGGCGGTGCGATATTTATGAACGCAGGAGCTTATGGCGGAGAGATGAAAGATGTGGTTACTGAGGTAAGAGTAATATCTAAGGATGGAATTGAAGAAAAAATATTATTTCCAAGGGATCTAAAATTTGATTACAGATATAGTGCTATTCAAGAAAGCGAACAGATTATTCTTGGAGCAACCCTTAGCTTAAAAAAAGGTGATAAAAGAGAAATCGAAGCAAAGATGAAGAATTTACTGGATGAAAGAAACCTTAAACAGCCAGTTGAATACCCAAGCGCAGGCTCATTTTTTAAAAGACCTAAAAACAATTATGCTGGAAAACTTGTACAGGACGCAAAACTTAAAGGCTTTGAAATTGGAGGAGCACAGGTTTCACCAAAACATGCAGGTTTTGTAATTAATACTGGAGCAGCTACTGCAACCGACATAATTACTTTGATGGAAGAAGTACAAAAAATAGTTTTTGAAAAATTCGGAGTAAGGCTTGAACCAGAAGTTAGAATTATTGGAGAGTAAGTATAAGCTGAAATATATAGAAATTTGGAGATAAACTTATTATGAAATATAAGATGACATTTGACCTACATACACATACAACTTTTTCTCATGGAAAAGGTAGCATTGAAGAAAACGTTAAAGTGGCAATCGATAAAGGACTAGAAGGAATTGCTATAAGTGATCATGGTAGAGATCATCTATTCTTTGGAATTAGAAAAGACGCCCTAAAAGAAATGAGAAAAGAAATTGAGAGACTGAAAGAAGTATATCCTCAAATTCAGATTTACTTAAGCGTTGAAGCCAATATATATGATATTGGAAATGGAACAGATGCGAAAATACTGGAGCAAAAATACTGTGACTTTATAATAGCAGGATATCATTTTGGTGTGCACGATGGGTACTGTATATCAAATTGGCTTCATAGTAAAGGGTTAATTAGAAACGTAGCTACTATAGAAAAATATAAGCAAAGAAACACAAAAATGATAGTCAGTGCCATAAAAGCAAATAATTTAAAGATACTAACTCATCCTGGCGACAAAGCTATAATCGATATTATGGAAGTTGCAAAGGCTTGTGAAGAAAACAATGTATTAATGGAAATTAGTAGTCACCACGAGCAATTAACTGTTGAAGATTTGAAAAAATTAAAAAATACAGAAGTTAGATTTGTAATAAGCAGCGATGCCCATAAACCAGAACATATCGGTACATTTGAACCTGCTTTAAAAAGAGCATTAGAAGCAGAAATAGATATTAATAGAATAGTAAACATTGAAGAGGTAGATGAAGCGGAAAATATAAATGCTTTTGAAGAATTTGACCAACTAAAAGAAGAAAACAATAAAGAGGAGTTAGTAACGAAAGTAGAAGGCATAAGTGAAGCTAGCGAAGAATATGCAGGTGACAAAGAAGAAAGTGTTAATGATCTAAGTCAAGTATCTAGTGAAGATACGCTTTCAGGGCAGATTATTATAGAAGAAGTTTCTGAAAATGTGAAGGTTCTTATATCTGAAGAGGAAGACGTGACTAAAGTAGAAGTAGTAGAAGAATCAAATTCCGAAAAACCACAGGTGGCTATTGATGAAATAACTGAGAGAGTTGAAACTTCAATAAAAACTGAAGACAATATTGGAAAGCCAAAGAAGATGACCTATGAATCCGCAGTAGTGGCAGATGCAACACTGAAAAGGGATTACACTGGTGACACCATTTGGGATGTAGACACCCCAAAAAAAGTACCTAAAGAACATATGCAAAACATGGAATGGGATGTAGAAAAGAAAACAGAAAATTCAACAAAGTATGTTAATATTAATGATTCCATCATGTGGGAAAAAACCGAATTCCCCATTAGAAAAGTAGAAGAGCATTATGAAAAAAAAGAACCGACTCCTATGAAATACGAAAAGCTAAATGATGAAGATAAAGAGATAGTAGATATAGAGAAAGAAAAAAATAAGAAAGCCAAAAAAAAAGCTAAGAAGGCAGAGAAAGATGCTACAGCAATAAAAGGAGAACAGACGATGATGGATCTGTCAGCAATACTAGATATAAAAGAGCCAACAGATGTAGTAGAAAAGGAAAAAAATAAAGAGGACTAAGTTAATACAAAAAGTGTATAAAGAAAGGGGCAATATGGAATTAATTATAGTAACAGGTATGTCAGGGGCAGGAAAGTCACAAGTAATGGAAACCCTTGAAGATATGGGATACTACTGTATGGATAATATGCCACCAACTCTATTAGGTCACTTTATAGACATTATTGGAACAACAGATAAAGAAAATAAAAAATTTGCATTTGTAATGGATGTGCGAGGTGGACAACTATTTGGTCATTTAGCAGAGGCAATCGAGATAATAGAAGCGAAGGAAATAGAACACAAAATAATATTTTTAGAAGCCTCATACGAAGTTATCATGAAAAGATTTGATGAAACTAAGAGAACTCATCCGGTGACGAGGAAGCAAGTTACCTTAAAGGACTTAAATAACGAAAAACATCAATTAGCGGAAATAAGGAAAAAAGCAGATATTATCATAGACACATCTAAAATGAGAGCATATAAACTTAGAAATACTATTGTTGAAATATTAGAAAAGGGCGGAAACCAGAAAACCTTTATGATAAATATTACATCAATTGGGTTTAAACATGGGATGCCCGTCTCAGCAGATATAATGTATGATGTTAGGTTTTTTCCTAATCCATACTACATTGCAAGTCTAAAAAATTTAACAGGCGAAAGTAAAAAAATTAAAGATTATGTAAAGGAAACGCCTGAGTACACCAAATTTTTTAATAATATTACCCAAAATATAGATTACATAATACCAGCATATATGAGAGAGGGGAAATTTCATCTAAATATAGTGATGGCATGCACAGGAGGAAAACATAGATCGGTAGTGTTGGCTTGTGAGCTTGAGGAGTATTATAGAAAAAAAGGCTTCAACACAACAATAGATCACAGAGATATAACAAAGGCATAAACTAAGAGAGTAGATAATTTTATATTCGAAAGGAGAGAATGTATGGAAAAATTAATTATTGCAGCAGCTATCTGCGGAGCAGAAGTGACGAAAGAGCACAACCCAGCAGTACCTTATACTGTAGAAGAGATAGTAAGAGAAGCTAAGTCAGCATATGATGCGGGAGCAGCTATTATTCATCTACATGTAAGGGAAGATGATGGAACTCCAACTCAAAGCAAAGAGAGGTTTCAAGTTTGTGTAGAGGCAATTTTAAAAGAATGCCCTGATGCAATTATCCAACCTTCAACTGGCGGAGCTGTTGGAATGACAGATTTAGAAAGACTACAATCAACAGAAATCACACCAACCCCTGAATTTGCAACCTTAGATTGCGGAACATGCAATTTCGGTGGTGATGAAGTATTTGTAAACACAGATAATACAATATTTAACTTTGCAAAGATAATGCAAGAAAGAGGTATTAAACCTGAACTTGAATGCTTTGATAAGGGAATGATCGACATAGCTATGAAAGCACACAAAAAAGGTTTACTTGATGAGCCACTTCACTTTGACTTTGTGCTTGGTGTTCAGATGACGGCTACAGTGAGAGACTTAGCGTTTTGCGTAGACAGCATTCCTCCTGGCTCAACATGGACAGGAACAGGAATAGGAAGGGCAGAATTTGATATGGCTGCAGCATCTATTATTATGGGTGGACATGTAAGGGTTGGCTTTGAAGATAACCTATATGTGGAAAAAGGTGTATTAGCTAAGAGTAATGGAGAGCTAGTTGAAAAGGTAGTTAAGATTGCAAAGCTACTAGGAAGAGATATTGCGACACCAGATGAAGCAAGAGAGATATTGAGCATAAAGAAGAGATAAGCAATAATGATAAAAGAAGAAGGAATGTCATTCTCAGCAGAAACTAAAAATGAGATGGCACATACAATGCCAGAGCGTAAATGCTGTATGTTGGCAGAGATAGCTGGATTTATTAGGATGAGTGGCTCAGTAGAGTTACTAGGTGGCGGCAAGTTAGCAATACATGCCGTTACCGAGCATCCTGCTGTAGCCAGGCATTATAAAACACTAATAAAAGCATATTTTGATGTTGATGCTTCAATTGGAGTATCTAAAAATACAAATCTAAAAAAAGGGAACAAATACAACATAGCTATTGGTCCTGAAGATTTAAGTGAGCAGATTCTTAGAGAAATTGGCATACTTATGATTAAAGAGGGGATGAACTATATTTCTGATGGAATCTATGATGGAATTATAAAGACAAAATGTTGCAGAAAGGCCTTTTTGAGAGGGGCTTTTTTAGGTTCAGGTACAGTTACGAATCCTTCGAAAGCATACCATTTTGAGATTGACTGTGATACAAAAATACTAGCAAATGATTTAAAAAAAATATTAAACTCCTTTGAAGGAATTACAGCAAAGACAACCATTAGAAAAGAAGAACATGTAGTATACATAAAAGATTCTGATCAAATAATTGACGTGTTAGCAATTATGGGTGCACATTCAAAGATATTTGATTACGAAAATGTTAAAATTGAGAAAGAGATTAAAAATAAGGCAAACAGAATAAGTAATTGTGATAATGCAAACATTGACAAAGCTATTGAGGCAGGGCGAAGGCAACTTGGCGCTATATCAAAGATAGAGAAAAAGAGAGGGCTAGACTCCCTTTCAGAAAAATTAAAGGCGGTTGCAGTACTAAGGATTGAGTACCCAGAAGCCTCTTTAACAGAAATTGGAGAAATGCTAGATCCGCCTTTGAAAAAAGCGGGAGTAAGCAAACGACTTAGTAAGATTGAAGAAATCAGTAAGGATTTATAGAACATGGAAAAAGGACAAATAGTTACCACGGAAATCATAGATGTAACTCAGGATGGGCAAGCAGTTGGTAAAGTAGAAGATATAATTGTATTTATAAAGGGAGACCTAGTGCTTGGGGATGTATGTAGCGCTGAGATTACAAAAGTTAAGAAAAGCTTCATGATAGCAGAAATGAATGAACTAATTGAGGCATCTAAATATAGGACTGAGTCCTTTTGTGAATATGGTGGAGTTTGTGGCGGATGCTACTTTCATAAAACATCAGAAGAGGGTGAGCTAATTGCCAAAACAAAATGGGTTAAAGATAAGTTAATTAGAATTGCTGGAATTGAAAACCCAAAGGTTAATCCGATTATAAGTAAAGAAGAAGGCAGATTTAATTATAGAAATAAATGCGTCTTACAAATTGATAACAAAGTTAACAAAAAGGGTGTGGGAGAGATCAAAGTTGGATTTTTCCAGAAAAGAAGCAGAAACGTTGTAGATTGTAGGGTCTGTCAAATTCAATCTGAGGCTGCGCAGATCGTGGCTCGTGAAATTAGAGGCCTTGCCAGTGTGCTTGCTAATGGAATTAAGAGGGCCACGATTAAGACTTCTGAGGCTAACAGTGGTGTGATGGTGGATTTTGAGGTTACAGATTATAAGGCGTCGAAGAAGAAAAAAGATGAGGCTATTGGATTTTTGGGAAATCCCGAGCTTGTGGTTGAAAGTATTTATGAGGCGTTGGCTGAGGAAGGCTTTAACCTAGAAAGTGTATTTGTTAATGGTGAGGTCTGTGCTGCAGGGAATGTTGTGATACAAGAAAGAATTGGGAGTCGTGACTTTGAGATTTCTCCAAATTCTTTCTATCAGATTAATACTCCAATGGCGAAAGAATTGTTTGATGTAGCTAAGGGCTATGCAGATGTGAAGGAAGGGGAAACAATTCTTGACCTTTACTGTGGTGTAGGGACTATTGGACTATATATAAAAGAAAAATCAAACCCTCTTTACGGAATTGAAATAGTAAAAGATGCAGTTATCAATGCAAATAGGAATGCAGTAATTAACGGTGAAACAAATGCACATTTCTACACAGGAAAAGCAGAAGACATACTCGCAGGTATTATACTAGGAGATGAAGCAAAATTTGATAGCAGAATAGGAAAAGAGAATGCAGCGAATATTAAAGAAGCTTCAGTAATAATAATTGATCCTCCAAGAGCAGGATGTGACAAAGATCTAATAGAAGCAATAAGTGAGCACAAAGCAAAAAAACTCATCTACATATCATGTGACCCAGGAACGTTGGCAAGAGATATCAAATTGCTAAAGGATGGAGGATACGAATTTGTAGAAGCCACTCCAGTAGACATGTTTCCGGGGACAGGGCATATTGAGTGTGTTGTTTTGATGTCAAAAGTTGATAAGTGAGAGCGTAAAATAGCTTGAATTAAAGGGATTTCTTGATTTTGGAGTTGTTGCTCTGAAGCCTTGAAATCCCCTTTTTGTTTTCTGTGGGAATATATCAAAGGTAAAAATGGACGTGGGGTTGAGTTGACAGGTTGGTTAAATGGTAGGTTGTGGAGATAGGATTGTTGGCAACACATAAGTACAAAGCCGACTATCAATTTTAGATAATCGGCTTTATGTTTATGTACTGGATTGCTCCAGTTCTTTCAATGTTTTTCCCTCAGCCGTTTTCCATGATGTAAGTCCGTTGGCACTTTTACCGGCAACAAACATTGCGGCATAGGAAGGGCTATTAAATAGTTCATCGTCACTAAGGCATCCGTTTTCGTCTATTTTAGCTTTTTTGCGTTGAGATTTTAGGGTGACGGGAATTGTGTCATCATCAGTAGGTGAAATGTGGCTACCTTGCAAAACTACAAACCCTTCGGATGTTTGTTTCCCTATTGCTTCAATTGTTCCAATACCTTTTATTGTTCTTTTCAGATGAAGGAGTATATCATTATCAGTGGATGTATTAGGAACATTTGTTTTTTCTACAATTTTGCTAAGTGGCTCAAAAACTTTATGTCCCATTGTACCCATAATAATTTTTGCATAATCAATAAATTCTTCAAGTTCACTTTCTTTTTCCTCTGTAATATTCCCAGAGGTTGGATCATTGGCATTTTTAACTTCGTATCTATTTGCTAAATTTGCAAGTGAACAGAATCGATTTTCAAGATAACTTATCTCTGTGGGACCAAAGGAATTATTTGATGTAGTAAATACAATTGCCTCATTCCAATAGTCTTTCTGTGGATTGCGTTTATGTTCTTGTAAACGATTTAAAATCCCTTCACCATTTTTTCTGGCTCCTGCTTGACCGCTATATACAATTGGTTTGCCGGTATCATCAGAGATTCCAAATAAAAAATAT
>CAYJFM010000022.1:27721-28476 GCA_964369805.1 uncultured Oscillospiraceae bacterium
GGTCATTTCTATCGTTACATTTTTCAATGGATGTTCTCGGCAATTTATAAGCAATACCGGTCCAGTTTGCAAGGGTGCATTTCATGCGCCCGGTAGCTTCTCCATCCATTAAAAAAAGATTAATGCTTTTACTTCTTATACTCATATATCACATCCTCCTTTTGTCATTACAATAGGCTGTATTTAAATTTATTTTGTATGCATATCTGAGTATAGTCTATCAGCTAATGCACGTCGAATTGACCTATATTTGTCTGCATCTAAGAACATTTGGATATAGGCTTCGGTATCTTCCATATATGCTTCTTGTGCTGTTGAATCAAAAATATCTGGGAAGATATTTCTGTCATACACTTGTCGGTCACTCGTTTTTGCCGCTCTTTGCACATTCTTGTCATTACGCATTTTTGTGTACAGTCTGTCTACAATTACACGGTCTGCTTCTGTAAACTCTCCAAAAAACTCTTCATTTATTTTAGCGATAATTTCATCTAAAGGACTAAGTTTTTCTTTTTGCCCTCCTGCTTTTTTGGGATTGGTAGGTTCCCAACTTGCGGCAGTTTTATCCAGCTCTATAGAGCCTTCAAAAGTTTTCTCTAATTGATAATATTCGAGTTTAACTCGATTATCTAAGTTAAACTCTTCTTTTTTATCTTCCGGTAGCAGCTTTGATAAATAGGAGCAGAAGATATATTCTTTGTGGAGCTCTTTATCGAACATCCTAACAATTTGCGAGATATAATTATACCATTTCA
>CAYJFM010000022.1:28486-32133 GCA_964369805.1 uncultured Oscillospiraceae bacterium
CTTTGATCCTCGTTTAGTTCGTTATATTTATCAGCCACAGGTTTCAGTGCGTTTGAAATTTTGCCTTGTGTTGCATTAGCCTTGCGGACTCCTGTATCAAAATAAATGGAAGATGCCGCTTCAATATCTTCTTCTGTATAAACTTCCATTTCTCTCAAAATCTTTTGAGTGGCATAAATCAAATTAACATTTATTTCTTCTTCAAGGCTTGTTTCTTGATAGAACTGCTGGAATGCTTCTTTGATTCGGTCTGTGTCATTGACAAAGTCCAAAATATAGGTATCCTCTTTGCCGGGATAAATTCTATTCAAACGACTAAGAGTTTGAACTGCTTTAACATCTCTGAGTTCTTTATCTACAATCATAGTGTGTAGTAAAGGTTCGTCAAATCCCGTTTGATATTTTTCAGCAACAATAAGAATATCACCTTCATCGTGAAAGACTTGTTTTGTTTGACTTTCTTTTACTCTGTTGCCCATGCTATCAACGTTCATTCCACTTTCAGTATACTCAATTCCGCTTGGGTCTTCAGGGTCTTTGATACCCCCGCTGAATGCAATCATTATTTCTACATCATCGTAATTATTTGATTCTAAATACTTCTTGATTTCATGATAATAACGAATAGCCGCAAGTCTTGATGCTGTAACAACCATCATTTTGCCAAGCCCACCGATTTTCTTTTTCGTAACATCACGGAACGTTTCTACAATGATAGCTGCTTTTTGCCCTAAATTATGTGGGTGCAATTCTTCGTATCTTCGTATAGTCCTTACTGCTTTAGAAGTAGGAACGTCCGGATTATCGGGTGTGTTTTTTGCGAGTTTGTAACACATTTTATATGTGGTGTAGTTTGCAAGCACATCTAAAATAAAACCTTCTTCTATTGCTTGTCGCATAGAATAAATGTGGAAAGGGTGATAAGAACCGTCAGGTTGCGGTTCTCCAAAAAGTTCTAATGTTTTTCCTTTAGGTGTAGCAGTGAAAGCGAAGAAGCTTAAATTACTGTGCTTTCCTTGTCCCAGCATTTCTTGAACGAGCAAGTCTTTAGATTCTACTTCATTTACTGCTTTTCCTTCGATTTCAGCATATTCTGCAAGTGCATCGCTCACATCTGCAAGTGCGGATTTTAACTTCATAGCACTTTGTCCTGTTTGACTACTGTGTGCTTCATCTACAATAACAGCATAGTTTTTGCCGACTGCAGATTGAATTTGGTCATATATAACGGGGAACTTTTGAAGTGTAGTTACAATAACTCTTTTTCCATCATTAATAGCATTACGCAAGTCACCTGCATTTTTCTTGTCATCAATAGTGGCAACGCTTCCTAATGTATGGTCAAATCCGGATACGGTTGCTTGCAATTGCTGGTCAAGAACTCGCCTGTCTGTAACGATAATAACACTGTTAAATATTGCCTCATTTTCTGCATTGTGTAAACTTGCCATACGATAGGCTGTCCATGCAATGGAATTTGATTTGCCTGAACCGGCACTGTGTTGAATTAAGTAATTATGCCCTGCACCCGTGTCTCGCACATGGCTCACCAATTTTCTAACAACATCTAATTGATGGTATCTTGGGAATATTACTTTAGTTTCCACTTTAACATCGGTAGTGCCGTCTTTATTAATTACTTTCTTTTCTTTCTTTTCAAAACTGATGAACTTTTGTAATATATCCATCATTTTATCTTTTTGGAGAACTTCTTCCCAAAAATATGAGGTTACATATTCATCATTGTTGTTTTTAGGATTTCCTTTGCCACCGTCTTTTCCGGCACCGTTTTCTCCTTGATTAAAAGGCAAGAAATATGTTTCATACCCCTTGAGCCTTGTTGTCATGGAAACATTATACAAGTCGGCAGCGAAGTAAGCCAAGACACGCTTATTAAATCCAAAAGCAGGTTCTTTTGGATTTCTGTCATATTGCCACTGGCGAATCCCATTGTCGATGGATTGTCCCGTCAATTGATTTTTAAGTTCTATTGCTATAATCGGAATACCATTCAAAGCAAGCATTAAATCAATACTGTTTGTGTTGCTCTCTGAATAATGCCACTGGCGAATAGCCTGACATATATTCTTTTGATAATTTTCGTTTGCTTTTTCATTCAATTCCGATTCGGGTTTAAAATAGCAGATACGAAAACTAATACCACGATATTTAAAGCCATAACGAAGAGCAGAGATAAGTCCGTCTTGCTCTATGGCACTTTCTACAGCTTTATAAAACTGCTGTATGGGATTTATAGTACACATTCTTTCAAAACGCTTCCAAGCCATGGGTTGAGTGCTTTTAACAAAATTTGTTAAGGCTTCAATATCCATGGCTTTACCTTTTGAAACATCACTGCGATAACCGCTGTCGGTGGCTATTTGCCAACTGCCTTTATCCGAAGTAAGATAATCGAATATATACTGTTCAAATACTTTTTCTGTATCACTCATGGGATTATACCTCCTTTTTTCCTGTTACACACTCATAGATAAGTGATTTTTTGTAGCTTTCAAGTTCGGTGATAATGGTTTGTTTTTTTGCGATGATGTTGTCTATATCGGCATATTGTTTTTCAATATGTTTAAGTATCTCTCTCTGCTCCTGTATAGACGGTATAGGCAGTATCATACTTTTTAAATCATCTTTTGAAACTTTTAATCGGCAAGTATTTATTCTATCATCGCCTCGTTGTATAGCATAGATACCTTTTCCCATGCTAAAAAGAACTCTCATCATAGTTTTGCTTCTGAATATGTGTTCGCAAAACTTGGCTGTTGCATGATCATTAGAGTTATCATAAAATGTGTAGTAAGCAGGACTGATGCAACCGAAATATTCAGAAACTCCTGTGGCTCCAACTATCATATTCATGCTATTCATAACCAAGTCACCCTCATATGCTAATTTATATTGTTCGAAGTCATCTTTATATCTATCAAGGTTAGTGGTTTTCTCTGAATATAATGTGACACCTAAATCTATGGATAGAGATAATCTTTCGGTAGATTTAATAGGTGAGTTCTTTTCGTTTCGTTCTTGCAATATATGTCTAAATTGTTTAAGTTGCCAATGTTCGGGTATTTTTCCAATCCATTCAATACCACTATCTTTCATTGTCACATTAGGATTTAAACCTTTTGTAACAGCCTCTGTAATAATCGACTGTTTTAATTTCTTATATTCGTCAATCGTTGTCATTGTTTTTTCTATTGCAACATCAATCTCGGCACAATGCTTGTCGAGGTAGTCAGCTATGCGTTGTTGGGTGGAGATTGACGGAAGTATAACTTTGGCCTCCTTGAAATCATCTCTGTTAAGAGTTTTTCTTATACTTCCACTTGCTTTTTTTGAAAAATAATTTTTCACATAATGATTATTGCATAAATATTTTTTGTAATTTTTAACAACATTTCTTTTGAATTGAAATCTGAGAACATGGTAGCTGAAACAAGTGTTAGGTAAAAATTCATCAACTAATGCAGAAACACCTATCTCCTCTACAGTTTCAGAACTTGGCGTAAAAATCAGATCGCCTTCTAACACCTGATGTTCCTCTGCCTTTTCGGGAGTAGTTGTAACTAACATATATTCTTTTTCTTGCAATAATAAATTTTTATTTCTATATACATCAACATAATTGATAA
>CAYJFM010000022.1:32155-33856 GCA_964369805.1 uncultured Oscillospiraceae bacterium
CTGACAGACACTTCTTCTTCGTTTGTTTTTTTATCAATGCCACTCGCAGTGAAATCACCTAATACCCTTAGCTTGCATACCTCCCAATCCTTTGGTATTTCTCCAATCCATTCAATACCACTATCTTTCATTTCACGCATTTTATTCACCGTCCTTTTTAAACAGGCTTTTCAAACTGTTATTGATTTCGGTTTCAAGCACAGTGATACGGCTTGCAATTGCATCGCTTTTTTCGGGTGCTTCATATTTATAAAAATAGCGTGTGAATGGTATTTCATAACCCGGTTTTGTTTTGTTTTTATCTATCCATGCATCGGGATTATAAGGTTTTACTTCTCTGTTAAAATATACATCAATATCTTCATTCAGTGGTACATTTTCTGTATCACGTTTTTTTGTGTCCGGCACAGGCTTTTTGTTCTTGATTACCTTCTTACCGTCCTCATCAAGTGTAGGTGTTTCAACGGTAATTTTATTAAAGCCAAAATCTACGCAATCAATAATCTTGCTTTCCAATGTTTTGTCACCTAATTCGTAGGTCTTATTCTGAAATTCTCCGTAAGCCTGAACAATAATATTTCTGCAATCGTCAGTGATATCAAAACGTTTATTACCAATAGCTTTTCTTCGTTGTTCCATCATTTTCGATGCATCAATAAGTTGTACTTGTTCTCTACGGTTCTCCGGCTTATCTTTTGTAACAATCCAAATATAGGTGGCGATACCTGTGTTATAAAAGCTGTTATTAGGAAGTCCGACAATTGCATCTAACCAATCATTTTCTATAATATATCTACGGATTTCACTTGGACCACTTCCGGCATCACCGGTAAATAAAGAAGAACCGTTTTGAATAATTGCCATACGTCCGGTGTCTTTTAATTTTGCTAAACCATTGAGCATAAAGAGCATTTGCCCATCGCTTTTTGCCGGAAGTCCAACACCAAATCTTCCTGCATCACCTTTTTTATGCTCTTTTTCTACATCTTTAGATTCGCGTTTCCAATCAATGCCAAACGGAGGATTGGAAATACAAAAATCAAAGGTATAGCCTGTAAATTTATCATCATTTAATGTGTTACCAAATTGCATATTGTCAGGGTTTCCACCTCTGATTAACATATCAGCCTTTGCGATACCATAAGTGAAAGGATTGAACTCTTGTCCGAAAGAAATAATTTGTGCATCATCGTCTAATGCTTTGATTCTCTCTTCCATACAAGTCAGCATTTGGCTTGTTCCCATTGTCATATCGTATACTGTTTTAGGCTCTGATTCTTCTGTAGTGAAGTCGGCGTTTTCGGTTAGTAAATCACACATCAAATAAATAATATCTCTACTTGTGAAATGGGCTCCTGCTTCTTCGTCATAGCTTTCAGAAAAACGCTGTACAAGATCTTCAAAAACATATCCCATGTCAACAGCAGATATAACATTAGGTCTAAAATCAGCTTTATCAGAGCAAAAATCACTGATTACTTGATATAAAACCCCGGCATCAGCCATTCTTTCAATTTGAGCATAAAATCCCATATTTGCTAAAATATCAATTACATTGTCTGAAAAACCATTGATGTAAGCATCGAAATTTTCTTTAATGTTATCGGGGTCTGCCTTTAGCTTTTCAAATGTATATACACTTGTATTGTAAAACCCGTAACCGGCAGCAGTACGAAGAAAGCCTTCTTTTACAGCTAATCC
>CAYJFM010000023.1:0-12428 GCA_964369805.1 uncultured Oscillospiraceae bacterium
TTAGCACACGAACCATAGAATACCACACCTCTTTTACTCTGTCAAATGGTTTTTGCTCTTTTTTTATTTTTTCTATTTATATTCATGTACTTTTATTACATTTTCAAAGTTTATTTCCCAAATGAAAGCTTTAGTAGTGCTTTTTGACACGTCTGGATTTAAGAATATCCTTTTCCAGCTATCTCTTACCTCTGCTTCTTCTCTTGGAAATTTACCTTTATATTTTGGCAAGAAAAATTCATAGGCTCCTTTACGGCCAATGCTGTCTAAGAATTCTTTATATCGCTTTGCATCTTTTTCATCCGCGGGCAAGTAGCTAGTATTCAGCGCATAATCCCACAATCCATCACAGAAGTATAGCACTTCGCTTTCTTCTATTTCAATTTCATACACCACCGTATCTTCAATAGGAAGCCAGCAATCTTTTTCTCTAATGGCACACCAAATAGGGTATTCTACTTTTCCTCTCCCAGGAAGCCTCTCTTCAACTTCCTTTACTAACCAATCATATGGATTTAAAATATGCTCCGCTATATCAGTAAAGTAATTTTTCAAATGTTCTCTTGTAGAGCTAAACTTTCCTGTTTTTTTCAAGATTTCATATGATTCTGCACTCTGCCTTGTATAAAGCTTTACTTTCATTTCTTCTCTCCTTACTTTATTCTCTTTTATCAGCCTCCGCTTGTCCTAGCACCTTTTCATCTATTTTTTTATGTAATACCTCCTCAACTTTATCGTGATATTTATGCTCTTCATTATCAAGTTCCGCTTCAGACACTAATGTCTTCCCGTCAATTTGCGCATCAAGTTCAGCATCACTAATTATTTTAAACTCTTTTCTGTAGAAAATGTCATACATGATTGGGACTATAAACAACGTGAGGATGGTTGAGTATATTAATCCGCCAATTACTACTATAGCCATTGGCTGTATCATGTCAGCTCCCTGCCCTACTCCAAGGGCCAAGGTCGATAAACCTAAGACAGTTGTCATTGCAGTCATCACTATAGGCCTTAGTCTTCTTGATCCCGCAGTTACTAAAGCTTCTTGCTTTTCCATGCCTGCCCCTCTTAATTGGTTTGTATAGTCAACAAATACTATAGCATTGTTTACAACTATACCTGCAAGCATTACAAACCCTAACATGGAGATGACACTTAAATCCTGCCTTGTTATGGTTAATGCCAAGAAACCACCTGTGAAGGCTAGCGGCATTGTAAACATTACTATGAAAGGAGACAGAAGTGATTGGAACTGAGCTACCATAATTAAGTATACAAATACCATTGCAGCTAAAATCATTAGCACTAAGTCTGACATTGTTTCCATAATAGATTCATTCTCACCATCAAAACTTAATTCGTATCCATCAGGTAGCGGGAACCCTTCCAAAGCTGTCTCAACATCCCTGCTCACTAATGCAATGTTGTATCCATCTTCCACACTTGCAGTTACATTTAAAACTCTTCCCATGTTTTCATGATTAATAGAGCTTAGTGTTTCTCCCTCTTCAAATGTCACAATGTCATCTAATTTTACCTCTTTGCCCTCGCCTCCATCAACTGCTGTAGTTGTGAAAGTATATTCTAAGAGCTCATCATAGGTTACTTCATCTTCTTGATCGTTTATCACTATAATTGATGTGTTTTCAGAATCTAGTGTGGCGATTGTGGATTCGGTTTCCATTGACAATGCTTCGGTTATTTCCTGATATACCTGTGCTACCGTGAGTGAATACTTCGCCGCTTCATCTTTATCTACAATTATTCTTTTTTCTTTTGCTGCATCCTCCATACCATTAGATACTTCTGTTACACCCTCAATTTCTGAAAGTTCAGACTTTACATCCTTTGACAGTTGAATTAAAGTGTCAAGATCAGCCCCTTCTAATTTTACGACAATTCCACTACCTGTCATCGCTGACATATCCATAGACGATCCAGAAACTTCTATAGTGGCTGGGTAATCTTTAGTTAAGTTTGCAATTTCTACAGCTACCTCTTGGCTAGTTTTATTTTTATCTTCATTCAATAATATATAGAGGCTGGTCGATCCTCCCCCCATGCCCATAGAGCTTCCTTCCATAGCTGCTACTGTTTTTACGTCCTCAATTGTTTCAATATCAGAAACAATTTGGTCGGTTATATCTCTAGACTCTTCCGTTGTTGTTTCCGGCGGCACAGAAATTGTAGCTGTCATTTCTGTGCTATCAGATTCTGGGATAAACGATAATCCAGTTTGAGTTGCAATTACACCACTTGCAACAAGTAAAAGTAATGCAGATATTAGAATCACTACTTTTCTCCTAAGAGCCTTTGTTAATAAATTAGTATATATGTCAATAGACTTATTGAAAATTTTCCCTGGCTTTTTCATTTCCTTACTTAAAAGAGTAGAGCTTAAGGATGGCACTAAGGTAAGCGCTACTACCAAACTAGCTAACAATGAATATGCTATAGTAAGCCCCATGTCCACAAATAATTGTCTGGATAATCCATCTGTAAAAAGTATTGGTGAGAACACACACACTGTAGTTAATGTAGAAGCCGTAATAGCGCCTGCTACCTCTTTCGCCCCTTGCACAGCGGCTCTTTTAACCTCTACTCCTTGGCTTCTTAATCTAAATATATTTTCAATTACAACAATACTATTATCTACTAGCATCCCCACTCCTAGAGCTAAGCCTGCCAAAGATATTATGTTTATATCTACTCCAGAAAAATACATTAGCACTATAGCAAACATAATACTAATAGGTATGCTAAATGACACAACAAGAGTCGGCCTTATATTTCGCAAGAACAAGAATAGTACAAAGATAGCAAAGATTCCACCTAAAATAAGGTTATTTAATACTGAATCTATTACTATATCTATATATATTCCTTGGTCCATTAAGGATGTTAAGCTAAGACTTGGGTTAGCAGACATTAGACTTTCAATTTCTTCATTTACGGCCTTTGATACATCAGCTGTAGATGCTGTCCCCTGTTTTTGAATAGATAATATTATTGCATCATTACCGTTAATCTTTGCATATAGGTCTTCTTTTTTATCCTCTAAAGATACCTCTGCTACTTGATGCAAGTAAATTTTCCCAGTTTCAGGAGTATCCATTATTACCAAGTTTCTAATTTCTTCCTCTGTAGTAAACGCCTCTCCTATTTTTAAAGAAAATTCTTCATCTCCATCTTGTATATATCCTGCTGGCATTGAAAAATTTTGCGCTGCTAAAATGCCACTAATCATTTCTGCGCTTAGCATTTCTCCCATATCCACACTAGCTAGAGCTTCTTCCTTTTGGGTTTCGAATTCAGCTTTTTGCGTTTCTAAATTAGCTTGTTGAATTGCTATTTCTGTCTGCGCTTGAATTATCTCCAGGTTCATGGATGTCTGTCCTGCGCTTGTATCTATTAAACTTTCTTCCAGTTCTGTTTTTTGTGTACTAAAGCTATTTATTTCTGTTTGGAGCGCATCAATTTGCGTTTGAAGACCTGCTATTCCAGCTGTTAATGCATCAATTTGTGCTTTTAGGTCTGTGTCAACACTCCCCCCTGATTCATAGACAGCTTCCAGCAATTCTTTTTGCGTAGCTAAATCACTTTTTTGAATTTCTAACTGTGTTTTTGCACTTTCTAGGCTTGTGATTCCTGTCTCAATTTGCGCTATTGCACTTACAATTTGCTTTTGCCCATACGTCATCTGGGCATTCCCTTCATCTGATTTTTCAGCTATCTCTTCTTGCAGTGCCTTTAGTTGTTGCTCTCCTTGGGAAATCGCTGCCGCTGCGACAGTTAACTCACTATCAATGCTAGCAAGAAAGTCTTCATTAATTTGATCAATTTTATTATTATCAAGTGTTATATGTAGCTGCTCTTCGACTAACCCCATAGCAGTAACTGCCCCCACTCCATCTACTCTTTCTATGGCAGGAATTATGTTCTCTTCTAAATCTTTTGTCGCATCCTTAGAATCTAACCCTTCGTAGTCAGCACCTAAAATCATAATAGGCATCATATCTGGGTTCATTTTTATGATCATAGGAGCCATTACTCCTTCTTCAAGGCTTCCTTCTATCATATCTACCATGCTATTCACCTCAATAATAGCACTATCCATATTGGTATCAAATCCAAATTCCAGTATAACCGTGCTGGAATTTTCTGATGAAGTACTTGTTATATTTTCCAAACCGGATACAGTTGATAGCGACTGTTCAATTGGTTTCGTTACAGTCTCTTCCACTTTTTCTGGATTTGCTCCTGGGTAAGTCGTCATTACAATGACATATGGAAGATCCATACTCGGAAGTAGATCCGTTGATAATCTTGTAAAAGAAATTACCCCTAACATTATTACTAAAATCACAGCAACTAAGACTGTCATCGGTTTTTTTACGCTATATCTTGATAACATTTTTTCTCCTCTCGTATTATATCACTGTTTTTTAAGCAAGTAACTTCTTAGCAAAGTAATCCCACGCTTCTATATATTCAAAATTTCCGAATTTCCAAGTTCCTTTGCATGAAGATTCGAGCATCATTATCGTAATTTGAGAAGATTTTTCCACATCAAATTCTTTAGGTAATGCGCCTAACATCTTACCCCAGTTGTAATATTTTTCCATGCCTTCATAAAGGTTTTTTTCTGATTTTTTTGCAACATTAGCAATAGCCTCAATCCTTTCAGCTTGTATTCCAATTTCTGCATACAACTTACGGTATTCGGGGTTGCTACTAAAAGCTTCTATCATATCTTTTGCAAAAAATAAAAATGAAGCCAAGTATTTTTCCTTTGTATCAATAAACTGCATCTTATCTTCGTTTGATTTATACATTGCATCAACGCACCCCTCCACTAGAGCTACAAAGATTTCTTCTTTTGTAGCAAAATGGTAATATATAGATGCTTTCTTTATATTAACTCTCTCAGCTAGTTCGCCCATGGATGCTCTGTCGTATCCTTTTTCAATTACTAATTGCTCCATAGCCATTAGTATTTTCCTCTTAGTGTCTCCCATTATTCCTCCTAACTTTTCTATATTGTTTCATATCACTGTTGCCAATTAGTCACTAACTAAGGAACTACCTACCAATAGGTAGATTTTATCATATCCATCTACCCTTTTCAACCATTCACCTATTTTTCACATTTGTAGTGTATTTGGCTAGTTACATTCATATTTCAACCTAAATCACACATAATTCACATAGTTGAAATCTAAATACTCTATGGTAAATTTTGCAAATTATGCTATACTGATTATAATATTAACAGATTAACTTATTTAATAATATTTCGAGGTGGTTCATATGGAAAACTATGCAATGGGGATTATCACACTTGGTGTATTTTACATATATCAGATTACAATTCTTGAATACGCAGGTAAGGTTCTTATTAAGGGGTCGCAAAACCTTCTTACCTTTTACTTGTTAGCTTTTATCAATACAGCTTTATTTGTAGGATATATGCACCTAGATATTCCTCTTTATTTCCTATATGCTCTTATCTTAATTGTTTTGGGTATTGAGTTTAAATTAATCTCTAAGTCAAAGCTCATTCAGTCATTCTGCGGTTCAGCGATTTTTACAATGAATATAGCTGCTGTCAACATTTTAGTAATTTCAATTTTTAGCTTTGCTCTCAAGGTTTCACCTTTTACACTATATTCTCATCCAGAATATGGGTTCTTGGTGGTTTTTCTTACTTGTTTTTCCCTTTCTGTATTTGTTCAGCCAATTGTTATAAAATTTTTCAATCCACAACAGATTCAGCAAATAACATCCCTTCCGAAGTATTCAGTGATGCTGCTCGCTTCAATTATAGCTGCGATTATATACGCATCTCTTTATGTGAAGCTAATATTAACTGATGTGTATTTTGAAGAGCAGCTTTTGCTAAGCATTACTACCTCTTTCTTTATTCTCGGTGGGTTTTACTTCCTCTTTTCATATGGTGTTTCTCTTACTAGTGTTTCTTTCTATCAACGGAAAACTGACGCTTCTAAAATTGAACGCTTGCACTTAGAAGACGCAAAAGCCATGCTTGATAAAAAAATTGAAAAAGATTCCCTAACAGGTGTATATAGCAGAAAATATGCAATGGAGTTACTCGAAGACCTAACTACAATGGAGTTTACTAACTTTAGCATATTATATGTCGATGTAAATGCACTTAAGTTTACAAATGATGCCTACGGACATGAAGCTGGAGATAGATTGATTGTTAATGTTTCTACTGCCTTGTCTGACGCAGTACGAGAAAATGATATCGTAGCTAGATTAGGTGGGGATGAGTTTGTAGTAATTGCTGTCGGTGATTCTGAAGGCATTGCTGAATCCATATTATCTCGTTTCCATGAAAACATTTCTGAAATTAATGAGAAAGAAGAATTCCTTGTCTCTGCTAGTGTTGGTACAGTATTTGTAGATACAGTACTAAAAAATCAAGGCGTGGATTCTATCCTTTCTCTTGCTGATACTAATATGCGACAAAATAAAGAGTCATTCTATTCACATGAAAGGGGGAACTCATAATGTTACTATGGTACATCGGTTTAGCATTGATATATGCAATTTATCACTACATTTTCTTTTCTTATGCATCTTATATATTCAATTATAATGATAATAAGCTACAGCTTTGCGCGGCTAGCTATTTAGTCAACCTCCTTTTCTGGCTTGTGTATATTCAGTTTTTTGATGTTGGAAAAGAAGCTTTTGCTGCAATATTGTTCTTCCTGCTCTTACTGGCTGAATTTATTTTAATATTTAAATTGCAATTCCAAACAGCTCTTTACATAGCCTTAACTTTTTCTTTAAATCTATTTGCAAAGCGACTAGCATTTATAGGGGTTATATCTCTTTGGGCTGGTGCTAACCCTACTGTGGTTCTTTCAAATAAGGTCTACTTTTTATTAGTTTTGCTTCTTGCATGCGCTTTTTCTAGTAATACAATAGCAGTTGCTAGGAAATTACTATCTAAGATTTATTTAGACACGATTTTGTCTGACCGCAAGAACATTTTGTTCCTGTCAGGAGTTTTTTCCGTAGTATATTTATCGATTATTCTACTATCTACTACTGCCAACATCGCTACAGTTGATAGTAATTTGATGATCTATTATATTATTTCTGGCCTTATGTTTATTTTGGCTTTTGCAATTTTTATAATTTATGCATATCACCTTGCTGCTTTAAGATTGGTTGCAAAAGAGTTTAAAGAGTCCGAGTCAATAAATCAAAAAACTCGTAAAGCATTGGATGCTCTTAAGCAGGAGGCTTCTACTGATTCTCTGACAAAAATGTTAAGTAGGGATCAGTTTATTGAAAACTTTAATAAGCTCTTAAATATAAAAGGAAAGGTTTTTCTTGTGTTCTTTGATATTGATGGCTTGAAGTACGTTAATGATAAATACGGGCATAACGAAGGAGATTTTTATATCACTGAGGCAGCAAATATTATACAAAACTATTTTCATAATTCTGAAGTGGGACGCTATGGAGGAGACGAAATTCTAGTTGTAGGAGCTTATACCTCAGAAATGGAAGTTAACTCTCGTGTAGTTCAGGCTTATACAGAAATTGAGAATATTGCGAAGAATAACAATAAGTCTTATTTAACTTCAGCTAGTTACGGGCTTGTCTTTAGCCCGCATCTACATGGAGAGTCCGCAGATTCTCTTATAAACCTAGGGGATAAGCGTATGTATGAAATGAAGAAACATAGACAAAAGCACCGCGAGGTTGTTGTCCCTAAACATATTAAAGTATAAGTCAGATAAATTAGAAAATATATTGGGGTAGAGTCTATTAATTCTCTATCCCATATTTAATATTAACTATATATTGACATATATCGTCATATAATTGATGGTATTGCGTAGTATAAAATCTATCTGTTTTTAGGAGGTAATATAAAGATGCAAAGAAATAAAGGATTTACTTTAATGGAAATAATTGTTGTAATAGCAATTATATCTATTTTAGCAGTAATTACTATACCTACAGTTACAGGATATGTGGAAGAAGCTAAGGAAACAAGTGATTTGCAAGTTGCAACTAACCTAATCACAGCTACAAAGTTAGCAATCTCTCTTTCCCAGTCTGAGCTTCCATCTGATGCAATCGTAGAAGTTATGTGGTGTACAGGTTATGCTGATAACTCTAAATACAAAAATTGGCTAATTGTTAGAGAAGTCTCCGAAAGCTGGAGAAAACCATCAGGCTATGGCTCAGCAAAAATCGAAAGCTTAGAAAACGTACAGAAATTGATTATAGGCACTATGGGGTACACTGCTAAGTACGATGCAGCATTAAAATCCTGGTATGCAATTATGGATATTAATCAATCTAAGATAGCTTCAAAAAATAACTTAGTTTTTCATATTAATGTAGGCACTGGTGAAGTTCAGGCTGCATATTACACTGCAGCTGTAGATGGAGTAAAGAACATTTGGATTGATGAAATAGGTGTAAATATGGAACCTGCAGATTAAATCCTCTTGGGCGCCAAGACATAGCTATCCTGAAAATTAAAAACGGATAAAATTCACACTTTAGGTGTAAGAAATTTTATCCGTTTTGTCTTATTTTGGTTATTACTTGCTAAAATTCCAACCCTTCACGAGCATCAAGTTCTCCAGTTAGGTTAAAAGTATTTGCCTCAGTCACTTTTACTTTCATAATTTTACCAATAAGGTCAGTTTTTTCTAGCCCTTGTGGCAATGGGAAGTTTACAATTTTAAATTGCCCTGTTCTCCCTGTCATTGTAGTATGCCCTTTACTATTTTTGCTTTCTCCTTCTACCAGAACTTCTTCTACCTTTCCTACTCTAGCTAGGTTCTTTTTTAACGAGATATGATTTATTTTATCAACTAGCCTATTGAATCTTTCGTGCTTTATTTCTTCTGGGATTTGATCCTCATATTTTTCTGCGGGGGTCCCTTTTCTTGTTGAATAAATAAATGTAAAAGCAGAATCAAACTGTGCTCTTTCTACAAGGTCTAGTGTTTCTTCAAAATCCTCTTCGCTTTCCCCTGGAAAACCTACTATAATATCCGTCGAAACTGCAAAGTTTTCATTTTGTGCTTTTAGCTTTTCTAGTAGTTCAAGATAGCTTTCCTTTGTATACTTTCTGTTCATTCTTTTTAGCACAGCATTGCTTCCAGATTGCACTGGCAGATGTATACCTTCGCATAATTTCTTTGATTTACCATAAAAGTCAATTAACTCATCTGACAGGTCTTTTGGGTGTGATGTCATAAAACGTACTCTCTCAATACCTGTTTCTAGCTCGATTGCTTCTAAAAGCGCTGTGAATGTTGTCTCTTCATCCACATAGGAATTGACATTTTGGCCTAGCAAAGTAACCTCTTTGCAGCCTCCATCAACAAGCTCTTTGATTTCTCTAATAATTTCATCTTTTTGCCGGCTCTTTTCTCTTCCTCTTGTGTAAGGAACTATGCAATAAGTGCAAAAATTATTACACCCGTACATAATTGTTACAAAGCCTTTATGCTCATACATTCTTTTTACTGGAAGGTTTTCCACAATCCCCTCACCATCATCAAGGACTTCTACAATCCCTCCCTTTGCGTTAATTGCACGCTTTTTTTCTGCCCTTACGGCTTCTAGCAATGTAGGGAAGTTGTGAATGTTATGGGTTCCAAAAATTATATCAACCCACGGATAGCTATCCTTTACTGTATCCACAATATGCTGCTGCTGCATCATACATCCACAAACACATACAACATATTCTCTATCCTCTGAAAGCCTACTCTCTTTGGTTTTCTTAAATTGCCCTAATGTTCCATAGAATTTTTGATCCGCATTATCCCTAACACTACAAGTATTAATTATTACTACGTCTGCGTCATCTTTATTTTCTACAGCCTGATATCCTAATTGTATAAGCATTCCTGCTAGGGTTTCTGAGTCCCTTTCATTCATTTGACATCCAAAAGTTTGAATGTAAAAACCTTTGTTCATATTATTCGCTCTTCCTATCCCTGCCCATCAAAGTTCCAACTACTTCAAGTGCCGTTATTTCTCCATTTATAACTTTGTATATACCTTCTATTATAGGCATTTCCACACCTGCTTTTTGCGCAAGACCGTAAAGAGCTTCTGTGGTAAACATTCCCTCTACAACCATTTTTACCTCTTTAGTAGCTTCACTTGGTGTCATACCTTCTCCTATTAATATTCCACACCTTCTATTTCTAGAATGCATACTAGTACAGGTAACAATAAGATCCCCCACGCCAGTCAATCCTGCAAATGTTTGCATATCTGCTCCTAAAGCTAATCCTAACCTGTTCATTTCTGCAATACCTCTTGCCATTAATGCGGCTTTTGCATTGTCGCCAAATCCCATACCATCAGATATTCCAGCCCCTAGCGCTATTGAATTTTTAATTGCACCGCCAAGTTCAACACCAATAACATCTTCTGCAGTATATACCCTGAATCTATCTGTTATAAATACATCCTGAATTTCTTCTGCAAGTTCGATCTGCTTAGAGGCTGCCACTACTACTGTTGGTAACTTTTTACCTACTTCTTCTGCGTGAGATGGTCCAGAAAGAGCTACAAACTTAACATTTGGCTTAATTTCCTCTGCAATTTCGGAGATTCTCATAAGAGTCTTTTGTTCAATTCCCTTAGCTACGTTTACAATTATCATATCATCTCTTAGAAAAGGTAAGGCATTTGTAAATGCACTTCTAAACACTTGGGTAGGCGCTGAAAATAGCACTATATCTGCATCTTTAATAGCTTTTCCAACAGACTCTACAGCATTTAAAGTCTCTCCAAAAGGGATGCCAGGTAGGTACCTTTTATTTTCGCGGTCTTTTTTCAGGTTCTCCACTTGCTCCCCATCAATATCCCAAATTCTAACATTATGTCCCTTGTCGCTTAATGTTATTGCAAGGGCTGTTCCCCAGCTACCTCCGCCAATAACTGCAATATTCTTTTTCTGCACTTCTTGAGTCTCATTATTACTTAGGCTCATACCTCGTCCTCCTATTGTTTCTTTTTTTGGGGTTTGTTTTTTCCAAATAATGCTGGTTCTTCACCTTTTATCATTCTCACAATATTAGCTCTATGCTTAATAACTACTATAGCTGCCATTATGCTTCCAGTTATTATGAAAGTAGGTTGTAAGAAATATGCTAATAAAGGAAAGCTTAAGGCCCCTATAATTGATCCTGCGGACATTCTCTTTGTAACTAGCACTCCAAGAGCAACTACACCTAATGCAGACAGTCCTAACAATGGGTTCAATCCCATAAGCGCACCAAAGCATGTTGCCACGCCTTTGCCACCTTTGAACCCAAATATTACTGGCCATACATGCCCAGCAAAAACAGCAACTGTGCAAAGTTCTGCAGTAAATCCTCCCCCTATATAATTAGCAATTAGAACTGCTATAGTTCCCTTAAGAATATCTATTATAAGGGTGATTACTGCTGCCTTCTTTCCTAAAACTCTTAAAGCATTAGTGGTTCCAGCGTTTCCACTTCCCTCATTTCTAATATCAATTTTTTGTCTTCTAGCAAGAAGTATTGACGGTGAAATATTACCTATTAAATACGCACCTATAATTAGTAACACCATTGATACAGTTATTGTCATTTCTTAGTCTTCCTTTTCGTTCTTCTCTCTAAATACAAATTTAATCGACGTTCCTTCAAAGCCGTAAGCCTCTCTAATTCTATTTTCCAAATATCTAGAGTACGAGAAATGCATTAACTCCCTTGAGTTCACCTTGAACGAAAACAGTGGTGGTTCTATACCCACTTGTGAACCATAATAGATTTTCAACCTTTTCCCTTTGTCTGAAGGTGGGTTTTTCATCATTACAGCATCTGCGATTAGACTGTTTAGTTGACCAGTTGGCACCCGCATTTTACGCTTTTCTGCTACAACTTTTGACATTTCTAACACCTGATTGACCCTCTGGCCTTCAAGTACAGAAATGAAAATCGATGGTGCATATGACATAAATGGAAATTCTACTTTTAGTCTTTCTTTGAACTGCTTCATTGTATTCGTTTCTTTTTGAACTAAGTCCCATTTGTTTATTGCTATTATTATTCCTTTACCTGCTTCATGGGCAATACCTGCAATTTTTTTATCCTGCTCAGAAACTCCTTCTTCCCCACTAATCATTAATAGGCAAACATCGCATCTTTCAATAGCCGCTACAGCTCTAACGATGCTATATTTTTCAAGCATATCGTTTACTTTATTTCTTTTTCTTATGCCTGCAGTATCTATAAGTGTATACTTTTCTCCATTATGTTCAAATGGAGTGTCAATTGAGTCCCTCGTTGTACCTGCTATAGGAGATACGATTACCCTGTTTTCTCCTAACAGCTTGTTTACAAGCGAAGATTTTCCTACATTTGGTTTTC
>CAYJFM010000023.1:12444-32750 GCA_964369805.1 uncultured Oscillospiraceae bacterium
AATCCTCTTCTTCTTCTCCATCCTGAGTTGGAAGACTTTCAATTACTACATCTAAAAGATCTCCAATCCCTAGCATATTTGCTGATGAAATAGGAATTGGTTCCCCTAAACCTAATTCGTAAAAATCATAAAAGTCATCAGGCAAATTAGCTGTATCTACCTTGTTTACTACAAGGATTACTTTTCGCCCTGTATGCATTAGCATTCTCGCTACATCTTTATCTGAGTGGGTCAGCCCGTCTTTCCCATCAACGATAAACAGTATTACATCTGCTGTATCCATGGCAATTTCAGCTTGTTCTCTCATCTGTGCTGGGATTATTTCCTCTGAATCTGGCTCAATCCCGCCAGTGTCAATTAATGCAAAGTGAACTCCACTCCACTCAGCTTCTGCATAAATTCTATCTCTTGTAACTCCTGGGGTATCTTCAACAATTGAAACCCTCTCGCCTACTATCCTATTAAAGAATGTCGATTTTCCTACATTTGGCCTTCCTACTACGGCCACTATTGGTTTACTCATCAAATATACCTCCTGCAAATTCTGCTGCGTCAAACTCCCTAAGATCGTCTACTTTTTCTCCAATTCCAATTAGCTTAATTGGAATATCGTATTGGTCTGCAATCGTAATTGCAATTCCTCCCTTTGCTGTACCGTCTAATTTTGTAATAACTAACCCTGTAAGCTCGGAAATTTTCGAAAATTCTTCAACTTGAGAAATTGCATTCTTGCCAGTTGTTGCATCAAGAACAAGCAAAGTTTCCTGCATTGCCTCTGGAAACTCCCTGCCAATAATGCTGCTCATTTTCTTTAACTCCTCCATTAGGTTCGTTTTAGTTTGCAGTCTTCCTGCTGTATCACAAATTAATACATCTATCCCCTTAGCTTTTGCTGATGCAATAGCATCAAAGATGACTGCTGAAGGATCTGCTCCTTCTGTATGTTTTACAATAGGCACACCTGTTCTCTCTGCCCAGATTGACAGTTGACTGCTAGCAGCCGCTCTAAAAGTATCCGCTGCGGCAAGCATGACCTTATGGCCTTCTCTACTGTACTTTGCAGCAAGCTTTCCAATGGTTGTTGTTTTCCCCGATCCGTTAATACCTATAACCAATATAACTATTGGATAATTAGATGCGATTTTTGAAGCCTCTCCTTTATCCATAAGTTCTCCCAGAATCATCTTTAAATGGCTTTTTATTTGCTCTGGTTTTGAGATAAAATTATCTTTAATCTCAGTTCTTAACCTTTCCATAACTGTCATCGTAGTATCAATGCCAATGTCTGACATGATAAGAACTTCTTCAATTTCTTCTAAAAACTCTTCGTCTACCTCAGTTCTAGACATGATAACATTTGAAATTTTTTCAGACAGCTTTCCAAAGAAGCCTTTCTTTTTTCCTAGTTCCATCTTTTTCTCCTAATCTCTATCCATTTTTAGTGAATATATTTTTGATATCCCACGCTCTGGCATTGTCACACCATACATTACATCCGCATGCTCCATAGTAGCTTTCTGATGTGTTATCAAGGTGAATTGAATTTCTTCAAACTTTCTCAAATACTTTGCAAAGATTTCAATATTTGCATCATCTAAGGCTGCCTCAATTTCATCCAGTATACAGCACGGCGTTGGTTTTGTCTTTAGCACAGCAAACATTAATGCTATTGCTGTCATAGTTTTTTCCCCTCCTGAAAGAAGGTTGATATGCTTTAGCTGCTTTCCTGGTGGCTGTGCATTAATTTCAATTACTGCTTCAAGGGGATTGTCTTCATTATCAATTGTAATAGTTGCTGTTCCTCCCCCAAAGAACTCTGAAAAAATCACTTCAAAATTAGTTACCACTTGATCAAAGGTTTCTTTGAATTTTGTTTTTATGATTTTATCCATATCTTTAATTATTTTCGAAAGCTCATTTACAGAACTTTCAATATCTTCTCTTTGCTCAATTAAAAAGTCATATCTTTCTTTTACACTTTCATACTCTTTGATTGAGCCTATATTTACTTCGCCCAGCTCTTTCATTCTGTTCTTTATTTCTCTGTTTTCTCTAATTGCAGTAGAAATAATGAAGTCTTCTTTTTTATACTCGAGCGCTCCCATGTATGATATGTCAAACTCTTCCCATAGTTTGTTTTTATAGTTATCTAGTTGAGTTTCTTGTTTTGCATCTTTGATTTCTAGTTCATATTTTTGATTTTGTAGTCTTTCTGCTTCAGCATCTAGATGATCTTTTTCCTCTATTGCCTTATTTAGCATTGCCATTTTATTTGCTTTTTCATCAGTGATTTTTTCAATTGACTTTTCTAGTTCGCTTTTTTTTGCTGATAATATTTCAAGAATTTCTTTTGTATCTGTTTTTCCTTCTAGGAATGTCTGTTTTTCCTTCTCAATATTCTCAATTTCTTCAAGTTTCTCTTTTTTGCTTAGTTGGAAGTTTTCATATGTCTCTTTTATGATACCATATATGGTTTGTATCTTGTTTTTTTCAGTTTCACTATTAGAAAGTTCTATTCTGACTTTAGTGATTTCTTCTCCAAGAGCCCCTATTGCTTTTCTATCAGCTTCCGTTTTGCTTAGTAGCTCCTCTATTTTTTGCTCAGTTTGAAGTTTTTCTTCTTCTACAGTTTTAATTTCTCTACTAATTAATTCCGTTTCTTTTTCAAATTCTTCTTGCTGCCTTTCTATATTTTGAAGTTCTTGCTCTCTTCTTTCTTTGCTTTCTTTAAAATCTGATAAAGTAGCTCCAATAACAGTTAATTTATTGCTTTTGTCATCTACTTCTTTTTCTACAGTTCTTGCTTGAACTGCTTTTTCTTCTATATTTCCACCTATACTGCTTAATAATTCCCTTAAGTTTTCTAATTGCTGTGATTCTTTCACGAATTCTTTTTCCAAAGATTCTGCTTCTTCAGATAGTTTCGTAATTTCAGCTCTTCTTTCAAGTATATTTGCTGTTTTATTTTTATATTTTCCTCCAGTTATTGCACCGCCTGAGCTAATAACCTCGCCTTCCAAGGTTACATATCTTACCCTGCTTTCTTTTTTTGCCATTGCAATAGCATTATCCATATTATCTGCAATTACAACATTTCCAAGTAGGTGCTCCATAACATTTTCATATTTAGGATTAAACTCTATACAGTCTACTGCATACCCCTTAAAGCCTCTAAGGTCTGAAAGGTCTGTTTTCTCTCTCCTTCTTGGCCTAATTGAGTTTATTGGTAAGAATGTTAGCCTACCTGCTTTTCTTTCCTTTAGCTGGTTAATAGCCCTTTTTGCATCTTCATCTTTATGACAAATAACATTTTGAAGCCCTGCTCCAAGTGCCGTTTCAAGTGCTACTTCATACCCACTTGGCACCTCGATTAACTCAGCTACAACGCCTTCGATTCCATCTTTTCTTCCTGACATAAGAAACTTAACAGCACCATTATATCCTTCATAATTGCTCTCCATCTCTTCAATGGTTTTCTTTCTTGCAACAGTCTGTCCAATCTTTACTCTAAGGTTTTCTATTCTAGTTTGGCTCTCTTTTTCTCTAAGAATCGATTGCTCCTGAGTTTTTCTCAGCTCCCTGCCCGCTTTAATGATTTCCTCATACTTACCTTCAAGCACCATTTTTTCCTTTTGAAGAACTAACTTATTTAACTCTGTGTCTTTAAAGTTTTCTGATTTTTCTGATTCTTCTTCAATTATCATAGCCTTTTGAGTTTCCATTGTTTCCCTTAGCTCAATAAGCCTATCCCTTTGACTATTCTTTCTGGATATTTCATTATGTAACTCAAATATTTTTGACTTGGCACTGTCTATTATTTTTAAATCTTCTTGGTTTTTTTGAGAAATATTTTCAAACCTTTGGCTTTTTTCCTTTAAATTCTCTTCCAAATTTGCTGCCCTTTTGATTGCTTCTTCTTGGGCTTCTTCTTGGGCTTCTAAATTTTCTTTTTCCTTAAAGATGCTAAGTTCAATGTCTTCTACTTCTTTTTTTAGTCTTATTTCATCCTTTTCTTTTGATAAAATACGCTCTTCATTTATTTCTTTTTCACTAGAAATAATCCCTGCTTGCTCTACGGCTTTCATCAGATCTTCTCTTGCTGAGTTTCCTTCTATTTCAAGCTTTTCGTTGCTATCTTGAAGTTCGGCAAGCATATCATCTAGGGCTGCTCTCTCTGTTCTCTTTCCCTCAACAGTCTTTTGAATTTCCTTAATGTCTTCTTTTAGAATAAGGCTTTTTTCTTCAATGGACTCTATGTTTTTTAAAGTGATATTAATTTCTAATTCCTTATATCTTTCTCTGAGTTTTACATACTCTTCAGCTTTTTCACTGTCTTCCTTAAGCCCATCAATTCTGCCCTCTATTTCTGAAACTATATCATTAACCCTGTCCATATTATCTGTAGTAGCCTTCAGCTTTGATTCTGCTTTACTTTTTTTTGTTCTATACATAACAACGCCAGCAGTTTCTTCAAAAATTTCTCTAATACTCTCCGCCTTATTACTAATAATATCAGAAATTTTGCCTTGTCCTATAAGTGAGTACCCATCTACACCAATACCAGTGTCCATAAAAAGTTCCCTTATATCTTTCATTCTACAAGGGTTATTGTTTATTGAATATTCACTTTCACCTGACCTATACATTCTTCTTGTTACTGCGACTTCACTATAGTCTATGTCTAATAGGCCTTTACTATTATCAATTACCAAGGTCACCTCTGCCATACCCCTAGATTTTCTAGTTTGTGTTCCAGCAAAGATGATATCTTCCATTTTACCACCTCTAAGAGTCTTTGCGCTTTGTTCTCCAAGAACCCATCTTATAGCATCGCTAATATTGCTTTTTCCACTGCCATTAGGGCCTACTACGCAAGTTATTCCCTTATCGAATTCAACTACAACAGGATCTGCAAAGGACTTAAATCCCTGCATTTCTATTCTTTTAAAATGCATTTACACACCTTTCTCCAAAACCATTTTTGCAGCTTGCTGCTCCGCCTCTTTCTTATTCTTACCTACTCCTTCACCAAGCCTTTCGCCTTTTACTGTTATTTCTACATAAAAAGTTTTATCATGAGCAGGTCCTTCTTCTTTAATTACATTATACTTAATATCATCCGCTACAATTGTTTCTGGGTTTGATTCAACAGTCTTGTGGTTTGACTTTTGCTGTAGCTTTTCTTGTAAAGCACTTTTGTAGTCACTTGTATATCCTTTCTCAATCACATAGTTAATAGACTCCTTAAAGATATCCTCAATTAGTTCACTAGCTTTCTCGTAACCTGCGTCAATAAAAATTGCTCCAACAAGTGCCTCGACCGCGTCAGCTATTACAGCTTTTTTTTTGCGACCCCCTAGCTTCTCCTCACCAAAACTCAAGTTAATATACTCTCCTAGGTTGAGTTCCATTCCTATTTTGTATAATCCTTCTTCGCAAACAATTCCAGATCTAATTCTAGTCAATGTTCCTTCGCTTTTGCTTTCTAATTTATGGTAAAGAATATTGCTAATTATCGCATCTAGAACTGCATCTCCCAGAAATTCTAATCTTTGGTTTGATTCTTTCCCTCTTTTTTTATCTTTTTGAGTATTCTCAATAGAAGCATGGGTTAAAGCCTTTTCGAGAAGGGATTTATCTTGAAAAGTGTAATTTATTCTATATTCTAATTTCTGCTGATTCATAAAACACTCCTCCACACCTTCAATTTACTTTTAGTCAGCTGCGCTGTCCCCAATAATTTCTTCTATTTCCAGAACTGCATTTTCAATCTGGCTTACAACTCCACATTCCATAAACGGAATAGCTTTCAAAATTGTATTCTTAACGCCATTGGCACTTGAAGACCCATGCATCTTAATTAATGGGCCTTTAACTCCCAAAATTGGAGCTCCACCATATTCAGAATAATCAAATTCAGATTTAATTTCTTTCATTTTATCAAGTAAGAATAGCGCTCCTAGTTTAGCCTTCACCCCATCTGTGAACTTTTGCTTTAGTAAGGCTCCAATGTTCAAAGCTAGCCCTTCTGTTAGTTTAAGAATAACGTTTCCAACAAAACCGTCACAAACAATTACGTCACATGCTCCTCTTGGCACCTCTCTAGCTTCTACATTGCCTACAAAATTCAGTTTACTTTGTTTTAGAAATCCATATGTAGCTTTTGTTAATGTATTCCCTTTGTTCTCCTCGGTACCATTATTCACCAGCCCCACTCTTGGGTTTTCAATTCCAATAACTTCATTTTGATAAATTGCACCCATCATTGCAAACTCAAGTAAGTTATTTGGTTTACACTCTGAGTTTGCTCCAGCATCAACAAGTAAAGCAGGCTGATTTTTCCCTAAGATTGGATAAATGCTAGCTATTGCTGGCCTATCAATGCCTTGAATTCTTCCTAAAATAAACAGGCCTGCAGCCATCAAAGCTCCTGTATTACCTGCTGAAATAAACATATCAGCTTCTCCCATTTTAACCATATTAAGGCCTTTAACAATAGAGGAATCCTTTTTTGTTCTAACAGCTTTTACTGGGGCATCTTCACTTTCTATTTTCTGTGAGGCATGAATTACATCAATCTTGTCCCCTGTGTAGTTAAGCTTAGCAAGCTCAGCTTTAATCGCTTCTTCGTCACCAATAATTGTGAGCTGATGTTCTGTCTTTTCACTAGCTTGTACCGCTCCCTCTACTATTGCCTGTGGCGCGTGATCTCCACCAGTTCCATCTATGATTATTCTCATGTCTATTCTCCTTTTATATCTATAAAACACTTTTAATAGCTTATATAGTTTTTTTCATTACTTCTGGGAAGCATGTCTTCATATATTGGTCGCAGGTTTCACACTCAAAGAAATTTGGTGCTTTCTCCTCTTTCTCAATAGAACTAAATCCTGTATTTGCCCAGAATTTTGGTATCCTTGCTACCAAATATACCATGGTACCACCCATTTCTGCAGCCTTCTCTTCGGCTAACTTATATAGCTTGCCTCCAAGGTTTTCTCCCCTATATCTAGGCTCTACTGCAAGGCCATCAATGATGAATTTCCCCTCTCTTTTTGCAAGAACTATTGCTCCTGCAAGATCCTCTCCATCCGTAGCCTTCCAAATTCCTAAAATATCATCAGTCAGTTCTTCGTTTCCATCAAACTCAAGCCCATGGTCAACAAAAAATCCAATTAACCCTCTATAGTCTTCCCTTGGTGCTTCGAATACTTTAATCATTTCTTGTTCTCCTTGCTATATCTTAATTAAGGATTAAATAATTTCCCTCTGAGTGAATACTCTAAGTCGCTTGTGCAGTATAGAAAATTCAATTGGTAACTTGTCTCCTTTTTCACCATCTATATCTGTTGGCACATCTTCAGTTGATTCTATTAGAATTTTTTCCGCAGTTAAATACAAAACGTGTTTACTATCTGCATGATTACCATTTAGCAGACTAACTAACAAAGGTGCAAGTTCTATTTTAGGCATTTTCCTAAATAGCATAACATCCAGTTTACCATCTGCAATTAAAGACCCTGGTGACATTTTTTTAAACCCTCCAGCAGATTCTCCATTCATAACTAGCATAAAGAACATTTCTTCTTCATAAACTCCATTTTCCGTAGTTATTTTAACTGGTATAGGTTTCAACGTAGCAACGTCCATAAATCCTCTAAGGTAATATGCCCCCACACCTAAGGTATTCTTTAATTGCGGGTCTGTCCTCTGGCTTGCATCAACCATATTCCCTAGGGCTGTCACATTAATAAAATATCGCTCATTTGCCTTGCCTACATCTGCATAACTAAGCACATCTCCTAATGCTATATCTATCATTTTGTCTAACTCTGTAGGTAGCTCAAAATAGTATGCAAAGTCATTTGCAGTTCCTGACGGAAATATTGCTAAAGGTAAATCTATATTGTATTTTATCATTAAATTTACACAAATGTTTATAGTGCCATCGCCGCCAGCAGCTATTATCTGCCTAAACTTGCTTTGATCCATATTCTTTAAGGCTCTATCTAAAGCTTCACCTCTAGCTGCCCTTACTGGTACAATTTGCATTCCTGCATTTTGAAATCTCTCTATAATTACATCAATATTATGCTTAAACATTCCGCTGCCTGAAACTGGGTTATAAAAAAATAACACTTTATTATTTGCCATTTCTTCCTCCTCTTACAAACTTACATTCTAAAATCTAACATCTCACCTATGTAGTAAAGTGAACCTGTTACAACTACGTAGTCATACTCTAAGCCTAGCTCTCTAATCAGCACCTTACCCTCTTCCACACTTCCTCCACCAACAACTTTTTTCCCATCAAAGTCTAAGATTTTCTCTTCTAGCAGTTTATGATTTAAGGCTCTATTATAATTTGGAGTTATTGTAATAAAGTCTTCACCTAAATCAGCTACTTCCCTCATAACCTCTTCTGTGACTTTATCCTCTAACATTCCTATAACGACAAGTGGTTTCATCCCAGGAAAAAGCTCTCTAAGGTTTTCATTTAACTTCTTAAACGCTGCAAAATTATGAGCCCCGTCTAGAACAATTTGTGTAGTAGTGTTTAATATCTCTAGCCTTCCCTTATTTGAAGCTTTTGCAAAGCCTCTATAAAGCTCTTCTCTACGAACCTTAATTATACCATTTTTGCGTAATATTTCAATACAGGCCAACGCTGTCAATGCATTATCAACTTGATGCCTACCAAGCATAGAAACCCTTACATCACTATAGTCCGTATCGAAAATATTTACATTAAAAGTTGTACCTTCCAAGTTTTGGCCCACTATCGCATATTTTATCTTACTGATATCATACAACAGTGTATTTTCTTCATAAGCCTTTCTTGCAATTGGTCGTTTTGCTTGAATATCTGTTACATTCACAACCACGGGAACTCCAGCCTTTATTATTCCTGCTTTTTCAAATGATATTTCTTCAAGCGTTTCCCCTAACCTGTCCATATGGTCATATGAAATAGATGTTATCGCTGTAATTAAAGGTTTCTTTATCACATTAGTAGAGTCTCCTCTACCTCCCAAGCCAACTTCAAGTATAACAAAATCTATTTCCCTCTTTGCAAAGTATACAAAAGCCATAATTGTTACTATCTCAAACTCAGTTGGTTGGTTTCCCGTTTTCTTAGTATATTCATTAGCAGTAGTAATAACAAGGTTTCCTATTTCTTCTAGTTCTTTCTCAGAAATTTCTTCTCTATTTATCTCTATCCTCTCAGTAAATCGTTCAATGTATGGAGAGCTGTATAAGCCTACCTTATATCCATTTTCAATCAACCCGCTGTAGATAAATCTACAAGTAGAACCTTTCCCATTTGTCCCCCCTACATGGATGACCTTGAGGCCATCCTGCGGGTTCCCTAGCATTTCAAGAATACCTTCCATTCTATCTAGTCCAAGTTTACTGCCAAATCGATTAAACTCGCCAATTCTTTCTATTATGTTTTTCATTAAACCTTGTCCTCACACCTAATATTCATAACTTTATTTGCATGAACTTATTTACTTAGCTTTGCTAATCTTTCTTCAACTTTGCTTAACATGTCTTGGTATTTTGCCATCTTTGCTTTTTCTTCTTCAATAACCTTTGCAGGAGCCTTAGACACAAAGCCTTCGTTGCTTAATTTTCCAGTTACCCTTTTAACTTCCCCTATTAGTTTTGTTTTTTCTTTCTCTAATCTAGCAAGTTCAGCTTCCATATCAAGTAGGTCCTCCAGTGGGATGAATATCTCAGCTCCTCCTACTACAGCAGATGAAACATCTTCTCTAACCTTTTCTTTCGAGTCTACTAAGCTAATTTCTTTAATATTTGCCATTCTCTTTATGTATCTTGAAGGTGCTTCCATTTCTTTATTTGTTAGAATATATGCTGAAAGAACTTTGCTTGGAGGGGCATCCGCCTCAGCCCTAATATTTCTAATAGCTTTGATGGTTTCCATAGCAAACTCTAAAGTTTCCACCTCTTCTGTATAGATATCTTCTTCTGTAAACTGTGGCCAAGATGCATTTATCAATAGTTTTTCGCCCTTTTCTTTTGGAAGGTAGCTGAAAATTTCTTCAGTAATGTATGGCATATATGGATGTAGGAGCTTTAGCATATCTTTTAATCCTTTTGTTAAAACATATCTACAAACCTTCTTATCCTCTTCATCATCTCCGTACAATCTTCCTTTAACAATCTCAATGTACCAGTCACAGTACTCATTCCAGATAAGTTCATAAACTCTTTGTCCTGCTAATCCTAGGTCAAATTTTTCCATTGTTTTAGTTACATATCTTGAAGTGTTGTTTATTCTTGATAATAACCACTTATCTTCATCTCTTAGCTTAGCTGGATCAATATTCCCATTTTCCATTTCTAAGAAGTTTCCTTCTTCATCTTGAAGATTCATAATTACAAACCTAGATGCATTCCACAGTTTATTTGCAAAGTTTCTTGCTGATTCTATTTTATCGGTTTGGAATCTCATGTCATTTCCTGCTGTAATCCCAGTTACAAGCATGAATCTAAGGGCATCGGCACCGTATTCATCAATTATCTCTAATGGATCAATTCCATTCCCTAATGATTTACTCATCTTACGCCCTTGACTATCTCTAACTAGCCCATGAACATAAACATGCTTAAACGGTATTTCATTTGTTGCATAAATAGCTGAGAACACCATTCTTACTACCCAGAAGAAAATTATATCATAGCCTGTAACCAACACGTTTGTTGGGTAGAAATAGTCTAAATCCTTAGTTTTTTCTGGCCAGCCAAGTGTTGAAAATGGCCATAATGCTGAAGAGAACCAAGTGTCAAGCACGTCCTCATCTTGTCTTACTGCCTCACCACATTTAGGGCATGATTTTACTTCTGTTTCTGATACTATTAGTTCCCCACAGCTATCGCAGTAATATGCTGGAATTCTATGACCCCACCAAAGCTGTCTAGAAATACACCAGTCTCTAATATTTTCTAACCAGTGTAGATATGTTTTTTCAAATCTTTCTGGAACGTGCTCTAGGTCTCCAGATTTTGCTGCTTCAATTGCTGGTGCAGCTAACTCTTCCATAGAAACAAACCATTGATCTGAAAGCATTGGTTCTACTACTGTTGAGCATCTATAGCAGCCCCCCGTTGAAATTACTTGATCCTTGATTTCTACCAAAAAACCTGCTGCATCTAAGTCAGCAATCCAAGCTTTTCTACATTCAAACCTATCCATGCCTTCATATTTTCCTGCAAGTTTAGTCATCTTTGCTTCAAAATCAATACATACTGGTTTTGCAAGGCCATGTCTTTCACCAACCTCAAAGTCATTTGGATCATGGGCAGGTGTAATCTTAACAGCTCCTGTTCCTTTTTCTGGATCTGGATAACTGTCTGAAATAATTGGCACCAATGTATCTGTAAGTGGCAGCTTTGCATTTTTACCTATCATGCCTTTATATCTATCATCCTCTGGATGAACTGCAATAGCCACATCGGCAAACATAGTTTCAGGCCTGCTTGTAGCCACAGTAATGCTACCTGTTCCATCTTCTAAGTCATATCTAAAATACCAATGCTTTCCATCCACATCTTCGTGCTCTACTTCTGCATCACTTAGGGATGTGCCACAAGTAGGGCACCAGTTAATTAGCCTATTTCCCCTATAGATATATCCTTTTTCGTACAGGTCTACAAAGAGTTTTGTCACAGCTTTGTTACAGCCTTCATCCATTGTAAATCTTTCTCTAGACCAGTCGCAAGAATCTCCCAATTTTCTACATTGCTCTGTTATTTTTCCGCCATAAAGCTCTTTCCACTGCCAAGCTCTTTTTAAGAATTCTTCTCTACCAAGATCCTCTTTTTCTAATCCTTCTTCTTCTCTTATTTTTTCTACTACCTTTACTTCTGTAGCAATACTAGCATGGTCTGAGCCTGGTAGCCACAGAGCTGAATAGCCTTCCATCCTTTTCCACCTTGTTAATACATCTTGTAAGGTTTGGTCTAAGGCATGTCCCATATGAAGCTGCCCCGTAATGTTTGGTGGCGGCATTACAATTGTATATGGTTCTTTATTTTCATCAACTTCTGCTCTAAAAGCTCCGCCTTCTTCCCACATCTTGTAGGTTCTGTCTTCAAAATCGTGTGGGTTATAGTTTTTTGCAAGATTTGTTCTTTTTTCCATTTTGTTTCTCCTTAATTTTAGTTTGTTTTGCTCTGAATATATTTGGGCCTTTTTTCTAAGATTTTTAAGCAATAAAAAACGCCCTAGTAAAGGACGAAATATTCCGCGGTACCACCTTTATTCCATAAACTAAAGCCTATGGCACTTAATCAAAAGTTAAACTCCGATGCAACCTTCATAAAACGTTTACTTGAAAGACCTTTCAGCCACGAGCCTTTCTCTCTCAGAAGTCATATTTTACTACTCCTCATCATCATAGTTTTATTAATTTTTCAACCTAAATGATACACTTTTAACGCAAAAAAGTCAACAAGCAACGTAAAAGCAGTTACTTTATCTTAGATACAAAAAGCTACTCAGATATATGTTTTTTTCTGATTTTGTATATAATTTGTGGGACTAGTAACGTAATAATCGAACAGGTTATTAGTAGCAAGATGTACTTTGTCCCTTCGTTCCTAGGGATTCCTGACGCAGGAACAAATGAAAGAACAAATGCGAAAATTGTTGTTGCAAAACCAATGGCTGCAAAAATCATTTTTCCTACTTTGCTTTTAAATAGTTGGTAACTTCTTTCTAGTTTGCTCTTTTTTAAAACCAATATAAAGTAACTTACATACATTAGTATGTATGCAAATAAGTATACCAATACAGTTAGTGATAGTGATAATAAAAAAGAAAAGTTAGATGAGCTAGATGATAGGGTAAGTATGATACACCAAATTGAACCTAGTATTCCTTGCACTAGTATTATTGGATAAGGTATCCCGTTTTTATTTTCTTTTGTAAAAACCTTAGGAAGTATGCCTTTTTTTGCAGTTTCATAAAGCCCTTCTGAAGGTGCTACAATCCACGTGCTTATTTTCGCTATTGTACTTAGTGTTAATATTAGAGCTAAAACTCTAGGGACAAAGGCTAGTGAAGGTTCAAGACTTTTAACATAGCTATCTATAGCCTGTATTATTCCCGTGCTAAGGTTAATTTCATTCGCAGGGATAACTATTGCTATGCCTATGCCTGCTATCATATTAATAGCTATAGAAACAATGCAAAAGAAAATCATAACTTTGGGATAATTTTTAGTTCCATTATTCAAATTATGAATTTCATTGGCTGAGGCTTCAATTCCTAAGTAAGCTAAAATGAAAGAAACGAATACAACCATACTACTAATAGAACTAAAATCTGGAAGAAAACTGTTAGCGTTGACTTTAATTGAGTAGTCTCCACTTACATATAGAGTCGCAAATATACCTAATAAAGAAACCGGAATTAAAACTCCTAGAAAAAAACCTAATTTAGATAAAAGGGATGTTATTTTAGTTCCAAAGAACTGTAAAAAAGTTACACCCCAAAATATAACTAACATTATTATTAGTTTTATGTGTACGTTTTCATTAATTGCTGTATTGCCTATTGCTATGGAAATCATACCAACGATAAAGTACAGCATAGGTACAAAGCCTACAGTAACTTGAAACCATTGAAAGAAAACGGCTGAAAATGCCCATCTAGGGCCAACGGTTTCTTTAACCCAAGTATATATGCCCCCACTTTTCCAAGAATTAATCGTTGCCATTTCTGCAGAACATAGGGCAGTTGGAACAAACCAACAAATACCGCTAACCAGAAGGTAGAATATTAACCCTAACCCAGCTGTTGCAAATGTTGGATAAACGTAAACTGTCATGACCATAGCTGAAGTCATTGTAAAAAAACTCAATGCACTTAATTTTTTCATCAAACTACTCCTTTTCATGTACGTAATAGAAATAGCGCGGACGATTATGAAATCCAGCGCTATTACGGAGTTTAGTTAAGGTTATCTTCTATCTTGGCTACCAACTAAATCAAGTACTAGTTATATGTGTATACTCAATGTAGTCTGGCACTATGTGGAATGCAACTTAGCAGCCTTCGTATATCCTCAACTTGTAGAATCAATTAACCCTTAATTCTTTTCTTATTATATCCTTATTTGGAAATAATTTCAAGCTTTTTTAAGTATTTTTTACTTTTTTTACAATTTATTGCAATTGTTGCTCAATCTCCATAAATAGCACATTTCTACTTTTCTACAGCATCTTTAGATTTCTATTTTTTCTATTTCCAGGCTCATTATATCAATTTGAATTATTCCACCTTTTGATGGACATTCAAGACCACATAAATACTTTATTGCTTCTGCCGCCTCAAGGGATGCGCAAACGGCAACTGTCGAGGAAAGTGTGCTCGGTGCATTCCCAATTGAAACCTGACTATATATTCTTTCTAGAAGCCTGTCGCCGGGCATAACTAATGCAATCTGCATATGCCACTCTTCTATTGCTCCATGTATTAGAGGGATATTACCTCTTTCGCAAACCTTCTCTAATTGTAGTCTGCCGCTAATTGAGTCAAGTGCGTCTATTACCAGGTCTGCCCCTTTTACAATTTCTTCACCATTTTCTTCAGTGAACTTTTCCGTGATTGCTTTTATTGCAATTTCTGGATTTACCATCATAGCCCTTAGCTGCGCCATTTCTACTTTAGGCTTCCCCAAACTCTCCATAGTTGCAAGGATCTGCCTATTAAGGTTACTCTCATCAAAAACATCATAGTCTACAATTGTAATTTTTCCAACTCCTGCTCTCAGCAGCTGTTCGAAAATGTATCCACCAAGCCCACCGCTTCCAATAATACATACTTTTTTATTCCTTAGAATTTCAAACTCTTTTTCCGATAAAGCCCCTATATTTCTTATATATCTTTTTTCCATAATCAATCCACCTTTCGGTTTTCTTATTTTATCTACCTCTATACACTACTTCATCCTTAACTATCTTTATTTCTATAAATGCCTCAAACATATCCGTAAGCTTTTTCTTTTCTTCAATTTCTAGTATTAATGTTTGCTGTACTGACTCTAAGTATATTGTTTCTTCTATTGTTACAGGCACCTTTCTAAAGATTCCCTCTATTTTTCCTTGCAGTGTATATGGATAATCTATTTCTAGCAACTGAACCTTTTCAACACTAACTATTCGGCCTGCTTCAATAGCTTTCTTAGCAGCTGAGGTATAAGCCCTAACCAGCCCACCTGTACCTAGTTTTATTCCACCAAAATATCTTGTTACAACAATCGCTATGTCAGTCACGCCCTCTTGAACCAACATTTGCAAAATAGGAGGCCCTGAAGTTCCTTGGGGTTCTCCATCGTCACTAGCCCACTGAAATTGATGGGAGTCTCCAGTTACTATTGCCGGTACATTATGTGTTGCATCTTTATGCATCCTTTTAATCTTTTCTATAAACTCTTGGCCCTCTTCACGAGTAGTTATAGGCTTTGCATAGCCTATAAACCTAGACTTGTCTATAATGACCTCGATTGAAGCTTCTTTTTCTATAGTCTTATAGTTTTTCATACAGTACCTACTTATCTATTGCTTCTCATATTCTCTAATTTTTCCGAAATCAGGAGCAGAAAGTCTAGCAGTTACCAATGTTCCTTCACCCAAATACTCCACCTTCAGTATGTCTGCTTTCTGATGTAAAAAGTTTAAAACATCTCCTTTGTCAAAGGGGATTAGAAAATCGGCTGTCACCTTGTCTGGGAATATGGACTGAGTCACTCTATCTAATAGTAGCTCTATGCCTACTCCCGTTTTTGCAGATATTGCAAATCTATTTTCACCACAAATTTCCGGAATCCTATTTTTATCATCCAAAAGATCTACCTTGTTATAGGCTAACAAAGTTTCTTTGTCTAAAGCTTTGATATCTTTTAGAACTTTTTCTGTTGTTTCTATATGGAAACTTGGATCTTCATAATTTACATCCACAAGGTGAATTATTAGGTCTGCATACTTTACCTCTTCTAGTGTGGACTTAAAAGCTTCTACTAGTGTGTGTGGTAGTTTGCTTACAAAGCCTACGGTATCAATTAATATGAATTCATCCCTATCTGGTAGCTTAATGCTCCTATGCTGGGCATCTAGAGTTGCAAAGAGCATATCCTTTTCAAAAACTACCTTATCTTCTTTTTCAGCCATGCTCAAAACTTTATTCATAAAGGAAGATTTCCCTGCGTTTGTATAACCTACAACTGCAACTATTGGAGTTTCACTTTTTTCTCTTTTACTTCTTTGTGTGTCTCGAACTTTTTTATACTTCTCTATTTCTTTTTTTATGTCGTCTATTCTCTTTTGTATATGTCTTCTGTCAGTTTCGAGTTTTTTCTCTCCTGGCCCTCTTGCACCTATGCCTCCTCCTTGCTTCGAGAGTGACTTCCCAAACCCCAAAATTCTCGGTAGCCTATATCTTAATTGTGCAAGCTCAACTTGTAGTTTTCCCTCTTTTGAAATTGCCCTTTTCGCAAAAATATCAAGAATCAATATTGTTCTGTCTATTACCCTTAGGCCTGTAGCATCTTCGAGATTCCTTAGCTGGATACCTGATAGCTCATCATTGAAAATCAGTGTATCTGCCTCCATATTTCTACCCATTTCTGCCAGTTCTTGAACTTTTCCTTTTCCAATTAAGGTTGCATTATTGAATTTGTCTAAATTTTGTATCATTTGTCCGAGAACTTCTACTTCTGCAGCCTGTGCTAACCCTTCAAGTTCATCCATAGAGTAGGAAATGTCCTCGCCTTTAGCAGCGCCCACCAAAATTGCTCTTTCTCTTTGGCCATCTTCAATTACATAACCTTCTTGCCTTTCTCGCCTTCTACGTTCCCTTTCTTCACGCTCTACCTGGTCTTCTTCGTTTTCAAATTCAACATCTTCAAATTCTTCATCTAATTCATAGCTTTCAAAGTCCTCATCAACATCGAAATCTAGAGTTTCAAAGTCTTCATCATCAACATTCAAGTTTTTGTTGTTTATGTTTTTCAATTGTCTGTTCATCCGTTCCACTTTTTCAATGTCAATTTCTGATGTAGCTATTTCCATAGGTTCAAAGTCTTCACCCATTCCTTTTGCAGGTTTATATACTTTCGTCATCTGCTACCTCCAACCTATCTTTGGTTATCTTATATTTTCAATCATTCCTAGAAATTGGGGATTTAGTACTCTAATATGAGTCCCCTTCATGCCTAAGGATCTCGATTCGATTACACCAGCACTTTCCAATTTACGTAGTGAGTTTACAATTACCGATCTAGTAATATCTGATTTTTCAGCCACTGCGCTAGCCACTATCACCCCTTCGCTGCCTCCAAGTTCTTCAAAGATTTTCTTAATCGCTTGATTTTCTGAGTATGATAAAGCTTGCAACGCAAGTGTAACTATTTCTTCTTCTTTTAGTATAGTTTCCTTCTGAATTGTATCTTTTCTTCTCATTTCGATAGCAACTACAGATGCTCCAACTTCTCCCAACACTAAGTCTTCTTCTGTAAAGGCTGGTGAGTATCTAATTAAAATCAGATTCCCCCATCTTTCCTCTCCTGTTTTTACAGGAATAATAGTATGGTATTTATCTTTTGTTAATTCATGCTCACTAAATACCGCTAAAGCCTCTTGGTTCCTTAGGTTCTCTACGGTTTCCTCTATTGCCATCATTGCATTATTATATTTTTCAGAAAATCTTTCTTGGCCAGTTTCTGGATCTATATCTGCAGCACTATCTTCTCTGTGCTTATAGCTAACTCCAATAATGAAACCTCTTTGATCCGCTAGATATACATTTGCTTCTGTTAGGTCACTTAGTAGGCTACATAGTTCATTAAAAGAAATTGTTCCTTTCAGGCTCTCCTGTAAAACTTCGTTAAGCTTTCTTATTTTGTTTAGCAATTCTCCGTGCATTTTTTTCTCCTTAAATTTTAACTTCTCTATTCATTTTACCCTATGATAATTATACACTAATATTGCGCTAATTTTTAATCAAATTTCGAAAATTGTGTTTATTTTTTATTTTTTCTACATTACATACAATTCAGGCAACTGTTTAAATCTTGCCAGTTTATGCTTACTATAAAAAAAGATAGCCACCCAAAAGTAGCTACCTTTCATATTAACTTTTCTATATAAGATTAGTCTTCATCACCATCATCATCATCGTCATCATCATCGTCATCGTTGTCATCATCGTCGTCATTGTCATCATCATTGTCATATGTATCATCGTTGTCATCTTCATATAGATCATCGTTGTCATCACTGTCATCATTAATGTCATCCGCATCATCGTTTATGTCATCGTCATCATCACACTCATCATTGCAGATAGCTTCTAATTCTCCACAGTCATCACAGTATTCTTCTGTAAGATCATCAAGTATATCTTCGATTTCAAGCCCTACTGTTTCTAAGGCGTCATCAATTTCTTCCATTGACATTGCTAGTAATTCTTCTTCTGTAAATGCATTACTCATAGCCAGCAGTCTATTGATTGCAATCATTTTTCCAAAAGATACATTGTTTGCATCTGCTTTAGCTTGAATAGCTTCTTTATCTGCTTCAGTTAAGTTTTGGAAGTGTACTTCACCTGTAATATTATGTTGCGCCAAAATCGCGTCTATATCAGCGTTTAGACCTTGCTCTATAAAAGCTTTTTTAGATGCATCATCAGTAAGTACCGAAAGAAGCATAGTTGCTTTTTCTTGAGTTATATATCCCTTTTGGATCATTGAGTTTGTAATTTCTTCAATTGCCAAATTTAAATCCATTCCTTTTAGATCTAATCCTTCTACTACTGCTTCAGCGTCTGGGTTCATTGGAACTACGTTTACTACTTCATTGCTTTTGTTAGCTTCTACTTCAACGCTTGGATTAACGTCAAAAGAAACAATAGTTTCTACTTCTGTCGCATTTGAATAAGACATGCCACCAAACACTAGCAATGCTGCCGCTGCAACTGTAATCCCAGGGATCATAAACTTTCTCGATTTCGAACTTTTAGTCATCATACTCATAATTGTACCTCTTTCTTCTCTCTTCTTACTATGGATTTTTTTATTTCCATTTTTCAACATTTTAATTTCTTTTGCTCTTTGCAATTCTTGCTTTTCAAGTATTCTCTTTACTTCATCAAATACATCTGGCGTCTGATTAATTATCGCTGCCTCTAAGCTTTTTTCTATTTCATGCTTTTGCATGGCTCCATCTCCTCCCGCATTAATTCCATTCCAGCACCGTTAAGGCCTTTCACACAGTAGCTTATAATGTTTTGCGGCATTTCCTCTTTCTTGTAGCTTATCTACCGAAAAAGTTCTTGCAATTGTGAAAACCCATCCCATAGGTCTTCCATTTGCTTTGTAATTGACTGCACTATTTCTCACTTCGACATAGGTCCTAATCATTACCTCTCGAGCATCATCAGCATCATCAAGGAAGGAAAGAATATATTTATAAACTATTTCATCAGTACTTTTATAAAATCTTTCAAACGCCTCTGTATTTCCATTTGCTATATTTTTAATTAGTGCATCTGTTACAGTATTGTTTGTTGTGCTTACATTTTTATTTTTAATGTATTTTACTTTTTCTATTAAGTTTGAAATTTTAAATATTTTCATTTCCTCTTCCCCCTTACACTTTATTAATGCACAGCATTAGCTTTTTATTGCAAAAAAATATATATTTTTTTGCAATATTATTTTATTTCTAGTTTTTCGTTGAAATTTCAATATATTTTTAAAAATATTTTTTTGTGGTATAATTGCATTATGAAACATTTATTTAAGAAAAAAAGACATATTCCTCTCTCCGAGGAAAGATTTATACCTGGAACCGAAATAAAGTATACCCTAACCCTCAAGGCTGTAAAAAACCTAAATCTAAGGATAAAAAAAGAGGGTGAGATTTTAGTTTCCGCACCCTATAAAGTTACACAGGAATCTATTGACGTTTTCCTAGTAAGTAAGCTTTCCTTTATTATTAATCACCTTAATGTATTAGAAGCAAATAAGGGATTTGATATTTTAACCTTCGAGTTTTCTGATGGTGGAGAATTCTATTATCTTGGACGTCCTTATGAGTTTAGGGTTATGCAAGCCAGTGGAAATTCAGTAACCTTAAGCGATAACAAGTTTATTGTATTTTCTACAATGCCCACAGATAAGCTTTTTGTAGAAAAGCAGGTATATGTTTTTCTAAAAGATAGAGCCTTAGAATTATTTCCTGAGTTAACAAAGAAAATGTACGAGCCCTTTCAAGAA
>CAYJFM010000024.1:0-30939 GCA_964369805.1 uncultured Oscillospiraceae bacterium
CCTTAGATTGATTTACTAAATATGGGGTATCTATGAAAGAAGAAATTCTTTGATTAGAAAAATAGGAAAGAGGATGTTTTATGGAAAACTATTTAATTGCTTTTGGACTTACAGCAGTTGCAGGCCTAAGCACTGTAATTGGATGTTTCATATCATTTGCGGCAAATAAAGATAACAAAAAATTCTTGTCAGCCAGCTTAGGATTTTCAGCAGGGGTAATGATATATGTTTCTTTTGTTGAAATTTTCGTAAAAGCGAGAGATTCTTTGGCTTTAGAGTTAGGTTTTAAAGAGGGGACAATTGTAACCGTTGCTGGCTTTTTCGGTGGAATGATACTAATTGCCATAATAGATAAGCTTATTCCAGAAAAAGTTAACCCACATGAAATTTGCAATGCAGAAACTGATGGGGAATGTGATAATGAAAAAAATAAAGAAGCGAACCTTAAGCGTATGGGAGTTTTCACAGCCCTTGCTATAGGAATACATAATTTCCCAGAGGGGCTAGCCACATTTGTTGCAGCCTTAGATGATCTGTACCTTGCCATTCCAATAGTTGTTGCCATAGCAATACATAATATTCCTGAAGGTGTTGCTGTTGCAGTACCAATTTATCAAGCGACAGGTTCAAAGGCAAAGGCTTTTAAATACACCTTACTTTCGGGGTTATCAGAGCCGGTTGGAGCACTAGTAGGTATGCTAATTTTGATTCCAATCATGAGCGATATGGTATATGGAATTATCTTTGCTGCAGTTGCTGGGATTATGGTTTTTATTTCAATAGATGAGCTACTTCCAGCGGCAAGAGAATACGGCCACCACCATCTTTCTATCTATGGAATGATAGGGGGTATGATGGTAATGGCCGCAAGTCTAATTTTGTTTATTTAGGGTAGATCCCTCTGAGATAACAGCGTAGTTATTGAAATTTCTCTGGATGCTTTAATTCAAGCTTAGGTAGTATGAATCCGATAAATACACATAGAAGTAGGGAGGCTTCAAAAAATCCCCCAACAACATCTGTTAGGTAGTGAACGCCAAGATACATTCTTGAAAAAGCAATTAGAATTGGAAGAATAATAAACAGTATGCAAAGGGGCTTTGCTTTAGATACATATTTGTACTTTTCCTTATCCCACTTGCTGTAGTAGTGAATAATTAGGTATGCGATCATTAAGTATACTGCAAAGCTAGTAACACTGTGCCCACTAGGGAAGGAGTATCCACCTTGCTCAATTAGCATCATTTCTGCATCAGGCCTTGGTCTTTGCACAATATTTTTAATAGCAAAGTTAATTGAACTGCTAGATGCTGCCATAATTGCAACTGGAACCCCAAAAGAAAATCTGGTTTTTTCAAAAGCTATCAGAAGCAATGTAAGAGCGACTACAGTGTACCACTCTCCAAGTGAAGTAATAGTTTCAAAGGCTGTAGTGAGAGCAGGTAAGCGCATGCTATAGACGCTATCTAATATGTCCAGGTCAAAGTTTTGAGACTTTCCACTTACAACTAAGTAGGCATCAACCGTAAAGGCAATTAAGGCTATTATCGCTAAGAGTAAATACTTATTATTATTAATATTTTTTTGTTCCATAGACTTCTTCCTGTTCAATTTCACTCAAATTAGAATCATAGTAATTTAACATTATATAAATTTAATTATGCTCCATATTTTTTCACTAATTCATCAAGACCACCTTCTACAATTTCTTGTAACCTTTCAGTTAAAGCACCTTCCTCTTCTCTAGTTAGGTTTGCAGTTTCTATTGGTGGGTGGATAATAACTCCAATATCAGCTGGCGTGTTATATCCTTGCCTTTCAAATAATTTGTAAGTTCCGTGTAAAGTTATAGGGACAATAGGAACCCCTGGCTTTGTAGCTAGTTTAGTTGAACCTTTTTTGAACTCGCCGATTTCAGCAGCCTGGCTACGTGTTCCCTCTGGAAATATAACTAGTGAGTAGCCATTTTTAATATAATCAACACCCTTGTTAATTGCCTTAACAGACTCTCTTGGGTTTTCTCTATTTATATAAACACTTCTTACTAAATCAATCCACTCTCCATAAAGAGGAACCTTCGATAGGCTGTCTTTTGCAATAAAACCAGTTTGCACTGTGTCAAGAACATTACAGAGGAGGGGGATATCTGAAAAACTTTGGTGATTAGCAATATACACTACAGGCCCTTCTTTTGGAAGATTTTCCTTACCAGTTACATGAAGGGTAGCTCCGATATACTTCAAGAGATATTTGGACCAAGTTGTAGTAGCTTTTAATATATATTTTCTTTCTGTAATGCTGTCGCCATTTGCCCTAGCTTCTTTAATTTGCTTCTTGTACTTATTTAGGTACTTTAAAGCGTAGTAAATTTTTACTAGAGCTGGAATGTTAATAATAAATTGATAAACTTTTGACATGATGTTTCCTTTCGTAGGTTATTTAATAAATGAATCGATAATCTTTTGTAGTTCTTTAACTGCTTCAACGTCGCCTTCTTTTGCGGCATCTAATATGCAGTGTGACATATGTTCTTTTAAAATAAATTTAGCTGTGCTATCAAGGGCTGACTTTACAGCTAGCAATTGGGTTATAATAGCTATACAATCTTCCTCATTCTCTGCCATATGCTTTACTTTTGCTAGATGCCCCTGTGCTTTTGCTAACCTGTTAACTGTTTTTTTACTAAAGTCTGGGGAATGATGATGACCGTGATGATTATCATGACTATGCACATGTCCAGCTGTATTTTCCTGTCGAGTGACTATATCACTTTCACTTACTGTAGCTTCTATTTTATTTTCCATTAGAGATACCTTTCTATATTAGTTGTCCGAATTTTTTTGCAAGATCTTCAATCCCTTCAATTTGCTTCAAACTCCCCGCAAGGTTTGCTGTGGAGGTTAAAATTCCTTGTGGGGGTAAGATAAAACCTTTATTCATATTGAGTGCGCTAATTATTTGGCCACCTAAAATGTCACCTCCACTATAGCCAGAGACAATTAGGGCATAAACTTTCTTTCTAGAAAAATCTTTGGTTAAAAATAAAGCGGTTAACCGATTAATAAAAGCGGTTAAATTGGCCCCGATAGCATCATTATAATTTGGACAAAGCATTACTAGAGCATCAGCCTTGGTTATCGCGGGATAAACTTCTTTTGTAATGACACCACCATAGTAACATCTATCGACCTTACCAAAATGCCTACATACCTCAAAAGTACAGCCTTTACAATCAAAGACCTCACCATTTCGAAGAGAAATTTCTTTGATTTCACCACTAACATGAGGGGATACCATATCCCACAAATCTAGTGTATTGGAAGACCCTCTTTGACCACTATGCAAAACTAAAATATTCTTAGCTTTAGATGGAAATTCAAAGGATGCAATCCTTGTAATTAACTGGGAAGCCATTTCCTTATAAGCTCCTTCGTTTGAAGTGTTTAAATTCATGGCCTTAATGGCAAAATTATCAAGATTTCCTGTAGCTTCAACCAATGCCCGCCCAGGAAGGCTTAAGCCTTGTGAATTAGCCGCAAAAGCCAGCTCTCTACCAACAGTTTTAGTGAAGAGCTCAGACTTTCCATCTATTAGTATACCACCAACTGAGCCTACAAACATATTTTTTTTCAAGCGGATGATTTTAAGTAGTTTGTAGTATTCAAGGTTTATGCCAGATTCACCAATACAAATGGCAAAGAGAATATTCTTATTTTTAAAATAACCTTCATCTGCTAAAGCAGATATAATCGACATATCTGAGAAAATTCTTTGCTCTCCAATAAAATCTTTAAGAGCAAAATCAAGTACTCGATTTATTCTTTTTCTTTTTTGTCGCTCTTCACAAATTGGAGAAATAATTATTAATTCTTTCATTTACAATCCTTCTTTTTCTTAGATTCCACTAAGTTTAGTGTAAGAATCTTTTATTCTTTCCATCAGCTTATTGTCTAGCTTTAAGTCCTCAATTTCTATAGAGTCTGGATTTTCTTTATTCTTGCAACCCCAAAAAGCACCGGAGTCATTTTTACCATAATAAATAGAAGAATAATGCCACCTACCATGAAGTAAATCAACAATGGAAATTGCTCCAGAGGAAAGGGCTGGTGCAATATAGGGTTTAAAGCCTAATTCGCGCATCTCTAAATTTGCAGTTTCTGCCTGCTGCGTTAAGACTATAGACGCCGCATCATTGTAGCTTTCTATGCTATTTGCTATAACCAAGCCACCGCCGTGGGGGCCAAAGGCTCTTCCTTCAGAAGGATACTGCATAATGAAGGAGTTTGTAGATTTTTTGCTGTAATAAATAGCACGGGCATTCATAACACCAAGTCCAAAGCCGCGGACCTGCTCCCTTAGAAGCCCTTCCATAAGAGCAGCCTTGCATAGGGGATCTACTGGATCAGAAACAACGTAGAATTTGCCTAAGTAGTTTTCTTGAACAGCTCTCTTGGCAAAACTTTTAATAAGAGCTTTGTTCTTTTCTAATTGAATCATACGCACATCTTTGACCACCTCTCCTACTTTTGGGACGCCTAAAGAGGCGCAAAATAAGATGATATCACAGTTAAACAAGTTACTGTCTGAGACAACATTCACTGTTGGCACAGCTAGATGGAAACCATCTTCATCCGAAGAGCATGAGGCTATCTGCCCTAGCTCAAAGGCATACCTTTTGGCATTTGAATCATTTATATCATATAGACCAATATTAGATATTACAGAGCCACCGATAAGGCAAAGCCCAGTAGCGAGGGTGCCGCCAACATCTCCCATAGCAATTATATTTACAGTTTTTTTATTTGCTGCACTTATGCAACTTTCAGGTAGCTGCTTTTTGATAAAAAAGCTACTATTACTAACAGTAAGTGACTTTTTGTCTTCGAACATGTCAGACAGTTTTGACATCATAGTTAATGAACCTCCTTAAGGAATTAATACACAAGGCCTTTTAGGCGAATAAGCTTTTCAATGTCAGAATTAATATAAGCTGATGGTGATAAGCTCTTATCATAATCTAAGCAAGCTCCTACATCAGGGTACTTTGGAGATTTAACAGCTTCTGACAACCTTTGCAAAGTTAGTTTTCGCTGGAACTCAATTTGATACTCTTCTTCTAAAGTTTCTAAGATCTCCTTTGTATTAAGTAGGCAGGTTTCAGATAAGTTATAAACTACTGACTTATCAAATGCAGATAAAAATCTAGGCATTACATAGGGAAGAATTAAATTTATTGAAGTTACGGTACCATCTGTGAGCCCGCCTTCTCGTTTAATTCCATCACCACCAAGGAAGGGATATAAAGAAGATTCAACAAACCAAGACTCAAGATTTGGAAGAAAATAGACTGATTCTACTGGATGATCTTGTGCACGCATCAAATCCTGGCCTCTTCCCGAGAGCAACCCTACAACAATTTTCTTAACATCTATTCCAGAGGCCCTGATAGTGCCATCAAGGGTCTTGATTCTGTAACCCTTGTGTAAGATGTCATCGACAAGTATAGCAGGCCTATTAAAGGATTTTAAAGTCTCAACTTGGTTTTCAATGGTAGCATAAAAAGGATATTCTGCAATCTCTGAGCTTTCCATTTGAGGATCAAAATACTTCTCTGTATGAAGGGTCTTTGTTACAGTATTTGGAACAACCATTCCTCTTAAAATGTTTCCAAAAGGAACACACATATATGGTCCAAGCTTCCTTTCTTTTAGTTGTACTGAAGGAACCCCGTTTTCCCCAGTGATTTTTTCTATCAACCTTTGATTCATAACACTTGAATTGATAGATAGAATCAAACTGCCAGGATACATTTGAGCCAATGAAAGTTGCAGCCTTTTGTGGCACCTGTGGAGGGTTTTTAGCATTCGCTTATTTTTGTTGAAAGGATCTTTCAAAATTGTGTCTGTGTTTTGGAAAAGCACTGTTGGCTTTCTCATATCAACAGCATATGTTCTTGTCTCCTTATTATCAATTAAAATTTCGATAAAGCCTTGGCGCTCTAATGAGCTGAGTAAGTGTTTATCTGGTGTTTTTGCTTCATCTTTGTAGACAGCATAAGCAAAGTCTTCTCTAAGGGCATCAGACAAGGTTTCTGTTAGCATTAATTGATATAAATCAAGATCCGAGACTTTTTTATTAATGGTAATATCCTGAATTATTATGATTTTTCCAAGTGCGTTTTTTCGAACATAGGCAGCCAGATCTTCGCTTTTGAACTCATCGTATAGATAACCAGTATGAGCTTCCCTGACAGTAGCCCTAGCAAGGATTTTACCAGACTCAACATCTCCAATTGCTGTGGTCCTGATACCCTTTTCGTTTTTATCTGAAAGGGGCTGGAAGAAAAGCCCTTTTGAAGACAGTAGGGTCTTATATTGGGGTTCTCTCATGTATAGACTGTTGTCATAGATGTATCTTTGGGTAACAGGATCTATCAAAGTTGCAATATCCCTATTACTGTCTATATTATCTCTAATCCTAGTGGAACTAATATCCTCTAAATGGGTAGGAAGGCTTAGTTCAACAACCTCACCCTTTATTAGTGCCGATGCCTTTGCATAGCCGCTATCAATAGTGCTAAGAGCTTCATCACTTTCTCGCTTAAACACTAGATGATTAAGGCTATGAATAGAGTGCTCGCGCGGAGCGGCTTTGTATGAAGAAGCATTTTCAATTACATCACTTCCAACAACTATGAATAAGTTTTTGTCTTTGTTTAGCTTTTTTAGCTTCTCAATGTCCTTGTCATTGGCTATATTTATTGGCTGGTCATCGGGATAAACATAGATGCCCATTTCATCAGCAATAGACATATTAACAATTTGTTTTCTTATAGCTCTTGGTTGAGTTTTTTTAGACCAAGAGAATTCATCAATTGCCATATAAACCTCATAACCCATATCCCTAATTGCGGTTGCAATTGCTTTATGACTGAGAGAAAATGGGTCAAATGTTCCTGGGAAGAATGCCATATCTTTATTATCTGGAATATTCATACCATTGTGTAAGTATTCATAATCTGAGGCAAACCTATATATATGGTTAAGTGTTGCAGCATTATTAAAGAAAGTTAGTTCATCTTCTTCAATTCCAACAACTAAGGAAATCATTTTTTTGTGCATCTTTTTAAAGATATCAAACTTTGCATTGATTGATAGTTCTTCACTAGCGAAAACATGTTGACCAAGCACCATGAACGCTTCCTTACTAATTTCGCGCTTGTAGTTTGCCATGCCCTTAAGTATCATTCCCAGCAAACGTTTTTTCCTTTTGAGATAGTCGTCGATGGTTAAGTCTACGCCTTTATAGCTATCATATTTGCTTAAAATTTCGCCAAGAGTGTCAAGGGTTACAGGCACAACTCTTTCATTACTACTGTTAAGCATATTTCGTAATTCAGCTAAGGTCTCGTCAAATTCCTCAGGCCTTAGGTCTAAAATTAATGCGCCTAGATATTTTGGAATGTATTTTGAAAATTGATAATCCCCAATTTCAAGACCTTTAGTAAGTTCAACAACGATTTCATTTCTCTGATCAAAATTAAGAAATTTTGACACCTCAAGCAGGCCTTCACCAGCAAGATGTCTAACTGTAATACGTTCACTTGTTTTGAGTAGATTGCTAAAATGCATAGCAAGGTAGAAAATTGAGGTTCTATCTCCGTTACGCATTTCTCTGAGAAGTAACTTAATATTAACTGCCTTAATAACCCAAGGGGTAGCTACTTTAAGGTTTTCCCTATGTATTGTATTAGTTGTGCTACCATTATAGTAAAGTTTTTGGTACAAGGCCTCTGTATTATCAGTTATAACTCCAATGGATTTTTGAATTCGGTACTTCAAAAATATAATTGCAATAGGAAGGTTATCAGCTTCTACAAATTTTGAAATTGACTTAATCTTACCGATAGTTGTTTTTGGAACTAAGTCTAAGTCCATATTTTCAAGGTAAACTTTGAGAACTCTTAGAGAGGAAACCTTAACCTCTAAATTTGAGCTTGTTGCATTTTTCAAGGCAAAATTCAATATACTTAACTGCCTTGTCTCTGAGCAAAGTTGGAAAGGGACTTCCAATATAGTATCAAGCACAATAAAGAGAACTGTATTATCCAGATCTTTGCTACGTGTGACTTTTTTAAACTTATCAACATAAAGGCTAGGAGCTATGCCATTTACCCTTTGAGTTGCCTCTAGGAGAGAGGATAGGGTGATTTTTATGGTATAGCCAATCCACCTTCTTTGTTCCTCTGTTGTTTTCAAATCTGGAAACAATACTTTTTGCAAATATTTAGACCAAAGCTCTAAAGAAGTTTTTCGGCCAGTTTTTATTTCAACCCCCTTTGGCAATTCTTTACGATATTTTGCATCATAGGTCGCTATAATCTTACCAATTAAAACTGCTGCCTGCCTTCTAATATCACCTTCTCTATGGGCTAGTAAATCTATGAGAAAGTTAATAGTTGTCTCCTTTTGGATCTGGCTCATGTAGGTATAGTACTCAGCTAGGGCGTTGACGTAAGCTCTTAAGTTCTTCCAATCTTTGTCAGACCGAGCATGTTCGAGCAAGTTACCAAAGGAAATTTCGCCACCTATTTTACTCATTACTTCAATGTTATGTTTAATTGCCCAGTATTTAATTCTATCAACAGCCTCGTTATTAGTTAGCAAGGCTGGATCTTTCCAGTTAACTTGTTTAAGCTTATTAGAAGAGAAGCTAACTGAAACACCGCAGGCCTTCATATATTTTTCAAAGTCATAAAGTTTCTTGTATACTCTAATATATCTGCCTTTTTTGGCTTCATCAACATTGTCTAATTTACTTAAAATCACATCAAAGGCTTCTTCTAAAGAATAGAAATGTACAATTTCTTTACCACTTAGACCTCTAGAGCTTTTTGTTCGGAAATCTGCATAAATAAGCAATAGGGATTCTACAGAGAGGTTTTCAATCTCTAAATCCCAAGTAGAGTGATTGCTAGCAATAAGACTAATTTGAGGGCATTTGATTCTAGTTAAAAAATCATCGGTATAATAATAGTGTAAATATGGTATTCTGCTATGCTCTTCTGTTTTGCAACCGAATTTACCTATGTCGTGGGAAATAGCAGCACCAGAAATACAGGCTAAATCTACAGGTACACCAGATTCTTTTAATTGACGACCAACATGCATTGCTACGGAGTGGACACCCGCTATGTGACCTTTTGTATCAAAAGGAGTTATTTCCGCTCCAATTGCAAGGAAGTTAAGGACATAATTTTCGTCAAAATATTTTTTCAGGGTGTCATATTCTGACTTTGCTTGGCAGTCTTCTATTTCCTCTTGCTTCAAGAAAAATATTTCTGTTTTGCTATCTAAGGCTCCTGTTTCCCTTTTGAAAGAAAGAACCTCTTTAAGGATTTCACTAAAAATAATTCGACCTTTATAGTAGTCTGCATCACGTGAAAGTGTGGATTTCTCTGCGGTGTCTGGAAAGAGTGTTTGATGAGTATAGTCAAAAATATATTTTAGAAAGCCCTCTTCTGGGATTTGTGAAAAACGCTCTAAAGTTTCAATGGAAAGTTCTAAGACATCTGCGCATAGGCAATCTCTACAGTTTACAAAAGTTTTAGAAATGCTCTTCCAGTCGAAGTGGTCTAGAGTTTTCTCCATGGACTCTATAGTAAGACCAAGATCTTTTAACAATGAAGGGCTTAAAAGTGCTTTTTCTATGTTAGAGTATAAGTTATCTGCTAAAGCCGTTTTCTGTTTGTTTTCAGACATAATTTATCTCCTTGTGATTTTTAAATTTTACTTTCTATTAGTTTACCATATTTATTGAGAATTGTTTTAAATAATGGTACTATTATTCTAAGAGAAATCGGAGGAAATAATGACAAAATTAAAAATATATACAGATGGAGGCTGCTCGGGGAACCAGTCAGATGAAAATATTGGTGGCTGGGGCGCAATCTTAGTGTTTGGCTCACATGAAAAGGAGTTATATGGTGGTGAGATAAATACTACTAATAACAGAATGGAAATGAGGGCTCTAGTTGAAGCTTTAGGGGCGCTAAATAGAAAAGGGCTAGATGTTGAAGTTTTTTCAGACAGTAGCTATCTAATGGATTGTTTTAGAAAAGGCTGGTATAAAAAATGGATTACTAATGGCTGGATGACATCACAAAAGAAACCTGTGGAAAATAAAGATCTATGGGAGCGACTTTTGCCTTACTTAGAGATTCATAATATCGAATTTTTTAGAGTCAAAGGTCATGTTAACTTAAACAGTGCAAGTACAAATTTAAATGGACTATATAATAAATTTGTAGAGTGGAATGGCAATAAATTTACTTTTGAAGACTTTAAATATGTTACTGATATGAATAATAGGGCTGATGGGCTTTGCAATAAAGCTATGGATGAATTGAGGTAGCTATGGGAATTCCATCAAAGAATGAAGCCCTTGCCCTACTTGAGGAATTTGAAACCCCAGGGATGGCGAAAAAGCATACAATTGAAGTAGGAAGAATTGCAGTGCTTATTGGGAAGGCTTTTAATTCGGCTGTTGCTGCAGAGGAACAGCTTAATATTAATTTAATTGAAGCTGCCGGGATTACTCATGATATGGTTCGACATATGGAGGATCACGGAGAGGAAGCTGCAAAGATACTAGAAGGCTTAGGCCATAGTGAGGTTGCGGAAATAGTTAAGGATCATATGAAGTATAAATTCGAAGGGATAAAATTTGAAGAAGTAGATATTGTATGCTTAGCTGATAGATTAGTTTTAGACGATCAGTTTGTGGGAGTAGAGAGAAGGATGGCTTATGTGTTAGAAAAGTACAAGCATATTCCAGAGGCTGAAGAAAAAATCAATAAGGCTATAAAAAGCATAAAGGAATATGTGGATGCGTTGGAAAACAAAATAGGTAAAAGTTTAGAGGAAGTAATAAAAGCGGGTAATTAAAAAACACGGGAAAAGCACTTAGCTTGTGAATATCCCGTGTTTTATATTTGAATGATTACATGTTTATGCAGTTCTTTGCAATACCATCTTCAATAAAGGACCGCAAGTTTTCGTATGCAACGTTTACGAGCCTCTCTCTTGCATCATTAGAACTCCAAGCAACATGTGGAGTAATAGAACAGTTTTTTGCACCGATTAGCGGGCTACCAAACCTAGGGGGCTCTTGGCCCAGAACATCCAGGCCGGCACCTGCTATAACACCATCATTTAAAGCATTTGCTAAATCAAACTCATTTATTAGTGGCCCGCGCCCTGTATTAACAATAAAGGCGGTTTTCTTCATCCTAGAAAGAGCTTCTTTATTAATAATACCTTGAGTTTCAGGGCTAAGTAAGCAGTGAAGACTAATAAAGTCACTTTTCTTTAGAAGAATATTTAAGTCTACAAATTTAACATTAGGTGTTTTCTTATATTTGTCAGGGTTCTGAGTAAAGGCAAGGATTTTCATACCAAAAGCAGAAGCTACTTGCGCTACCCTACTCCCTATTGTTCCAAACCCTATAAGCCCAATGGTTTTACCATCTAATTCTTGAAGAGGAAAATCTGTAAAAGAAAAATCTTTTGCAGTTTCCCATTGGCCATTAGTAACGCTATTATTGTATTTTGCAACGCTGTTGCAATGGTTCAAAATAAATGCAAAGGTGTGCTGCACAACGCTTTCTGTACTATAGGCAGGAATGTTTGTAACAGGTATACCTTTTGATGCAGCAGCAGAAGTGTCTACAGTATTAAAACCTGTCGCTAATACACCTATCCATTTTAAATTAGGGCTACTATTTATGAGGTCTTTAGTCAGAAGAACTTTGTTAGAAAAAACGTGAGTCGCGTCTTTAATTCTTTCCCTCACTTCTTCTGGACTTGTTCTATCATAAACAATTACCTCGCCAAGACGTTGGAATTTATTCCAACTTTTTTTTGAAGGATTTGTAATTTCTCCATCAAGAATGATAATTTTATTTTCCATAAGGCTCCTTTCATTTGTAACATATAGATTTAAATTGCACTACTAAACACTAGGCATAAGAGTTTCTACAAAGTTAAAGCTTGAAAAAATACCTCCAAACAGGCTGTTATCAATTAAATCAGTGACAGGCAAAGCTGCAGAAACATCAATTAAAGCAATAATTTCAGGGATGAAGAATAGAAGTAACATAATAACTATAATCCCTTTAGCTAAACCAATAACGCCACCTAGGACTTTCTGGGAGGTTTTCTCGTCTTTTTTGTAGGTGTTTTTCATTAGGGAAGGATAGAATAAACCTGCCAGTGCCCTTAAAACTGCAAACATAATTATGTATAATAATGCTGCAAGTAGCAAGGTTGGAAAAGTATCTTTTGCAACTTCAGGCAAAACAGCCTCTAAGGCCGTTGTAACAATTGCAGTTAAAAATAGTGGAATGATTAGAAAAACCAACCCAAAGATATTAAGTGATAACGAGGTACGGACGCCGACTAAAATCGATAATCCTATTGTGATAGTTAATATGATGTCTAATATCATGACATATCCTCCATAAAATATTGATATAATTAAGTACACTATAGTGTATAGTGTATTGAAATTAAAAGCAAGAAAAATTACAAAAATGAAATAAAAGGGTAGGCTTCAATTTTCAGGAAGCGCTAGAGCTAGATTGGTGAGAAAACGCTTCTCGTACTTTAGCTTTGCAAAGCTGAGAATGCGGTTAACGAAGACGGCATCTGAGACTCCACCTACAACACCAACAATTGGAACTCCTTGTAAAAATTTCATACATAATAATTCGGTAGCTAACACGTCAGAAACCATAAGGATTTCAGCTGACTCATCATAAGACTCTGGCAACTGAGGATCGGAAATATAATCATCAAGAGCCCTGTTTGCTCTTAGTAGGTCATCACCATAAGATAAAGAGGCAGAGATAATACTTAGAATGAAATAGCGTTCCTCTTCCGTATCATACTTAAACCCATAGTGAAGGGCGGTTTCGTAAATTCCTTTTAGGACGATAGTGATAAAGACCGGGATGTCCGGCAAACCAATACCCAACGCTCCAAGGCTAACCCCTTTGACAGTTGAAACGGCCACATTAGTTCTGCTAGACTTGTTAGCATTTTTAGTAAAGGCTTTCAATCTCTTTCTATCAGGAATAACACCGTAGGCATAAGCATTAACATCATGCCTTCTAGAAATCACATCTTTTTTATAACTTTTTTCTATGAGTTTTGTACCCTTAGAGAAAACTAATTTAAAACCTTTTGCGAAGGCGGCGTTTAATGTATCTTGCAAAGTGTCAGGCATTTTCTCTTCGAGGTAGTAATCTAACTTACTTGGTTGCTTTGAAGACCTAGTATAGATTAATATATCTTCTTTTTTTGCAATTCTCTCTAATTTTTTTACAACTTCTCTTGCTTCTCGCTTCTTATTTGGCATTATGCACCTCCATAGTCAAAGAACCACATTGCAAAATGTGGTTCTATAGATATAAATTCCCCTCGGGTGTTTTTAAGCATTTTGTGGGTCTTTAATAAGGCTAAGATAAATATCAATAACTTCATCGCTTTTCATTGCAAAGTCTGAGATGATCCATTTTTCTAAAAGTGCAATTAAGCCACCGCTTGTAAAATCAAGAACGTAGCCTAAAAACTCAGGACTTTCTTTTTCATATATATTGCCAGGAAGCATTGGACTAACTTCTGGTAGTTTGGCAGCAAGCGCTTTCTGAGCAATGTGAAAAAGATCATTCTTTACAAGAACCTTAAGAAAAGCTCCTTCTGATTGCGCAAAGTGAAAAAAGACCGTTAGGAAGTCTCTATAAGATGGGTTTTCAATAGGCTTAAGCTGTAGTTCAATAAGCTTGTCTAGTTTCTCAGTGCATATAAATTTAATAATTTCATCCTTTGATGTAAAATTATTATAGAAAGTTTTACGCACTACGGTTGTGTTTTCACATATTGCAGAAATGGTTATATCTGTATAAGATGTTTTTCCTAAAAGTTCAGTTAAAGATAAAGCTATGAGTGTTTTTGATTTTTTCGACATGTTATCCTCCTAATGTCAATGCGAGATTAAAAAGCGGAAAAGTCTTCTGTATCTCGAATAGTTCTTAAATATAAATCAGCAAGATCGCTGACATCCTTATCAAAATCGTTGTTGAACCAGACTTCAGTGAGAGCAAAGACACCTGCTTGATGGAACGCAAAAACATAGTGCCAATCAGAGACGGGAGTAACCGCTAGTGAAGTTCTTGGAAGCATTTGACTGATTCTTGGGACCTCCGTTTCGAAAATTCTTCTATAAACATAAAAAAGTCTACTGTTAAATAGTGCGCGAAAAATCGGTTCTTTATCTTTAAAAAACTGAAAAAGTTCAGTAGCAAAAATTCTAAGCGTAAAGGCCCCTTTATGCTTTATTCGCTCAATATATTCTTCGACAAGTGTAGCCCCAATGTATTCAACTATATCCATTTTAGTAGAAAAGTTGTTATAAAAAGTTTTTCTAACAAGGGTAGTGTTATCAAGAATTTCGGAAATTGTAATATCTTGAAACTCTCGATATTCTAAAATCTCCAGTAATGATTGGCTAATTTTATCTTTAGATTTTTTTGACATATAATCCTCCTAAAGGTTTGTACAGTAGCAAATTAATACAATAATTCTCAATAGCTATTATACACTAAAATATAAAAAATTAAAAGCATTTTTACACTTTTTAGGCTAAAAAGGGAAAAAACATATAGTTACACACAAAAAAATCTAATTTCTTGAAGATGTGGAAATTAAATTGAGTAAATTTTAGTGTTAATTTATTCAAGTACAACCAAACATTAAAGTGTTGAAAAACTTGTTGACAACAATAAAATAAAGTGATATAGTTTGTTTATGTTAATAATTAAACCTATGATGAGGGAGTAAAGCTGAAGGACGATTTACAGCGAACTTGGGATGGTGGAAGCCAAGGAAATGCAGTCACAGATAAATGGGCCTCTGAGGGCGAAGAGAACGATTTTTCTAGTATCGGAGACGTATGCTAACGTAACTAGCAAAGGGTGTGATGGCACTCTGCAGAGTGGATGAAATTTTTTCGTCAAACAAGGTGGTACCGCAGGCAACGCTTGTCCTTGAGTAAGGATAGGTGTTTTTTTGTTGCTACAAAGCAGAGACACTTTACAAACCAAAGAATGGATGCGCACGGCGCAAAGTAAAGGAGAAAGAAAATGACAAAAATGATGAGCGAAACTAAAAAAGATTACTCAAGATACTTAAAAGAGTATCCAACAAAAGAAGGCAGATTTGGAGAGTATGGAGGAAGTTACTTGCCGCCAGAGCTTGAGCCAGCATTTAAAGAAATTACAGAGGCATATAATACAATCTGTCACTCTGCTCAGTTCATTTCGGAGCTTAGAAGAATAAGAAAAGAATTCCAAGGAAGACCTACACCGGTTTATCACTGCGAAAGACTTTCAAGAAAACTTGGGACAACACAAATATATTTAAAAAGAGAAGACTTAAATCACACTGGAGCTCATAAGTTAAACCATTGCATGGGCGAAGGTCTTTTAGCAAAATACATGGGAAAGAAAAAGCTTATAGCTGAAACAGGTGCAGGACAGCATGGTGTTGCATTAGCTACTGCAGCTGCATTCTTTGGGTTAGAGTGTGAAATCCACATGGGTGAAGTCGATATTGCAAAGCAAGCTCCAAATGTAGCTAGGATGAAACTTCTAGGAGCGAAAGTTGTACCAGTAACCCATGGACTTAAAACCTTAAAAGAAGCTGTTGACTCTGCTTTTGAGGCATATCTAAAAGATTACAAAGAAGCTATTTACTGCATAGGCTCAGTTGTAGGGCCGCACCCATTTCCTAAAATGGTAAGAGATTTTCAAATGGTAATAGGTGATGAGGCGAGAGAGCAATTTAAAGATATGACAGGCTACATGCCAGATGCTGTAGTTGCATCTGTTGGTGGTGGTAGTAATGCAGCTGGCATGTTCACAGCATTCTTAAATGACCCAGTAGACATTTATGGAGTAGAGCCTTTAGGAAAGGGAACAACCCTTGGTGATCATGCGGCATCGTTAACATACGGAGAAAAAGGGGTTATGCATGGTTTTGAGAGTATCATGTTAAAAGATGAAAATGGGGAACCAGCACCTGTTCACTCAGTTGCTAGCGGACTCGATTATCCTTCATCAGGGCCAGAGCACGCATTCCTTAGGGATATGGGTCGTGTAAAATATGATACTGTGACTGATGAAGAGGCAATTGACGCTTTCTTCGAACTATCAAGACTTGAAGGAATTATCCCAGCGATTGAAAGTTCACATGCCTTAGCATATGCAATTAAGCTTGCAAAGCAAGAGGACAACCCAGGCTTTGTTCTTGTTAACTTGAGTGGAAGAGGTGACAAAGACATGGATTATGTTCTAGAAAATTACGGTGATAGGCTGTAGAACTAAGCAAGGGCTAATCAATATAGTGAAATGAAAGCAGGGGCAATTAAGGCTTCTGCTTTTTCTGATGGGAAGAAAAGCAAAATGATAAAACAAAAAACTGAGTTTAAATTGATAAGATATGAAAAATTGAAGAAAATTTGAGGTGATTTGATATGCAAAATAGAGCCCCTAATACTTTACTTTTACTGGAATAAAGCTTAAAATAAAAGGAATAGGCAAAACAAAGTTAGAAACAATGAAGGAGTTGTAAATAGAATGTATGAAATAGTGCAAGTGGGAGAAAGAACTTACTATATAGACTGCCCTTCAAAAGTTGGGATATATAAACTGAATGAAAAGGAAATTGTTCTTATAGATAGCGGTAGCAGTAGAGATGCTGCAAGAAAAATGCTTAGAGCTATTGAGCACGAGGGGTGGGAAGTTAAAACTATAATAAACACTCACCTCCACCCAGACCATGTATCTGGAAACAAATACTTTGCAAATAATACAGGGTGCAACATTTTAGCTACAAAAGAAGAAAAAGTATTTATTGAAAATCCACATTATTTTGCCTTATTTTTTTTCCTTGGCAGTATGCCCAAAAGCTTGTCAAAAGCTTTCTACATTGCTAAAGAAAGCCAAGTTGAGGTATTAACAGAAGAAAATTTACCAGAGGGCTTAGAGATAAGGGTTATAAAGGGGCATAGCGTAGAGCAAATCGCTATAATGACTAGCGACAAAGTTTGGTTTTTAGGTGACGGGGTGTTTGGGAAGGAAACACTAAGCAAATATCACGTCTCATACCTATACGATTTGGGGGATTTCTTAAGATCACTTGATATTATTGGAAGTATGGAAGGACAAGTATTTATTCCCTCCCATGGGCCCGTGATTGAAAATATTAGTGAAGTAGCTAGACTTAATAGAGAAAAGGTGATGGAAACGGTTTCACATATTTTAAAAATCTGCAAAGAGCCTACTTCATTAGAAGGTGTAGTCAAAGGGATATTCAAGAAATATGAATTAATACATAATTTGGAGCAACATTACTTAATACAGGCAACACTTAATGCGTATATGGCATACTTATTAGAAGAGGGTAAAGTGGAAGTGATTCTTGAAGAATATGAAATGAAGTGGAGAACAAGAGAAAGTTTGCAAGAATAGAGAGGCAAAGAATGAATATGATGAACATGAATCGAATAATTTTAATAGGACTGCTGGCATTTATGGCAGTGAATAACGGGCTTTTGACAGACCCAGTAGGGTGGCTTAGTAGAATTCTACTGATAATACCTGGTATAGTGATTGGCCTGTCTTTCCATGAATTTGCCCATGCTATAGTTGCATATAAGCTAGGAGATAATACTCCAAAATTTCAGGAGAGGCTTACTGTGAACCCAATGGCTCATATTGATCCAGTTGGGCTAGTTGCACTTTTATTTGTTGGATTTGGCTGGGGGAAGCCTGTGCAAGTAAACCCAGCTGTATTTAAAAACAGAAGAAGAGATGAGGCGCTAGTATCCATTGCTGGGGTAACGATGAACTTAATTCTTGCGGTGATATTTACTGTTGTTCTTGCAGGCATGGTGCAGTTTGGTAGCGCTTTTATTATGACGGATCTTGGAAATATAATTTTTGATATAATTGTAAATATTATACAAATCAACATAGTGTTAATGGTGTTTAATTTACTCCCAATCCCTCCATTAGACGGATTTAATCTGATTGGTGAAATATTCAATTTGAAAAAATACCCAGGGTATTGGAAAATATATGATTATGGGATGTTTATTTTACTGGGAGCTATTTTGCTTGGACTAACAAGCAGGGTGCTGGTCCCTATTGTATCTGCCATTATGAATTTCTTACTAGGGTTTGTTCCTTTTTAAGTTAGTTTAAAGTAAGGCTAAAGGGAGATGAAGCTTTACTAGATAAAGTGGAGTTTTGCATAGAGTGTGACTACTGTATAATAGGATGAGAGTTGGTTAAAAAGGACGACTAGGAGTGTGAAATGGGAATAATAAAGAATTTTAGAGAAAAATTCAAAAGAGATGGGAATCCTGTCCCAGAAATAACAGTGATTTTACAGGTGATTGTATTAATAATTTTAGCTGAAGAGGCTTATGACAAAAATTGGGATAATGTACTTATGTGCTTTTTGACCCTTGTGCTGTTTATGGTACCGTCAATTTTGGAAAAAAGATTAAAAATCGAACTCCCAAATACACTGGAGATAATAATACTATTATTTATTTTTTCGGCTGAAATATTAGGTGAAGTAAACGAGTACTATATTATGTTTGAAAGATGGGATGACATGCTTCATACCATGAATGGTTTTTTAGCAGCAGCAATTGGATTTGCGTTAATTGACATGCTAAATCAAAATGAAAAAATAAAATTCTCTATGACACCGTTTTTTACTGCAAGCTTCGCATTCTGCTTTTCTATGACGGTGGCTGTATTCTGGGAGTTTTTTGAGTATGGAATGGATGTTTTCTTTGGGAAGGATATGCAAAAAGATACGTGGATTAACTCTATAAACTCCGTTGCATTAAATGAAGAGGGAGCCAATGTGCCAGTTAGTGTAGACGTAAGCAGTGTGCAAATAAACAATGACGTTGTTTGGACAGGATATTTGGACATAGGGCTTATGGACACAATGCATGATATGTTTGTAAACTTCATAGGAGCAGCTGTTTTTGCAACCCTAGGATACATTTATATTAAAAATAGAGGCAAAGGCTTTGCTAGTAAATTTATACCAAAATTAGCGAAGAATCATGATAAGAAGACTGAAGAAAAGTAAAAATTAGTGAGTAGTAATATCTGAAGTGAAATAGATTAGGGAAAGAGGGATTATGAGTAAAATACTTAGCTTTTTAGCAAATCGAGTAGTATTGTTTCTAATACCACTGATATTGCAAATTGGAATTATTATAATGATCGCCATGTTGTTAGATGAATACTTCATACCATTTTATGTTATGGCATTAATAGCAGGATACCTTTTAGTAATATACATTATTAGTTCAAGAGTGAACCCAGCTTATAAGATCAGCTGGATAACTATGATTCTGGCAGTTCCTATATTTGGGCCAGCTTTCTATCTTTTCTATGGAGGTATGCGAATACCGAAGGTAATTAGAATAAAAAAAGCAAGGATAGAAGAAAAAACTTATAAGCTACTTGAGCAGGATAAAGATATAATTACTCGCATGGAAGAGAAGGATAGGATGGTAGCTTGCCAAGCTAAATATATAGAGTCAGAGGGTTTTCCTGTTTACAAAGATACTGAGGTAGAATACTTGCCTACTGGAGAGATAAAATGGGAGCGAATGCTTGAAGATTTGCGTGGAGCAAAACATCATATTTTTCTACAATATTTTATTATTGCTGAAGGCACAATGTGGGGAGAAATTTTAAAAATACTTGAAGCGAAGGCAAAGCAAGGAGTCGACGTTAGGGTAATGTATGATGACGTTGGATGCTTACCTACATTACCAAATGGCTACTATAAAACATTAAGAGAAAAAGGAATTAAGTGTTACAAGATAAATCCACTTGTAACATATAAGAACTTCACTATGATTCAAAATAATAGAGACCATAGAAAAATTCTAGTAGTTGATGGACATACAGGTTACACAGGGGGGATAAATCTTGGAGATGAATATATAAATATAAATTCTCCTTATGGACACTGGAGAGACTGTGCTGTAAGACTATACGGCCCAGCTGTTTGGAGTCTGACTGTAATATTTTTGAGAAACTGGATGATTTACGATGATGAGAAACAGGATTTTGAGAAATACAGAGCAGACAGATATGTAAAAGGGTTTCAATATGTAAAAGGAAATATTCAGCCATATTCAGACTCACCTTTAGATTTTCGTAATGTAGGTGAAAATGTGTATATGAATGTGATAAACAGTGCTACTCGAGATGTATTTATAGCAACACCTTATCTTATCCCATCTCATGAATTAATTACATGCCTTAAATTAGCTGCTGAGAGGGGAGTAGATGTAAGAATTGTGACCCCAAGCATTCCAGATAAGAAAAGCGTATTTTTGCTAACGCAATCATACTATAAAGAGCTTATGGAATCTGGGGTTAAAGTATATCAATACACCCCAGGGTTTGTGCACTCTAAAACTTTTGTTGCAGATGGTAAAGTAGGAGTATGTGGAACGATAAATCTGGATTTTAGAAGCTTGTATTTACACTTTGAGGATGCAGTTTGGATGAATAAATGCAAGGCTGTGAAAGATATGAGGGCTGACTATTTAATGCAACTGGAGAGTTGTAAAGAAATATCTTTACATGAAGTCAACAATTGGCCTGTGATTAAAAAAATTGCACAGGCTTTAATGAAGGTGTTTGCACCATTACTATAGTTTAGAGAAAAATTTACTGCAATGACAGGGTAAAATTTTGCTAGAAAATGAAGAAAGGTATAATATGCTAAAAAAATATGGGAGTGAAGCCCTGCTACTGGTAGTGGCATTAATATGGGGGACATCTTTTGTAACTCAGAAAACAGGTATGGACTTTATAGGGCCGCTTACGTTTAATGCAACGAAGTTATGGCTGGGCGGAATAACATTGCTACCGCTTTTAGCTTTTCTTTCAATTAAGAATAAAGAAAAGCAAAAGATAGAGAAGGCAGGAAAAACGGGGAACGAGCTAGCTGATGAAAAGAGAACTCTAATAATAGGGGGCGTTGCATGCGGGGTTGCGCTTCTAGTCGCTAGTACTTTTCAACAAACTGGAATTGTATATACAACTGCTGGGAAAGCAGGATTCATAACATCACTGTACATAGTACTGGTACCTCTATTCGGATTTTTTATCGGTAAGAAAATTCGATTGATATTGCTAGGAAGCGTAGTTCTTGCAACCGTTGGCCTATATCTGCTATCATTTACAGCAGGCAGCCCTATTAATATTGGTGATGTTATCATGCTAGGATCAGCAGTAGGTTACGCAGCCCACATACTAGTAATTGACCATTTTGCTACGAAAACAGATGCTATAAAAATGTCAATTATACAGTTTTTTGTAGCAGGAGCCCTTGCAACGCCAATAATGTTTATCTTTGAAGATCCTCAAATAGGAAATATTTTGGATGCGTGGTTCCCGCTATTTTACACTGGTTGCATTTCAGCAGGGGTAGCATACACCTTACAAATAATTGCACAAAAAAATGTAGAGCCTGCATTAGCATCGCTTATTTTGTCCCTAGAATCAGTGCTTGCAGTATTAGCAGGGATAATATTAATTGGTGAATCAATAAGCACCAAAGAAACCATCGGCTGCGTGATTATGTTCGTAGCAATTATTCTGGCTCAAGTTCCATCTAAGGAAGAGAGGATAGAAGCTAAAAGTAGAAGTTAAAAAAATAAAAGCAAAAAATAAAAGTAATAAAAGTAAAAAAACTAAAAAAATATAAATTAAAATGGTTAATTAATAAAAATTGAATTATAATAAGACGATAGAATAAGTAGATGATTTGAAAGGTGGAAAAAATGTCAGAAGTAACAAGGCAGCAGGCAATAGATTTAGTATTAAAGTATAATGAGGAAGAGTTTCATATTAGACATGCTCTTACAGTTGGTGGTGTAATGAAGCACTACGCAGAAGAGCTTGGTTATGGAGATGAAAAAGAGTTTTGGGAAGTAGTTGGACTGCTTCATGATGTGGATTTTGGAATGTTTCCTGATGAGCATTGCAAAAAAGCTCCAGAATTACTTGCTGAAGTAAATGCTAGTGATGAAATGGTTAGAGCTATTGTTTCTCACGGGTACGGACAATGTTCGGATGTTATGCCAGAAAAAGAAATGGAAAAGGTTCTTTATGCTGCAGATGAATTAACTGGTCTAATTTGGGCATATACTTTAATGAGACCGTCAAAAAGTACTAAAGACTTAGGTGTTAAGTCGGTGAGAAAGAAATTTAAAGACGCTGGCTTTGCGGCTGGTTGTGATAGGGAAGTTATTAAGAGTGGAGCAGAGATGCTTGGATGGGAAATGGATAAGCTATTTGAAATGACCATTGAAGCTATGAGATCTTGCGAAGATGATGTTAATAACTACTTTGAAAAGTAAGCAAGAGATTGACTAAGGAAGAAAATTGTTAGAGAATAAAATCAAAAACTTAAAAGATAATATAAAGAATATGAAAGCTGTCTACGTTGCCTTTTCTGGCGGCGTGGACAGTACGTTTTTGCTTGCAGTGGCGAAAGAGGTCTTAGATGATAAGGTGGTTGCTGTTAATGTAAAAGGGCCAAACTTTACAAAGGCGGAAGGCGACTTTGCAAAGAAATTTTGTGAGAAGCTAGGTGTTAAACTTATTACAGTAGATAAGAGTAATGAAATAATGGAAGCGATTTCTAAAAATAATAGTGATAGATGCTATGTTTGCAAGAAAGCCATTTTTACTGAGCTTGTTATGGCAGCAAAAAACGAGTGCATAAATGGTGCTGGCACAAGTAAAGAAGGCTGCTGGAAAGTTGTGGATGGCAGTAACCTTGATGACTTAAGTGACTATAGGCCAGGTAGGAAAGCGACCAAGGAGTTAGGAGTGCTAAGTCCTTTGGAGGAAGCGGGTCTTTACAAATCTGAAATCAGACAAGGGTTAAAGGAAATGGGAATTGAAATTTGGGATAAACCTGCATTTGCATGCTTGGCATCCAGAATCCCAACAGGAACTGAAATTACTATTGAAAAGTTAAAACAAATTGAAGGATGCGAAGATATTCTGAGAGAGATAGGCTTTACTCAGATAAGAGTAAGGCATCATGGGGATACTGCAAGGATAGAAATTGAGGACAGTGAATTCAAATTGGCTTTGCAAAGAGATATAAGAAAAAGAATAGTTGAGGACTTTCGAGACCAAGGGTTTCGATATGTGGCTCTCGATCTTGCGGGATATGCCATGGGCAATATGAATTAGCTAAGAAGCTTTGTTTAGAAGAGGTATTTGGGCAGCAAATAAGGAATAGGTGAAAGTATGAATGAAAATATCAAGAAGTATAAGAAGCTTCAGAATGGGAGCGATATTAGAGGTGTCGCGTTGACTGGGGAGGTTGGCAAAGAGCCAAACCTTAGAAAAGAAGAGGCTGAGCAAATTGCTAAGGGATTTTTGCTTTGGATTGCAGAAAAGACAGGAAAGAAACCTTCGGAAGTGTCGATTGCAATAGGTAGAGATCCAAGACTTTCAGGAAAACAATTACTAGAAGGAATGGTTTTAGGTTTTGGAGCTTACGGTGCAAAGGTTTTGGATTGCGGACTTGCTTCAACACCAGCTATGTTTATGGCGACTAAATTTGAAGAAATAAAAGCAACTGGCGGGATTATGATTACGGCAAGTCACTTACCATACACACGAAATGGGTTCAAGTTCTTCACAGAAGAAGGGGGACTAAACAAGGTAGATATAGGAGAAATTCTTAGTTATGCTGCAGATGAAGAGGCGTTAAAAAGATTAGGAAAAAAAGTTTCTGATGATAATGTTGTTAGAAATTTTGGTAAGGTTTCATATGAAACTGTAGAAACAGAGTTGATGCCTAGATACTCAAAACACCTTAGAGATATTATTATCAAAGAGGTTAACAAAGGAGAAAAGCCCTTAGAAGGATTAAAAATTATTGTAGATGCAGGAAATGGTTCAGGCGGTTTCTATGCAAAAGAAGTGCTTTTTAAATTAGGTGCTAATATTTCAGACAGCCAATATCTTTCTCCTGATGGAACGTTCCCAAACCATATGCCAAATCCAGAAGATAAGGAAGCTATGGAATCTATTTGTAAGGCGGTGATGCAAAAACAGGCTGATTTTGGAATTATCTTTGACACTGATGTTGATAGATTCAGTGCAGTAGATAGAATAGGAAATCCTATTGGACGAAATGAAATTGTAGCATTGGCAGCAGCTTTGGTAGCTGACGAATTTCCAAATACTACAGTAGTAACAGACAGTATCACTTCAAATCAATTAACTAAATTTATTGAAAAAGAATTAGGGCTAAAACACCTTAGGTTCAAAAGAGGTTATAAAAATGTAATTGATAAGGCGGTAGGTTTAAATGAAGAGGGTATAGATGCCCAGCTTGCAATTGAAACATCAGGACATGCAGCCCTTAAAGAAAACTTCTTTTTAGATGACGGTGCTTACCTTGCGACTAAAGTTGTAATTGCAGCGGCAAAGTTAAATTTTGAAGGACAAGGAATTGATTCTTTGATTGAAAAGCTAGAAAAGCCATTTAGGTCGGAAGAATATAGAATTAAAATAAATTCTGAAAATTTTTCAGAGTATGGCGATGAAGTTATTAAAACTCTTGAAAACTGGGCTAAATATGAAAATGGTGTAGCTGTAGTGGAACCAAATTATGAGGGGGTAAGGCTACAGTTTGATAAAGAAGAAGGGTGGTGCCTACTTAGAAAGTCTCTGCATGACCCTATACTACCATTAAATATTGAATCGAATATTGAAGGTGGATGTGAAAAGATTAATGAAATTGTAAATAGTGTTATAAAAAGGTTTGAATTACTAGAGCTGTAAGGAAGGGTAGACTGATGACAAAAAGAACTAAAGCGGAAATAGTACTGGTACTAGTTGCCTTAATTTGGGGAACATCTTATGTAGTGATGGATATTGCTATGAGTGAGGTTCAGCCCTTTACCCTAATAGCACTTAGGTTTGTAACAGCATTTATTGTTGTGGTTCCAATTGCCTTAATGATGAAAAAATTAAAGAATATTAGCAAGGAAACTGTTATATTTGGAGCTTATCTAGGATTTTTCTTACTTTTAAGCTGCGTTGGTGCAACTTTTGCGGTTAGAGGTACTTCTATTTCAAATGTAGGATTTTTAACTTCAATGACAGTTGCTTTCACTCCTTTTTTGGCTAGAATATTTAAAAAGGAAAAGATTACGCACAAAACTATGTTAGTTGTTGGTATGGCTGTAGTAGGTGTTGGATTATTAACACTAAAAGGAAGTTTTGAAGTAGCGATAGGGGATTTATGGGCATTATTCTCAGCCTTGGCGTATGCAATAGTAATCTTAATTGTAGAAAAAGCTCTCACAAAGCCAAGTGTTGACTCTTTCCAGCTTGGAATATTCCAAATGGGATTTGGAGGGATTTTTGGTCTGATAGTAGCATTTGCTCTAGAAGATGTGGTATTGCCTAAAACTACGGAAGGAATAGTGGCAGTGTTAATATTAGGTGTCCTCTCCACGGGAGTGGCATATATTGCGCAGGTTATGGCTCAAAAATACACAACCGCTGTAAGGGCGGGAGTAACATTTGCAACTCAGCCCGTGTTTGCTGGACTATCAGCAACGATTATAGCAGGAGAAGTTCTTTCTATTAAAGGTTACCTAGGCGGAGCTTTAATTGTGGCAAGTCTAGTGATAATGAGTCTTGACTTTGGCAATCTGAGAATAGGAAAGTGGGCTAGTAAGAAATTTAAAAAATAAAATCTAAAAATTATAAACAATGCAGTTTTTACAGAAAAGTGAAGGCTGTATTTTTTTCATGAAACGTGTACATTAGAAGCTATTACGTTTACTTAAATTAGAAATCATGTTGAATTAAGCTGGAAATAGTAATAATATATAGTGTAATAGTAGAAACGAAGGGTGGTAAAAAGATGGATAGTATAAATATAATTACAGGTAGCTACAAAACGTCAGCAGTTGTAATAGAACAAATTAAAAGCAGTCTTAAAATGCCTTTGCAAATACATGTTATGACTTTAGATGAAGGCGGTGAAATGCCTCCAAAAGAGAATATAACAATTTATACAAGCCAAATAGCCTATGAAGAGTTTACGGAGCTTCATGGAGAACTATTTCCTAAAAAAATTATAGCGGGAAGAAAAATGGACTTTAAGAATCTTAGTGAAATAATACTGATACCAAAGGAAGGGGAGCTCCTTGTTGTAAATGACACAGAAGAGGGTTGTGTAGAGGTTATAGAAAATTTGAAAAAACTAGGCTTTAGTGATTTTAAGTACAAAACTTACTACCCGAATTCAAAAGAGGATGTAAGCAGGCTCAAAATAGCGGTAACTACAGGGGAGCCGCATTTAGCGCCTAAAGGAATAAAAGAAATAATAGATCTTGGCCCACGAAATTTGGATTTTAAAACTATTCATAGCCTGATAAAACTGTTAGGAGGTACAGATGAGGATATCAATGGTATAGTAGAATATAACAATGGTGTCTTTGTAGAGTTAGCAAGCAGAATTGCTAGGATGAACGAAGAGAACAAGAGGCTTTCTAGTGTACTTCATGAAAAGATAATTAATAAAGGATACACTGCAAGGTACGACATGAATAGTATTGTTGGTGAAAGTGCAGAAATTAATAGAGTAAAAGAGATAGTAAGAAAACTTTCTAAAACAGATTTATCTATACTTATAGAAGGGGAAAGCGGAACTGGAAAAGAAATTCTTGCTAACGTAATTCACAATGAATCGAATAGAAGCAAGTATCCTTTTTTAGCGGTCAATTTTTCGGCATTGTCAGACAGCCTAATGGAATCAGAATTATTTGGATATGAAGAAGGAGCTTTCACAGGAGCGCTTAAAGGAGGGAAAGCAGGACTTTTCGAACAGGCAAATGGTGGAAGTATATTTCTAGATGAAATTGGTGATATCTCTCCTAAAATGCAAACTCGACTTCTTCGTGTAATACAAGAGAAAGAAATTATGAGAGTAGGAGGAAATAAAATAATACCTATAGATGTAAGAATTATTGCTGCTACTCACAAAAACTTGAAAGAAATGATTGAGGAAGAACTATTTAGAGCTGACCTTTACTATAGGTTAAAAGTTGGCAAAATAGCCATCCCTCCTCTTAGAGATAGAAGGGAAGACATAGAACAGCACATTGCAAAAGAGATAAAATCGATGGGAAATTTAAGAGGGATTTCTGCAGATGCTGTAGAGATGCTAAAGAGCTACCCGTGGGCTGGCAATGCCAGAGAACTAAAGAATGCTTTAGAGTTTATGGCGGCGCTGTCTGAGGGAGATGAAATAACAGTGGGAGATTTGAAATTGCTTGAAATAGAAGAGCTCTGCACTGAGTCAGTTGATATAGAAATTGAATCTAGGGAGAATAGTAAGTTATCTAAGGATAAACTGAGCCAAGAGATGATAAGACTTATAGAGACCATAGACAAGATTGAAGAGGAGGGCGAAGTAGCCAGTAAACAAAAAATCATAGAAGCATATGAGCAAAGGGGAGAAAAGATAACAGACTATAGACTTAGAAAGTTAATAAAAAAGGGGAAAGAATCAGGAATTTTCGAAAAAAATGAAGGAAGTTATGGTATAAGACTTTGCAAATAAAGGGAGTTCATAGGATATATGCTATGAAGTGAAAACTAGACAACTGAAATTAAACAAAATCAGACTAAAAACAACCGAAAAACAACCGAAAAACAACCGAAGAAAATATTCGTGGCTATAAAAATAATATTTATGCAGAATGATTACTTCATATACAAACATTTTCAAATAATTCATAAAAATATCATATATTTCACAAATATTACATAAAACTTGAAGATGTATACAATTGGCACGGTTATTGCTTTATATAATTTCGAATTTATAAAAGGCGAATTGCCTAGAAAAGGAGAAAAAGAAATGACAAACAAAGTGCAAAAAGAAGAGGTTTCTTTGAACAAGAAGAAACGCTTCGAGGTACCAGATACCTATGTTATCATCTTCGTAATCATCCTACTTGCAGCTGTAATGACATACATTATACCGCAAGGGTACTACGAAACTGAAGAAGTTACCTATGAAATGAATGGTGAGACTGTTACAAAAGAAGTAGTAGATGGAGAAAGCTTCCAGTATGTGCTAGATGACAATGGGGAACCTTTAGTTGAAGGGGTTACATTATTTGAACCATATGGTGAAGTAGGTATTACTAATTATATATTTGAAGGTCTAGTTAGTGGAGATAAATGGGGCTCTGCAGTAGGAATTATAGCCTTCATCTTAGTAGTTGGAGGTGCCTTCGGTATTATTTTAAAGACAGGTGCTGTAGAGAATGGAATCCTTGCTATGATTTCAAGAACAAAAGGAAAAGAAGTGCTGATTATACCTATAATCTTTTTCTTATTCTCCCTAGGCGGTGCGGTGTTTGGAATGGGTGAGGAATCTATTCCGTTTACTATGGTGTTAATTCCATTAATGATTGCAATGGGATATGACGCAATTACAGGACTTATGATTACTTATGTAGCGACACAAATTGGATTTGCAACATCTTGGATGAATCCATTCTCAGTTGCTATAGCGCAAGGAATTGCAGGAATTCCAGTTTTAAGTGGAGCGGGTTTTAGAATTGCCATGTGGGCAGTATTTACAATCTTTGGTATAGTGTTTACTATGCTATACGCAAGAAAAATTAAAAAAGACCCATTCAAGTCAGTTGCTTATGAAAGTGATGAATATTATCGTAACGATATAGCAAATCAAGAAAAAATCGACCATAAATTTAAACTTGCTGACGCATTAGTTTTACTAACTATATTAGGTGGCATGATTTGGGTAGTATGGGGTGTAACAACAAAAGGTTACTATATTCCAGAAATTGCAACACAGTTCTTTGTAATGGGATTAGTTGCTGGTATTATTGGTGTTATATTCAAAATGAATGATATGTCAATTAACGATGTAGCAAGATCGTTTAGCGGCGGAGCTAAAGACTTAGTTGGAGCTGCAATGGTTGTAGGTATGGCTCAAGGTATCATCTTGGTTATGGGAGGAACAGGTGCAACAGAGGGAACAATTATGAACACAATCCTTCATGGCATTTCTGGATTAGTAGGAGATTTGCCTGCAGTATTAACTGGATGGGTAATGTATGTATTCCAAACTCTAATTAACTGTTTTGTAGTTTCAGGATCAGGTCAAGCTGCGCTAACTATGCCAATTATGGCTCCTCTAGCTGAAATTGTTGGAGTTTCAAAACAAATAGCTGTACTAGCATTCCAACTTGGAGATGGCCTTTCAAATATTATTGTCCCTACATCAGGTGTACTAATGGCAGTACTAGGTGTTGCTAAGCTAGACTGGGGAAAATGGGTGAAATTCGTATGGAAACTATTTGTTTGTTTATTCCTTTTATCAACAATAGCAATAGTAATTGCATCAGCTATAGGATTCCAATAGAAAGGTAGACCATGATAAAATTAATAAGAAATGCTCAGGTATATGCTCCAGCAAACATTGGAATTAAAGATGTGTTAATAGCAGACGGCAGGATTTGTGTTATAGGAGAAAACTTAAAGTTTCAAAGTGACTATATCGAAGTAATTGATGCTACAGGAAAAATATTGACGCCAGGATTTATTGATTCACATGTACATATATGTGGCGGCGGGGGAGAAGGTGGCTTTGCTACAAGAACTCCAGAAATTGCCTTAACAGATATTACGCTCGCAGGCTTTACAACAGTCATAGGTGTGCTTGGAACAGACGGGGTTACGCGAACTATGTCAAACCTAATAGCAAAGGCTAATGGGCTAGAAGAAGAGGGCATTTCTACATATATAACAACAGGTTCATACCAGATTCCTGTCAAGACACTTACTTCGTCAATTAAAGAAGATATAATATTTATCGATAAAGTAATTGGAGTTGGAGAAGTTGCCATAGGTGACCATAGATCGTCTGCTCCTACTGCTGATGAACTTGCAAAAGTTGCAGCGGAAGCAAGAGTTGGTGGGCTTCTTTCAGGTAAAGCAGGAACAGTGAATGTACATATTGGAGATTCTCAAAAGATGATTGATTTAATTGAGGAAGCTTTAGAAAATAGCGATGTTCCAATAAAACATTTTGTACCAACTCATATGAATAGAAATCCATACTTGTATGAAAAATCTCAAGAATTCCTTGCAAAAGGAGGCTTTGTAGATTATACAAGTGGAGCTTTGCCTATGTTTATAGAAGAAGGGGAAATTAAGTGTTCGACAGCGCTTAGAGACGCTTATGAAAAAGAACTAGACATAACTCATATTACATGGACTTCTGATGGCCAGGGATCAATGCCAGCATTTGATAATGAAGGGAAAATGATAGGGTTAGATGTTGGTAAAGTAAAAAGCTTACTGAAGGAGCTGCAAGATGCAGTATTTGAAGAAGGTTTACCACTAGAGGTAGCGCTGCTTCCAATAACAGCTAACCCAGCAAAGATTTACAAGCTAACTGGAAAAGGTGAAGTGAAAGAGGGCAATAGCGCAGATATTACAATCTTAGACAAAGATACCTTAGAAGTAGACACAGTAATAGCGAAGGGACAAATTATGGTTAAAGCGGGAAAAGCGGCTGTAAAAGGAACCTTTGAAAGTGTAAAAAATAATTAAATAGTATTTTAGCTATATTAATAGCTTGAATAAACTACTCCCAAAAATCACCATAGCTAATTGTATTAGGGCTCTTTGTCAAATATTGGGGTGGAGCTGTAAATAATGAAAATCAATACGCG
>CAYJFM010000025.1:0-6485 GCA_964369805.1 uncultured Oscillospiraceae bacterium
GATAACAAACTATTTGAGATGCTAACGCTAGAAGCTTTTCAAGCAGGCTTAGCGTGGATAACAATCCTTAAAAAACGTGAGGCTTTTAGGGATGCTTTTGATGGATTTGACCCTAGTATAGTCGCTAAATACAGTGAAGCAAAGGTGGAAGAACTATTGCAAAATGAAGGGATTATTCGACATAGAGGAAAAATAATTGCAGCTATTAATAATGCCAATTTGTTTTTAGAAATACAAAAACAGTACGGAAGCTTTGATAAATTTGTATGGAACTATGTTGACAATAAACCGATTATAGGTAACCGCAGTTCTATAGACCAAATTCCAGCAACTTCTGAAATTTCAAATAAATTAAGCAAGGATCTCAAGAAAATGGGGTTTAAGTTTTTAGGACCAACAACAGTATATGCCTTTATGCAGGCTACTGGAATGGTTAATGATCACACTACAGATTGTTATCTGTATAGAGCTATAGGAGAAAATATTTAATGAAAATAGTAACAGTATTAGAAAATTTCATAGAAAAAGGTATGAAAAACTTAAAGGTGAAATCAGGTTTGTCACTTTACATTGAAGCAGATAATATGAAAATACTTTATGATGTAGGTCCTGGAATTGAGTTAATTAGAAACTGTGAGACTTTAAATATTGATTTGAAGGAAATTGACTTAGTAGTTTTGTCCCATGCTCATGATGATCACTGCGGTGGTTTAAAATACTTTCTAGAAAATAATAAAAAAGCTAAAGTGCTTGTTAATAAGCATTTTTTTGATGAATACTATTTTGATAATAAGAAAGAAAACTGTAAAGAGTATATAGGTTTAGATAAAGATGTTGCGGCTATAAACAAGGATAGATTTGAAATACATGATGATGAAATATATTATGTTACAGAGAATATTTCAGTGGCTTCAAATGCTAGCATAATAAATAAATTGACTGAAAACAATTTGCTTTTGTTAAAGAAAGAACATAATATATATATTCAAGATGAATTTCATCATGAACAATACCTTATTATAAATGAAAAAGATAAGATTTACCTATTTAGTGGATGCTCACACTGCGGTATAGAAAACATTATTACTGATATTAAAAGAAAGTACAATATCGAAAAAGTAGACTATTTTATTGGTGGACTACACTTAGTTGATAATCCTGGATTATTAAAGCCAAACCCTTTGCTAGAGGAAGACTTAGAAAAAGTTGCATTTTGCTTAGATAATAATGTAAACAGCATATATACTTGTCACTGTACAGGAAAAGCGCCATATCTATACTTAAAAAGTAAATTAGATGAAAAGATAGAATATATAAAAACAGGCAAGTTTATTGCTATTAACGACTAAGTTAAGTAAGATAAAACCATCATGGGCAATTGATGGGAAGAAGTTTTAAACAAGAATAGATTGAGGCAGGAGCAAGGGAAAAGATGGAAATAAAGATTGGTGTTGGGAATATTGTAAAGTTCATAGTGGCAGTATTATTAATTTGCCTTGATATATGCTCGACATACCTAATTTTAACTGCAGGCACTGAGGAATCGACTCTAAGTGAGTTAGTTATTACTTCGGTTTTTGGCTTAGGTGTATTTTGTTTTTTAACTTGGTATGCTATTAGTAAAGTTGTGCCAAAACACTTAAAAGAGATGAGGGCTGTAAAGAAATATTTATCATTATCGCAGCTGAGAGAATTGGTTAGAGATGAGACTTTTGTACCATTAAGATTACCTGCTAAATTTAAAAATAAGTTATCTAAAGGAGATTTCAAAGAATATGAGAAGGAACTTTTAGTTTCAAAAAATTGGATTTGCGCCAATAATATATTGATTCCGAAGAAAATGATAGTATCAGTAACAGCAAGCCATGAAGAAAATCTTGATATTTTATATTGTAAACTAGTAAGTCAATCCACTTATGAGTTTGCTTGCTTCCGTCGCAATAGGCAAAATTCAGAAAGAGATTATATCGAGTATTTCAGTAATAATAAAGAGTTTAGTAATATAAGTAATATTGCTAATATTGCTGAATATACAGAAGAATTTGCAAAAAAAGTTCATACATCAGAAGAATTTTTAAAATTTATTCAATAAATACACCAAGTAAGGCGGAAGAAGTTTTGATGCTGGAGGAAGAAAATGAAAATAAACAGGAATAAAGGTTTTACTCTAATGGAAATAATTATAGTAATAGCTATAATTGCAATATTGGCTGTAATAGCCATTCCATCAATAACTGGATATGTAGAAGCTGCCAAAGAGGCAAGTGACCTTCAGGTATCTTCAAATATTATAACGGCAACACAAACTGCAATAGCCTTTGAATCAGGAGCCTTACCTGATGATGCAGTAATTGAAGTTATTTGAGCTACAGGATATGATGAAAGCTCTCAGTATAGGAATATGTTTGTTGTACGCGAAGCAGGTTCAACTAATAGAACCTCAGAACTGGTTGGGACAAATTATAGAGCTATGCTAACATCAAATGAAGCATTCAAAGAAGTACAAAATACTGTTATAGAGTCTATAGCGAATAGTACACCTCAGATTGCTGCTGGTTATAGCTACGCATATTTAGATACTGCAAAGTCAAAGGTTGCGCTAGAAAATAACTTTGCATTCCATATTAATGTAGGGACAGGAGAAATTGCACTAGCATATAACTCTAACGATGGTACCAAAAATGCTTGGATTGATGAAATAGGAGTAAATATAACTAGAGCGCCTTAACCACAGTTTCTTTTTAATTGTAAGGGTTTGTTAATAATAAGTTAGTAGAGAAGATTTACATAATATGTAGTCTTAGAATTAGGAGTGAATATGAATATTAGAAATACAATAAGCATCAGCCAAGTTATGCTGCCTCATCAAGCAAATGTAGCAGGGAATGTACATGGGGGAGAAATTATGAAATTAATGGATTCCGCAGCAGGTGCTATGGCCATTAAATATGCAAAAAGTAACTGTGTTACTGCTCGTGTAGATGAACTGGTATTTAAGTTACCTATTTTCGTTGGGGCACTTGTAACATATACAGCTTACCTTGTATATGCAGGAAAGACATCAATGGAAGTTTATGTTGAGGTAATCTCTGAAGATTTAGAATCACACAGTGCACCGCAACTTGCTTTATCTGCATACTTTACTATGGTTGCAATGGGTAAGAATGGTAGGCCACAGCAGGTTCCATCTTATGTTCCAGAAACAGAAGATGAACTACGTTGCTATGAAGAAGCAAAAGAGAGGGAATCTAGAAGAAGATAGCTTACATAATAGTAAAAAAGGAAACACAAAATGCTAAATACATATAACACCTTAGAATTTAACAAAATATTAGAAAATTTAAGCCAATGTGCACTATCTGAAAATGGAAAGAATAGATTACTCAAACTAGAGCCATTTATTAATGAAAAAGAGTGTAAGAAAAGTATAAAAGATACAACAGAAGCAAAGTTAATAATTGAGAGTATTGGAACTCCGCCATTAGCAATCATGAAGGACCTAGACAAAACATTAGACTTAGCAGAAAAGGGAGGGATGTTAACACCTAAACAACTAGCAGAAGTTGCAACATTTATTTATTCCTGCAAAAGAACAGCTTTATTTCTAAAAAGGGCAGAGGACTTGGAGATTAACCTAGCATATTATGGTGTTTCTTTAATTGATTTGTCAGACTTACATGATGAAATTGAGTCAGCTATTAAAAACGATAGAGTAAATAGTACAGCCTCAAAAAACCTTCAAGATATTAGGAGAAAAATCGAAAAGTTACAAGGATCAATAAAGACTAAGCTTGAAACTGTTTTGCAAAGTAAGCGAAATTATTTGGCAGATAATAATATTGTCATTAGAAATGGTAGATATGTACTACCTGTTAAAAAGGCCTATAAAAATCAAGTTCAAGGTATAGTCATTGATACATCAAATACAGGGGGAACAGTATTTATTGAACCCTCTTCAATTGGAAAAGTCCAAAATGAACTTGAGCTATTACATATTGAAGAAGACAATGAGGTTCGCAAAATTTTATATACCTTAACTTCACAAGTTGATGAAGAAGTAACTAGTTTAAAAACCAATATGGAGTACATGGAGGATTTAGATTTTATCTTTGCGAAGGCAAAGTATTCTTATGAGATAAAAGGAAATAATGTTCCTGTCACAACCGATAGAAAAATTAATATTATAAGGGGAAGGCATCCTCTCTTGGTAGAAGAAGAATGTGTTCCTTTGGATTTTCAGTTAGGAGAAGCATATAGGGGTATTATAATTACAGGACCAAATACTGGCGGAAAAACTGTATCTTTAAAAACCGTTGGACTTTTGTCTCTTATGGCTCAATGCGGCCTTCATGTACCAGCAGAAGAAGGAAGTTTCTTAACAATGAATTTAAATATTCTATGTGATATTGGAGATGGTCAAAGCATTTCAGAGAATTTATCCACATTTTCTGCTCATATTAAGAACATTGTAAGTATATTAGAAGAGGTTTCTCATGAAAGTTTGGTACTATTAGATGAACTAGGATCTGGAACTGACCCTGCTGAGGGCATGGGAATTGCAGTAGCTATTTTAGATGAACTTAGGAAACAAGAATGCCTCTTTTTAGCGACTACTCATTATCCTGAAATTAAAGATTATGCTAAAAATACTTTGGGTTTAATTAATGCAAGAATGGATTTTGATAAGGAAAATTTAAAGCCTCTTTACAAACTTCAGATAGGAGAAGCAGGAGAAAGCTGTGCACTTTCAATAGCTGAGCGATTAGGACTTCCACCTCACTTGCTTGAAAGGGCTAAAAAGGAAGCTTATCACGAAGCCAAGCCGTCTAGTGGAAAGGACAGATTCACCCGTACAGAAGAGAAGGATCAGCCAATTAATAGGAAGAAGCCAAGTAGAATAATAAAAGATGTACCTCCTAAAGAAAATAAGGTTAAGGATTTATTCCAAATGGGAGACAGTGTTACAGTTTTACCTGACGGAGACATTGGGATTGTTTACAAACCAGCTAATGAAAAAGGAGACTTCATAGTTCAGGTAAAGGGTGAAAAGGTTATAATTAATCATAAACGGATAAAGCTAAAGTTAAAAGCTGCTGAATTATATCCACCAGATTATGATTTTTCTATAATATTTGATTCTGTAGAAAATAGGAAAGCAAGAAACAAACTAGATAAAGGAAACCCAAGTGGATCTGCTATAGAATATGAGAGTCAATATAAGATAAAAAAGTAAAACTGAAGTGTTGTAACAAGAAATTGAAACTCATACATAACGAACACTTGCATAAAATCTTATTAAGTCTAAAATTCTTAGGTTTTTAAAAAATCGTAAAAAATGTGTAAATAAATTATTTATTTAATAGATTTTTACACAAACGTATGGTATACTAATTTAGTTGATGCCATGACATAGAGTTGTGGACTTCTTAATGTGATTGGAGGTGGAGAAGTATGAGTAGAAAATTATTCTACTTGTTTGTTATTTGCGTTGTGGGTTTAGTAATTTTATGTGCTGCTTCGTACTTTTTTAATAGTGAAGATAATGCTCTGTTAGGTTATGATGAAACTGCTATAACAACTCTTAATACGTGGAATATTGAAAGTGATGAGATAACCGCTCAAATTGAGATGACTGATTTTAGTCCTCAAGACACTAACTTCAAACCTTACACCCTTACAAATACAGTATCTACAACTGAATATAAAAAACCAGCTATGATGCTTGAAAGTATGCATCAAGCATTTACTGTGAGTGTAAATTCAGAAATAATATATGAATTTGGTCAAGATAATAGTTCTATGTTTTCATCACCTAATGGAGGCATCTGGCATATTATAGAGCTGCCGTATATTCAGGAAGAGAATATAATTGAAATCGATATTGTTCCTAGTAATGATAAAACTTCAATTGGTATAACAAAGATTTATTTAGCTGAAGAAAGTGAAGCAGTTTTATTCTTGGTTGATGAGAATGCTATGAAGATGCTTATATCATCTATAATACTGACTATTGGCCTTGCCTTACTAGTTGCTCACTTATTTGTATCTAGAGGCCTTAAAAATGGGAATGTAATATTATATCTAGGCCTGCTATCAATTATTATTGCTATTTGGTTGATTAGTGAAAGCAACCTACTTCAGTTTTTTGTAGGTAATACATTTATTTTAGGCAACCTTCCTTATTGGTCTATACAGCTGTTGTTAGTTCCATTTATTCTCTATGTTGATAGTATGTACACACCATCCCATAAATCCCTATCAAAGTATCTATACTTTGCATTTATTATTAATTTTGTGGTGGCAGCGATACTTCATTTTACTGGTATAGCTAATTATTATAATACATTATGGGTAGTGCATTTGATTATGGTTGCTACGTTCTTATACTATGTGTTCTCTTTAATATATGAAACCTTTGTAAAGAAGAATAAAGATGCTAGGGCACCATTACTGCAAATATAATTCTTATTTCTTGTTGCAGTAGG
>CAYJFM010000025.1:6495-8163 GCA_964369805.1 uncultured Oscillospiraceae bacterium
CTGGAATGTTACTTTATCTGTTAACCTGTATAATTTCTACTTCTTTAAGACTAAGAAGTATTTGGGTTGAAGGTATGCATACAGAGTATTTAAGTAAAATTGCTTATACAGATACATTAACATCATTATCAAATAGACATGCATTTGAAAGAGACTTGGAGGAATTCAAGGAGAGTAAGGATTCGACAAAAATAATAGTTACTTTTGATTTAAATAATCTCAAGTATTATAATGATAATATTGGACACCAAACAGGTGATAACTATTTGATTTTTTTCGCTGACTTGGCGAAAAAGTATTTAAGCGAAAATGGAAGCTGTTACCGAGTAGGTGGGGATGAATTCTCTGCAATTCTATATAATGTTAAGTTTGAGGTATTAGAGCAGAAAGCCCTTCTTATTCAAGAAGAATTTAAAACTTTTGATAATAGCAATATGGCTGGCGTTGCAGTTGGCTATGCACATTATGATAAAGAAGAATACCCTAATATAATGGACTATCTTCATCACCTTGATGAATGTATGTTTGAAAATAAGATGATAATTAAAGAGAATAAATAAAAATCAAATATTAAATATTAAATATTGAATATTTAATCACAGGCTCAAACCTAGTAGAAATGTTAGGCTTGGGTCTTTTTTTTGCTATTGTATAGGAAGATTATATTTGAGTGAATTGACAAAGTAAATTCCACCCCTGAAATGAGAAGTTGATAATAAACTTGTAAATAATAATAAATATGGTATTATATAACATAATGCAATTTAGGCAATATTAATGTAAATATAGTTAGGTTAATGTTGATAAATGGGGAGTGTAATTGCACAGGAGGAGATTATGAAAAGAGTATTAATTGTAGTTTTATTGACTTTGGTATGTCTATCAATGGCTGCTTGCTCTCAGACGGGTGAAAGCATGGTTATTAAGCCATCTACATTTTCTGAGGAAACAGAATCAGTTTTAGAAATATTTGGTGATGAGGTAATGTTTTATGACTTTGAAGTAGATGACACTATTAAGACTGTTACTATAGCTATATGGTTATGCAATGATGGTGAGTGGGTTGAGAATGGTGCCTTAATAACAGATACAGATGTACAGAACCAGATTGCTATTCAACGAGGAGATAGTACATATGATATATATACTATGGGTGATGAAGGTTTTGTAGAGTCAGCATCAATAGATGTAAACCAAGACTTTGAAGATACTATTCATCAAGCTTCTTGGAAAATGGACGAACCTGTTAATATTTTAGCAGGTCAAGAAATTACCCTCTGGACAGAGATTGGTAACAATAGTGAGGGAATATCTATAACTGAAAATTTTAGAGAGTCAGATTGTACTGAAGGAATTGCTATTTCAGTAGTTTTTTCAGATAAATAGTCATATGAATTAGAAAAAATATTTTCAATAGAAAGCACCTTGTTTGAGGTGCTTTTATACTGCTAATATCACTGTTAAATATATTGTGAATTTAAATTAGATTCACTTTGCAGTTTGAAGGTATTGTAGTTAGCAGTGTATCGAAACTATTTTCTATACCTGGGACTAGAATTGGCTGGATAGCTACTAGAGATAAAGAAGCTTATAAGAACTTTGAAAATAGAAGACAGAAGACTTCAAAAAATGCCTTGATGCTGTATCAAGATATTTTAAAACTCTAGA
>CAYJFM010000025.1:8263-14525 GCA_964369805.1 uncultured Oscillospiraceae bacterium
CAGAAGACTTCAAAAAATGCCTTGATGCTGTATCAAGATATTTTAAAACTCTAGAGTAAGAGTGATTGTAGAAATTACATAAGAATACATTTATTTTAAAAGACTATACAATTGTAAGACTAGAGATAATATAATAGAATATATTATAAACTGAGAATTAATAATAAAAAGTAAATATATAAAAGGAGAAAAAGATGAAAGAATTTAAATTTGATATTGATTATGTTAGACAACAGTTCCCTGCACTTGCAACAACTGTAAATGGATATCCAGCAGCATTTTTAGATGGACCAGGGGGAACTCAGGTACCAAATAGAGTAGTTGAAAAGGTTAATAACTATATGTATTATACTAATGCAAACTGTGATGGAGAGTTTAAGACTTCAAGAGATAGTGACGCGGCAGTATTAAATGCAAGAGCAGTTTATGCAGACTTTTTTAACTGTGATTCAGATGAAGTTGCTTTTGGAGAAAATACTTCAACTGTTGCATTCAAAATTGCTCTTGGACTAGCTAGAACTATGGAAAAAGGTGATGAAATAATCATTACAGACATTGACCATGAAGGAAACAGATCTCCATGGAGAACTCTAGAAGACTTTGGAATGGTTGTAAAGGCAATTAAAGTTAACCCAGAAACAGCGCAACTTGATTTTGAAGACTTTAAATCAAAGTTATCTGATAAAACAAAAGTACTTGCCATTAACTGGGCAGCGAATGGCTGTGGGACAATTTCAGATATTAAGAAATTTATCGATGAAGCCCATAAAGTTGGAGCAATTGCCTGTGTTGATGCTGTTCATTATGCACCGCACAGACCGATTGATGTAAAAGCAGTTGGAATGGATGTTCTATATTGCTCAGCTTACAAATTCTGTGGACCTCATCTTGGAATTATATATATGAATAAAGAACTAGGTGAGAAAACTAAAACTATTAGAGTTATGGCTGACGATAACTTAGACATGCCTCTTAAATTAGAAACAGGTACAATTGCAAAAGAACTTGTTTGCGGAGCTGCAGAAGCTGTTGAGTTTATTGCTGATATTGGTAAAAGACATATGGAGTTTTTTGAAGAAGAAACAAAAGCTTTAGAAGGTAGAAGGAAAAATATTGTTGCAGGACAGCTTGCAATTGACCATTATGAAGAGGGTCTTGCAAAAGGATTAAGAGCAAAACTAAGAGAAATCGAAGGTGTTAAAATCTATGGGCCAGCAGAAGATGCAGAAAGAACTTGCACAGTATCATTCTTAATTGATGGATATCACACAAATGATTTAGCAAAATTCATGGGTGAGAAGGGCCTATTTGTTTGGGATGGTCACTACTATGCTATGGAACTTATAACTGAGGTTTGGAAACTAAGAGAAGTTGGAGGCTTATTAAGAGTAGGTTTTGCTCCATATAATATGGAATCAGAAGCTGATAGAGTTGTAGAGGCTGTAAAAGAATTTATAGCAAAAAAATAGTAACACATATTTATTACCTGCGAGGTAGTTATATTTACTGAAATATAAATCATAGAAATCCCCTAGCATTATTTTACTAGGGGATTATGTTTATAAAAAAATAAGTTTGTTTTTACTTGCAAAAGTATAAATAGTAAATTAATAAAATTGTAAAATTCTAGTAGTAAAATTAGAAATTTAATGATACAATTTACAATAATAAAAATGACTTAGAATTTTAACATGAATATGCCTTATTGGCCTTAAACATTGGCTACTAATTTTAAATGAATTAGATATAAATAGTTATTATTAAGAGGAAAGAAAGGAAAATTTATGACAAAAGGAAAAGACTTAAAAGAAGCAAATGCAAATTCCATTATCAAGGGAAGGTTATTATTTTATGCATGCCTTGTGGTAGCGTTTATTGCATTTGGATATTTGATGCCAGCTGATACTGATAGCTGGGGAATTCTAACAGCTCTACCTGCTGGGTTTTTGATTGTATTTATATTCAAAACTAAAAGGATAGTAGAGGCTTTAACCCTGGCAACGATTTTATGTTGCATAATGGCTTATAAGCTTGAATTTTTCGGAGAATTTAGTACTATTTTAACAGACACTATGATGAATGAAGATATCGCATGGCTAATAATTGTATGTGGGCTCATGGGAGGTATAGTTTCTGTTATAGAGAAAAGTGGAGGAGGATTTGCTTTTGGTGACTTTGTTGCAAAGAGAGCAAAGACCGAAAAATCAAGCCTACTATATACAGCTCTATGTTCACTACTATTATCAGTAGATGATTACTTAAATGCACTTACAACAGGTTCTGCGATGACTCCAGTCAATGATAGGAGAAGAATACCAAGAGAAATGACAGCTTATGTTGTAGATACTACTGCAGCACCTGCTTGCGTTCTTAATCCTATTTCTACCTGGGCTGTGTTTATTGGTGGGCTTATGGTTGCAAACGGATTAGCAGGAGAAGGGGAGCAGGTATTAGCTTACGTAAAAACAATACCTTATAACTTCTACGCGGTGTTTACAGTTATAGTAATGTTATTAGTTATATTGGGAATCATACCTAAGTTTGGACCTATGAAAAAAGCTTATCAAAGGGTTGAAGAAGGAGGGCCTTTAGCTCCTCCAGGGTCAGAAAAAATTGATATTAAGTCTGGAGAGACTCTCGAAGTTCCAGAAAATCCACTGCTTAGAAACTTTTTTGTGCCGATTTTAGTGTTAGTAGCCTCTACGATTTATTTCGATTTTGATATGCAGGCAGGAGTTCTTACAACAATAGGCTTTAACTTTTTCTGGTTTATGGCTCAGGGAATGGATCCAGAGGAGTATGTTGAGTTAATAATTAAAGGTATAAAAAATATGTTAATGCCTCTATTATTAATGGTTCTGGCTTTTTCATTTGCAGATGCCTGTGAAAGAATAGGTTTCTTACAATATGTAATAGATGTAACTACAGCTCATGTACCTCTAACGTTACTACCTTTTGTTATTTTCTTAGTGTTTGCTGCTACAGAATTTATTATGGGTATTAACTGGGGAATGTATATACTTGCACTTCCAATTGTTGTGCCTATAACTCTAGAACTTGGTGGAGATCCTATGGTTTCTGTTGGAGTTGTTGCTGCTGCAGGTGTATGGGGCAGCCACTGCTGTTTCTATTCCGATGCAACAATACTAACATCTGCTGCTACTGGATGTGATAATTTCAGACATGCTATTACCCAGATTCCATTTGGTTGTATAGCAGGCGCAGTCGCTGCAATTGGGTATTTGATACTAGGGCAGGTAATATATTAAATATAAGGCAAAGTGCTTAAAAAAAATATCTCCTTGTGTTACTAACTAAGGAGGTATTTTTTGTGGAATTAATGTTTACAACTATTGACATAAATGTAAATTGGTCATATACTGTGTATAGAGGATATATGCAGTATACATAGAATCTTTGCTAATACAAAATTTGAAAGGAGAAATATATGAATATAATAATATCTAATTATGAGAACAAACCAATATATGAACAAATTTATCAGCAATTAAAAAACCATATAATATCCGGAGAGTTAAAAGAAGGAGAAATCCTACCTTCCATCAGAAATTTAGCAAAAGATTTGAAAGTTAGCGTAATAACTACTAAGAGAGCTTATGAAGAATTAGAAAAAGAAGGTTATATATATTCAGTAGGTGGAAAAGGCTCTTATGTAGCAGAAAATAATATGGATATAATAATTGAAGGCCAACTTAGGGAAATTGAAAATCTTATGAAGAGAATATGTCAAATGGCCCCAGGGTGCAAGTTAACGAAAATTGAGATGTTAGAATTATTTGAAACAGTTATGGAGGATGAATTATTATGAATGCAGTAGAGATTAAAAACTTAAAAAAGACATATGAAGGCTTCACATTAGAAAATATTTCGTTGGACGTTCCTAAAGGCACAATAATGGGGTTAATAGGAGAAAATGGTGCTGGGAAAAGTACCACATTGAAATTAATTATGGGCGTAATTAAAAGAGATGAAGGGAGCATAAAGGTCCTAGGTGTTGATAATAAGTCAAAAGAATTCGTTAATATTAAAGAAAAGGTAGGAGCGGTGTTTGGAGAGTGTTATTTCCCTGAGGATTTCACTTTGAAACATGTTGATTTATTAATGAAAAATGCATATAAAAATTGGAACACTGAAACATTTTTTATGTATGGAGAGAAATTTCAGATTAAAAAAAGTAAGCTAATTAAAGAATATTCCAAAGGTATGAAGATAAAATTATCTATAGCTGTTGCACTTTCCCATGAGGCAAATCTCTTGATTCTAGATGAACCGACAACAGATATATTGTATGAATTTACAAGAAATGAAGAAAATTCAATTATAATATCATCCCATATAATTAGTGACTTAGAAAAAATCTGTGATTATATAGCTTTTATACATAAAGGAAAACTTGTAGTGTCAGAAGAAAAGGACTATTTATTAGAAAAATACGCAATATTGAAATTAACAAAAGAACAAATAGAAGATTTACCCGAGGAAGCTATAGTACGAAAAAAAGAAGAAGCGTATGGATGGAGAGTGTTAGTACATAGACATAAAATAGGTGACTTTTATAAACCTGAAAGAGTAAATCTAGAGGAGATTATACTTATGTTGGCTGGAGGTGAAAATTATGCTTAGACTTATTAAAATTAATTGGAACTTATCTAATGGGAGAATGATATTTTGGATCTTCATTACATCAATTGTTATTTTTATCATGTTTAACTTTTTTGAATCAGCATTCAGAGTTGCTCCCTTCATTTTTGGACTATTTCTTTATCTAAGTGATGAAGAGGCGAAAGAGAAAGTTCAGTGGGAATCATATTTGCTGACATTACCAATTAGCACAAAGGTGATAATAATTGAAAGGTACATACGCATAGCAGCGTATAATATAATAGGTCTATTGATAGGTGCTGTAGTAATAGTTTTTGATATGTCACAAAATGGAGGAAGCTTTATTGTTAATGTGAATTGGTGGTATATCTTTGGATTTACATTTGGAATAGGCACTATTATAATCCCACTTACAATTAAGTTTGGTCTTAGAGGAGGAAGTGTAGCTGGAATGTTAAGTCTTCTGATGGGGGACATAATAAGCACGCTGTATGCTGAATCTATAAAGGCATATGATTGGACTTTATTAGCTGGACCTATTGTGAAAATAGTTATGCTACTTGTGGTTGTTATTGCTGCTTATGGAATTTCATTTAAAATCTCTAAGGGGCATTATAAAGATAGTATGGAATATCTAGATTAATGTAAGGTTTGGAAATCACTTAAGTTCAAGTGTCAAAAGTACCAAATCTCCTGAATTTAAATGAAGGTTATAGTCTGAAACTTCATTCTTTAATACGGTTTTAAAAGATAGAGTAGAATGAGTATTTTTATTAATAAGATCAACAGTATCCTGTGATAAATGATTAAACTCTAAATTTTCCCAATATTTAAAACAAGACTGATTTCTTGAAAGAAACTCTTCAGTAACTCTAATATTATTAGGGAAATTAACCATAAGGAGATTGATTTCAATAGTCTTTTTATGAGGGTTAAATAATAAAACTGAATAACTTTGATCACTTGATGTGATTAAGTGAAAGTCACCTTTAGTAAGAACATGGGGGTTCATTTTTAAAATAAATTCATAAGTATAATAGAGAGGTTTTTTTAGTCCGTTGTAAGTAAAAAGACCTCTTTTATTAGACTGATTATCAATTAAGGTTATATTTTTTATAGTATCAAAAGAATTAAGGAATTTTTCTAGAAAAATAATATGGTTTAGATTCTTATCATAAGCTTTATATGATATAAGGTTATTTGTTGATGAATGTAGCTTTACTGGGCATAAATTTAAGTCTATACAATATGAGATTGGAGTAAAAGAATCTAGAGTTGGATTTTTCGAGAGTATAGAAACACTAGTATTATAATCAATTGTAAATGTAAACTTATTCTCACTCTGGCTATATGTATTTGCAAAAGAGCTCTCAAAATACTCAGAAACTTCTTCTGAGATATCTTGCATTTCTGTATTAGCAATTTTTATGATTTTTCCTTTATGTAATGCCCTATATTCAGTAGGCTCACACCCGTAAAATGATTTAAAGTGTTTCACAAAGTACGCATAACTAGAAAAGCCTACGTCATGGCCTATTCGTGAAATACTAAGTTTTGAGCTAAGTACTCTTGATTCAGAAGATTCAACTCTTACAATACCCAAAAGGTCATGAAAAGATTTTCCTGTATACTTGTGAAT
>CAYJFM010000025.1:14584-20320 GCA_964369805.1 uncultured Oscillospiraceae bacterium
CTGAGCTAACGTTATTTTACTTGCGTAATTGGTATAGAGAAAGCCAACAACTCGTCGTATTCGTTCTTCTTGGTACTTATCATACTCTATTCTATGCTCTAAAAGACAGTCATCTGTTAGTATATATCCTCTAAAATTTTCACGTAGAAACACAACAAAATCAAGGGCAGCTTTAGATACAGCCTCTGGATTTTCTTTTTTTTGTACAGCAAAATCATAGTACATTTGATAAATTAACTCTTTAAGAGCTTCTTTTTTTCTTTGAGTTTCTGTCGTATCTGCCATTTCAGTAGAGAAAATATTATTTTCAAAATCAGGAAAAATTGATGAAAAATATTCGGACTTTAAAGAAATAACTAGTACTTGATTATTTTCAGAACCGTCATAAAATCCATGAACATCACCACATTGAATAATGTGTATACTTCCTTTTTGCAATGTGACATTTAGCTGGGCTACTTTTAACTTAATGCTACCATTTAGCATATAAACAATTTGTAAATCATCATGGTAATGCCAAGGCAGTACATTTATATTATAGACTGCCATGTGAATTGGAAGATCTTTTTTATAAGAGATGCTTTTTAACATAAGAAACCTTCTTTCTGAATATAAATGTAGTAGAAGACCATAATAAAAACAGAGATAAACAACTTTCTTGCTATTATACATTAAATTTAGGAGAAAACAAGTGAAAAAAAGCAGTAAATAGTAAATCAATGATGTAAAAATATAATTAAATAGCAAGAAAAATATGTTATATCAATTTACTTTACTATATAATCCAATTATTAATCAGATATAAGTACAAGGTTCAATGAAATGGATTCATTTACATATAAATATTAGAATAAATATTTACAAAATGGCAGTGGGGGAAAGCTATGAATAAGATATATGTTAACGGAAAAATATATTTGGGAAAAAAAGATTCATGGGTAGAAGCCGTGGTTACAGAGGGCGATAAAATTATTTTTGTTGGAACTTTATGTGAAGGGAAAACAAGATATCCAGAAGCCTTGGTAGAGGACATAAAAGGTGGTTTTGTATTTCCAGGATTTATAGATGCACACGCCCACCCAATACTCGCAGCTTATTTCAGATCAGGTATACAACTCAATGTAGAAATGGACAAAAAACAAATACTAGCAGCAATAAGCGACTATGTAGATAAGAACAAAGATAAAAGAAACTATTTTGGACAGGGCTATGCAGAGTGGTTATTTTCTGAAGGCCCCACTAAAGAAGAACTTGATGAAATCTGTATGGAGAAGCCGATACTGATACTTGGAAGTAGTGGACATGAGGGGTGGTGTAATTCTAAGGCCTTAGAGGAGGCAAAAGTGGATAAATACACAAAGGATCCAATCCCTGGTTTCCAATTCTTTTCTAGAAAATCAGATGGAGAACCAACAGGTCACTTTACAGAATCAGAATGCCTATTAAAGATAACAGATGCAATAGAATTCTTTAATGAAAAAGATGTAGAAGGATGGATAGAAGAAATCTTTGAATATTTAAGTTCTCTTGGGATTACATCCTTGGCAGAATGTGGAGTAATGCCCTTTATGGCAAAATCAGGATTTTCAGTTATGGAAAAGTTGGCGATAGAGGGAAGGCTTCCCCAAAGAGTGTTTGGAAGCTACTTTTTACTGATGGAGGAAGATGTTCCGGTTGCAGTAGAACGTCTCAAAGAGCTCAGAAGAAAGTATTATGTAGAAGATAATTATGAATTCAATACTTTAAAAATAATCAATGATGGAACATTTGAATCTGTAAATGCGAGCATGTTAGAGCCATACGACCATGATGGGTCTACTGTAAAGCCAATGCTAGAAGGAAAAATTTTAGAAAAGTTGTGCATAGAAGCGGCTAAAGAAGGATTTGATATATATATACATGGAATCGGGGATAGAGCTGTAAGGGCTACCTTAGAAGCTGGTAAAGCTGTGAGGGAAGCAGGTTATATTGACACTAGAATTACTAATGCACACACATCCCTAGTACATGACAATGATGTATGTAAATTTAAGAAATACAATGTTATTGCAAATACTACAGGCTGTTGGCATTATGGAACGGTTGAGGGTAGAGACATTTTAGGTGATAGAATGGATAAAAGTTATAATATGAGGAGCCTGATAGACAGTGGCGCCATAATTAGCTTGGGTAGTGATTTCCCAGTGGATGAATTAGGAGCACATCCTATGATTTCTATGGAGGTTGCACATACTAGACAGTACCCAGGTTGTCCGGAGTCCCTTGTACTAGAGCCTACAGGTAGTACTTTGAGCATCGAAGAGATAATTAATGGATATACAAAAAACGCTGCTTATCAATTGAAGATGGAAGATAAAATAGGAACTATTGATGTGGGCAAGTATGCAGACTTTACCATATTAGAAGATAATCCTTTTGAGGTAGATAAATATGATATTCATAAGATAAAAGTGCTAATGACAGTAAAAGGTGGAAAGACTATATATAGAAATACAATTGCAAAGAGAGATTAATGATTTTGTGCAAAATATGAGCTTGTATTATAAGTAAGAAAAAGCATTAAATTAGGAAATAAAAATTGAGGGGGCAAAGATGAGTATTGTTTTAAAAAGTAAAAGTATATTTGATAGTGTCGGGGATTTGCCTTTTGAAGGATATGTGCTAATTGAAGGGGATAAAATAAAAAAAGTAGAGAAAGGAATCATTCCTAAAAAGATTGCTTGCAATTCAAATTATAGAATAATTGATTGTGGAAAAAGGACAGTATTGCCAGGAATATGTGACCCTCATATCCACTTATATTTAGGTGCTATAAATATGGCCACAGTAAACCTTTATGATTGTACTTCTGAAGAAGAGGCTGCAAAAAAAATCGCAGATTTTTACAAGGATAGGGACGATGAGTGGTGTCTAGCTTTTGGCTGGACACATTACAAGTGGGATGGTGAAAACCTTCCTTCGAAGGACAGTTTGGACAAGTATATAAATGATAGGCCAGTGCTAGCATTTAACGATGAAATTCACGGAGCCTGGGTAAATAGTAAGGCCCTAGAGATTTGTGGAATTAATAAAGAAACAGTAGATCCACTAAAAAATACAATTTTTAGAGATGAGGATGGAACTCCAAATGGTTATTTGCTTGAGCAGCCAGCAATGAAACTAGTTGCAGATATTGCACTTGCTGATAATATTGAGTATGAAAAAAACTTGATTTCTCAATTTATTAAAGGGGCACACAAATGGGGAGTGACATCTGTAGCAGATGTTCATGTGTTGGATATAAATAAGTATGAAGCTTGTAGAGAATTAGAAAAAGAGGGAAATTTTAATCTGAGGGTTTTCTTTAGTCCACCTATTGAAACTTCTCTAGAAAAGGCAATTCATCTAAAAAAAGAGTATGATTCAAAGAGGCTGTCTTTTTTAGGACTAAAGGGCTTTGTTGATGGAGTTCCTCTAGGTCACACGGGCTACATGATAGATGAATATAGGGATATGCCAGGATATAGAGGGGAAGCTTATTTGGATTTAGATTGGTTAACAGAAAAAACTGTAGAACTATATAATAACGATATTCCAGTAAGGCTGCATGCCTGTGGTGATGGGGCTGTAAGAGCATCACTTGATGTTATAGAAAATGCACAACACTTAAATGGATATAGGGATGTGAGAAATACTATAGAACATATAGAGTGTATAGATAAAGATGATGTAGGCAGATTTGATGAATTAGATGTGATTGCTTCCATTCAGCCATCTCATCTTGTGATGGAGGATATGGAAAACCATCCTATATATTCAATATTAGGAAAAGATCGAGCTGAATATTCTTGGTTAGGAAAAACGCTGCTGAATAATGGTGCAAAAATGGCTTTTGGAACAGATTACCCTATTGTTGACCTTAATCCCATGGAGACGATATATAGGGCAACCACTAGAACTATGGCAAATAATTTACCTAAGGAAGGTTTCAGTCCTAAGGAAAGATTTTCTCTTGTAGAGGCTTTGAAAGGAATTACTTCTTGGGCTGCGTATTTAATGAAAGCAGATGATTTCATTGGAACTTTAGAGAGTGGGAAAATAGCGGACATTTGTGTTTTAGATAGGGATATATTCGATACAGATTTATTTGAAGTCATCAATATAAAATTTGACTTGACAGTATTTGAAGGGAAAGTTGTTCATAACAATATTATTCCTGAGTAACTATGGTCTATACTTGCTAAAGTTTAGATATATGAAATCATTGCTTTATTAATATTTAAGAGAAAAGGGGGAGGTATTATGGCTAATGAAAATGGAAATGGTGAAATAGTTCATGGCGTTTCTGGATTGAATAAGAAAAAAATAAGCATTACGGGAGTTATTTTCATCATGTATTGTAGCGTTGCTGCAGGAGCTTTTGGAATAGAAGATATGGTTCCAATAAGTGGTCCCGGTATGACAATTATATTACTAATATTCTTTGCAATCTTTTGGGCATTGCCTATTTGCTTAGGAATAGCAGAGATGATGTCAGTGCTACCAGAGGAAGGAGGAACCTATGTTTGGACTAGAGAGACACTAGGTGAATTTTGGGGATTCCAAGCGTCATGGTGGGGAGCCTTATCTTACTATGTAGGATTAGCAGCATATGTGGCTTTGGCAGTGGGATATATTGAATTTGTATTTCCAATGGAAGACACTCAAGCATATTTTTTAAAAGTTGCCATTGTAGTAGTGTTTACAGTTATAAATTTAATAGGTATAAAAGAGGTTAGCTTCTTTAGTACATTATTTGCAATTTTAGTAATATTGGCATTTGCTACAGTTGCTGTAGTAGGATTTTTAAATTGGAATCAAAGCCCTATTGAACCAATTGTGGCGGAGGGAGTACCACTATCCTCTAGTATTGCTTCTGGTCTTGGCATCTGCGTTTGGATGTATTGCGGATTTGTTGCTGTTCCTACACTTGCAGGAGAGTTTGAAGACCCTGTAGTATTAAGAAAAGGATTCCTGTGGTGTGTACCAATAATTGCGTTGACATATTTACTTCCTATTACAGCAGGATTAGCATCTGTGGGTGAGTATGAGAATTGGTCAACAGAAGGAGATGTAGGCAGTGGAGTTGGCTATTCTTCAGTACTAACTGAATATGTGGGCCCTGCTGCAGGAGTTGCATTCTTGATTGTGGCCATTATTTCTGCCATTTCTATTTATAATGCTTCAGTTGCTGCTGGCTCTAGAATTTTCTTTGTGCTTTCAGATGATAATTTGTTCCCTAAGGTAATGAATAAATTAAGCAAGAGAAATGTTCCACATATTTCAATAATATCAATGGCTGTTGTGGCATTACTGTTTATACAGTTTGACTTTTCTACAATTATTTTGATTGAAGTAATCTTTGTATTAGCATGTTATATGCTACTTGCGATTGTATTGTTTAAAATGCGTAAAGTTATTCCCCTTGAAAAGAGAAGAAAAGACGCATGGAAAATTCCAGGAGGACAGGTTGGTCTTTTATTCTGTATGCTATCTCCTGTAATAGTTGGTGGAGTAACTTTAATGCTTAATGGAACAGACTATTTTCTTATGGGTATTGTTGGATTGTGCTCGGGAGTAGTTGCCTATGTTATACTTAGAAGAATCTATGGTGGCCTTTCTAAGAAAGATCCGGTTGCTCATCCAATGAACCCAAAGACTAAGCTTGCTTTTGGTGATACAAAGATAATTGGTATATTCTTAGTTATTGTTGGCTCT
>CAYJFM010000025.1:20330-30901 GCA_964369805.1 uncultured Oscillospiraceae bacterium
GTTATTCATATATGAAAGTTCATGGGCAGATGAATATTATCCATATATATATGATGGAGGTTTATTTGCAAACTTTAATCTTATGCTTGATTTACTAAGATATGTAGGAATCGGAATATTGTTAATAGGGGCAACTATGATAGCTATGTCTAAAAGAATTGAAATGAGATAGTTCAATACATATGCAATAATTATAATATATATTTAAATGAATGGGTGCATATTTTTTAAGCACCCATTTTCTTAGCTAAAAAAATGCATTACTTAACTCCTTAATATGAAAAGAATTCCGTTTACGCAATAATTTAATATTATGAAATCAGTTTAAATGTGGTATAATATCACTAAAATGGAAAATAATACATTTGTTAGTAAACGAAGCAAAGTTAGATATTTATGGTATGAAAGGTTGAGGTTAAAAGGGGATGTTTTTTGAAATTCTTGTTTGGGTATGCATTGTGTTGGCAGCTATTTATTTAAACTTCTTTTTTAAGAGGATGTTTGCTTTTTTTTCTAAAGAAAAGCCAAAAGTCTTCTACATTGTTTTTATTGCAATAATAATTAGTTTGATAGTAACAGCATACTCTAACCCTCTAGGAACACAAACTGTTATCGCCGGATATTTTACTGCTATTTGTGGATTATTTGACATTGTTGGTGTTATATATAGAAAATGGTTTAAGGAAAATAAGATTGCAAAGTATATTTATTCTGGAGGTCTGCCAGCATTTCTTGTAACTACTATATTGATGACCTATGGGTTTTTAAATGGGTTTAATGTAGTAATGACAGAATATGATATTAACATTGATAAGGAAATTAAAGGTGGGGATGTTAAAATTGTATATATAGCTGATATGCATATGGGTGTGTCTATTACAATGGATAACATAGAGGAGCGTTGTCAGGCTATAGAGGATTCAAACCCTGATATTGTTTTGCTAGGTGGTGATATTTTTGATGAAAGAAGTACTAAAGAAGAGATAGAAGAAGCCTGCAAATCTTTAGGGGAAATATCTTCTACATATGGAACATACTTTGTTTGGGGTAACCATGAAGGGGATGTGGAAGTTATTCATGGAAGCATGAAGCAAAATGTTGACTTTGTAGAAGATACAGTTGAAAAAAATGGTATGACGATAATAGAAGATGAGTCAGTTTTAATTGATGACAGATTTTATGTTGTGGGTAGAATGGACTCAGATGTTGGTAGAAATCAAATAAGTGCTGAGGCCCTTATGGAAGGCCTAGATAAGAAAAAACCTATTATAGTATTAGAGCATAAACCTATTGATGTTGATAAAATGTCTGAGCTTGGCGCAGATTTGTATCTTTGCGGGCATACTCATGGTGGGCAATTACCACCAATTGGCCTCGCTGAAGAGTTTATGTTTGACCATGTATATGGTTATGATAAAGTTGGAAATTGTAATATGATTGTTACATCAGGGCTAGGAACTTGGAATACACCAATTAGAATAGGAAGTCCATCTGAGTTTGTAATGATTGAATTAGAAGGCAATTAAATTTATTAGGGCAGAAGATAATATAATATTTATTTAGGATTTCTTTAAGATTCGGTAGACTCATATTTCTTCGTACTTCTTTTTTTTTGAAATTATGAAAAAAAGATTGACAAAAGTTAAACAATGTAATAATATGTATTTGTGAAATGTTTAACATAACGTTTTGCAAATACATTACATTTAATTATAATAATAAAAAGATTGAAAAATCGAGAAAGGGAGAATAATGGCAAGATTTACATTACCAAGAGACGTATATTATGGAAATGGAACGTTAGAAGAACTAAAAAACCTTAAAGGAAAGAAAGCTATCATTGTAGTTGGTGGCGGTTCAATGAAGAGATTTGGATTCTTGGATAGAGCAGTTGCTTACCTAAAAGAAGCAGGGATGGAAGTTGAATTATTTGAAAACGTAGAGCCAGATCCTTCAGTTGAAACAGTAATGGCAGGGGCAGAAGCAATGAGAAACTTTAATCCAGACTGGATCGTTTCGATGGGTGGAGGTTCACCAATTGATGCTGCTAAAGCTATGTGGGCATTTTATGAGTATCCAGACACAACTTTTGAAAGCCTATGTATACCATTTAATTTTCCAACACTTAGAACAAAGGCTCGCTTTGTAGCTATTCCTTCAACATCTGGAACTGCAACAGAAGTAACAGCTTTTTCAGTTATTACAGATTATGCAAAAGGCGTTAAGTACCCATTAGCTGACTTTAACATTACACCAGATATCGCTATAGTGGATGCAGAAATCGCAGAAACAATGCCACCAACACTAGTTGCACATACAGGAATGGATGCTCTTACTCATGCTTTTGAGGCTTATGTATCAACATTAAATTCAGACTTTACAGATCCATTAGCTCTTAAAGCAATTGAAATGGTATTTGAATATATTGAAGCTTCTTACAAAGGAGATAAACTTGCTAAGGAAAAAATGCACTATGCACAGTGCTTAGCTGGAATGGCTTTCTCAAATGCTTTACTAGGAATAGTACACTCTATGGCACATAAAACAGGAGCAGTGTTCTCAACTGGACATATCCCTCATGGTTGTGCAAATGCAATGTATCTACCATTTGTTATTCAATACAATAAGAAAAATGCACTAGAAAGATATGCACAAATTGCTAGACACCTAAGAATGGAAGGTAATTCAGATGAAGAATTAACTAATGCTCTTGTAGAAAGAATTAATAATCTTAATGTTAAATTAGAAATACCAAAAACAATGAAAGAGTTTGGCATTAATGAAGAAGAATTCTTAGAAAAACTATCTACATTCTCTGAGCTTGCAGTAGGAGATGCTTGTACAGGATCAAACCCTCGCCCAATTACACCAGCAGAAATGGAAGAACTATTCAAATGCTGCTATTATGGAACAGATGTTTCTTTCTAATTGCAAAGTAAGTCAGTTTTAAATTCACCTTATTTCTAAAGATAAACATAAACAATAAAACCACATCTTAAGATGTGGTTTTATTGTTATAATATATTTTGATTTTTTCAATTGTTACTGCTTTTGGTCTGCAAAGACTCTATAATTACTTATTGCTCAGGTATACCCGTAAGATGGGAAAGGGCATACATAAAGTCTTTTAGCTCAACTTCAGTATCTACAGTTTCATCATGCAGTTTCATTTCAAGTTTATATCTACAATAGCTTACCATAACTTCATTTAAAAGTTCTAGGTTTTCTGATGTAACTAAATTATCATTTTTATCAGCTAATGGAACTAAAAGAAAAGCACTTCGCACAGTTATATTTTCACCATAGTACATTGATTCAATAGTATAGTTAAAATGTCTACGCTCTTCAGGGAAGTACTCATAGTAGGTATTCATAATTTCAGTTAAATCACTACTGTGTTTTCCGAAGAAAAAGTTATGAAAAATATGAGGATTGTTCATAATTGTTCTAAAATATATTCTCCATACAGCAAAAAAACTCTCTTCTGGTGTATTCGTTTCTTTACTAACTTTCTCTAGTTTATTACTATAGTCCTGAAAGTATTTTACTGAAGCAAGCATAATAAGTTGATCTATATCACGGAAATATAGATAAATTGTTGAGTTATGAAAGCCTGACTCAGTAGCAATTTTTCTAATTGATATATTATTTACACCTTCAGAATTAATCAATTTCTGTGTTGAATTAATAAAGTGAATGGTGTTTTCTTTTCGCTTTTGTTCGCTCTGGATAGTATTTTTTTTCAAATCAATCTCCTTTAGTGTGTAATATTAATATTCTAACATAATTTAAAATAAATATCCATTTAAGTAATTTAGTTATACTACATAAACTAACATATTTGTTGTTATAAATCACTATTTTGGTTAACAATTTTGCTCTGTAGATCGATTAGTTTGGTGTTATTTGAAAATGTTATAACATAAGTTAAAAAAATATCAATTTCTATTGACAATAAGCGCGCTTATTGATAAGCTGACTGCAGAATAAGTAAATAAGCGCGCTTATTTACACCGTGAAGTTTTTATAATTCACATGTATAACTTTTTAAGTAAAGGAGAGGAAAAATCATGAGATTAGAAATTGGAAATTTCCATGTTAAGGACATCGCATTTGGTGAAAAACTGAATTTCAAAAATGGTGTTTTAACAATCAACAAAGAAGAAGCTATTAGCTTTATCATGAAGGATGACAGAATTACAGAGGCAGATTTATTTATTGCTAAACCAGGAGATAAAATTCGTATGTGTCCTGTAAAAGAAGCTATTGAGCCAAGAACTAGAAAAGATGGAAGAAGTGCTTTTCCAGGTTATGTAGGAAAACTGGCACAGGCTGGAACTGGTGTTACACATGCCTTAAAAAACTGTAGTGTTTTAGTTGTAGGTAAAACTTGGGGCGGATTTCAAGATGGAATCATTGACATGAGTGGTGAAGGGCAAAAATATACGTACTTTGGCCAATTAAATAACATTGTATTAGTTGCTGATACTAATGAAGATTTTGAAAAAAATGAACAACAAAAGAAAAATGATGCACTTAGACGTGCAGGACATAAATTAGCTGAATTTATAGGTGAGTGTGTAAAAGAACTAACTCCTGATGAAGTTGAAGTTTTTGAACTGCCAGCAGTTATTAAAAGAGAAGAAAAAACTGAAGCTTTGCCATCAGTAGTATATGTAATGCAAGCTCAATCTCAAATGGAAGAAGATGGATATAACGACCTACTTTACGGATGGAACATGAATCACATGGTACCAACATTTATGAGTCCAAGTGAAGTTTTAGATGGAGCTATAGTATCAGGAAGCTTTATGCCTGTATCATCAAAATGGTCAACATATGATTTCCAAAATTGCCCAAATATTAAAGCTTTATACAAGGAACATGGCAAAACAATTAACTTCCTAGGTGTAATTATGTCAAACCTAAATGTTGCATTAGAGCAGAAGGAACGTTCAGCACAGTTTGTTGCTCAATTAGCAACTTCACTAGGAGCTGATGGAGCAATTGTTGCTGAAGAAGGGTACGGAAATCCTGATGCTGACTTTATTGCTTGCTGTGTTGCTCTTGAAGATGTAGGAGTAAAGACTATTGGAGTTACAAATGAGTGTACTGGTAGAGATGGAGCATCTCAGCCACTTGTAGCTTTAGACCAGAAAGTAGATGCTATTGTTTCTTGTGGGAATGTTTCTGAATTAATTGAGCTTCCACCAATGGAAATTGTGCTAGGAGACCTTCAAGCTTTGGCTAGAGACGGGTTATCAGGTGGATGGGCATTTGATGAAGTTCTAGGTGCATCTGTTAAAGAAGACGGATCTATTATTTTAGAAAATAATGCTATGTTCTGTGGAGACCAAGTTTGCGGTTGGTCACCTAAAACTATGAAGGAATTTTAAGAGGTGAAATGATGAAAAAAGCAATAGTATATTTAAATCAATTTTTCGGACAAATTGGTGGAGAAGATAAAGCTGACTTTGAGCCTGCAATTATGGAAGATAAAATAGGACCATCAATTGAGTTTGACAAAAACTTAGATGCTGAAGTTACACACACAATTATTTGCGGTGACAACTATATGGGAAGTAATACAGAAGATGCAGTAGCAAAGATACTAGCAATGCTAGAAAATCTAGAAATGGATATTTTTATTGCTGGTCCAGCATTCCAAGCAGGTCGTTATGGAGTTGCATGTGGAACAATTTGTAAAGCTGTTAAAGAGAAATTTGGAGTACCTGTAATAACATCAATGAACATTGAAAACCCAGGTGTTGAAATGTTCAAAAAAGATATGTACATAATGGAAGGTGGTAACATTGCATCAAAAATGCGTAAAGATGTTGCTGCTCTATCAACACTTGCAAATAAAGTACTTAATGGTGAAGAAATTAAAGGTGCAAAAACTGAAGGTTACTTTGCAAGAGGAATTAGAAAGCAAACTTGGTTAGAAGATGGAACTCCTGCTTCAGAAAGAATGATCGACATGCTATTAAAAAAATTAGCTGGTGAGCCATTTGAAACTGAACTTGTTATTCCTACAATTGACAGAGTAGAAATAGCAGCACCAATTAAAGATTTAACAAAAGCAAAGATTGCTCTTGTAAACACAGGTGGTATTGTACCAGTAGATAATCCAGACAGAATTCAATCTGCTTCAGCAACTAGATGGGGTAAATATGACATCTCAGAAATGAATGCACTAAAGGGCGGAGAATATAAAACTATACATGCTGGATTTGACCCTGCGGCAGCAGATGCTGACCCTAATGTAATTACTCCAGTAGACGTGCTTAATGAGTTAAAAGAAGAAGGTGTATATGGAACATTACATAAATACTTCTACTCAACAGTAGGTACAGGAACAACAGAAGTTGAAGCTAAAAGAATGGCTGAAGAAATAATTCCTTTCTTAAAAGAAGACAATGTAGATGGAATTATCATGGTTTCTACTTGAGGTACTTGTACACGTTGCGGAGCAACAATGGTAAAAGAATTTGAAAGAGCGGGGTTCCCGATTGTTCAAATGTGTAACCTACTTCCAGTAGCACTTACAGTTGGAGCAAACAGAATAGTTCCTACAATATCAATTCCATATCCTCTAGGAGATCCAGCTACTCCAAAAATTGATCAACACAAACTGCGTTACCATAGAACAAAGGTAGCATTAGAAAGTCTAACAGCTGATATTTCAGAACAAACCGTATTTCAAGTTTAATAATTAAAAAGCTGCCCGAAGTAATTTTCTTCGGGTGGCATTATTGAGATTACTTGTTTTGAAGAAAAGGAAAAGAAAATGAAAGATAACTTAAACACAAAAAAAGGTAGTAATGTAGTATTTTATTTGTCCCTAGTGATAATTTTAGCAATGGGAGTATGGTCGGTAGCATTCAATGCAGGTTTTACAGAAGTTTCTAATTGGCTGTTTACATTTTTAACAACAAATTTTAGTTGGTTATATTTAATTGCAATGATAGTATTTCTAGTATTTGTTATTTATGTAGCTATAGGCAAGTATGGACATATTAGACTTGGGGGCGATGATTCGAGACCTGAGTATAAGAATATGACTTGGTTTGGACTTCTATTTGGATCAGGAATGGGAGTAGGTCTTGTGTTTTGGGGAGTTGCAGAGCCAGTATCTCTCTATCTTAACCCTCCAGCTAGTGAAGGTTTAGAGGCAGGGACCGCAGAGGCAGCAAATTTTGCTATAACCACATTTTTTATGCACTGGGGAGTTCTCCCTTGGGCAACATATGCAGTAATTGGATTATCACTTGCGTACTTTATGTTTAGAAAAAACAAAAGAGGGCTAGTAAGCGTTCTAGTAGAGCCACTAATTGGTGAAGAGAGAGCTAATGGGTGGATAGGGAAAACTATTGACGTATTAGCTGTATTTGCCACAGTTGCTGGGGTTGTAACATCATTAGGTCTTGGAACCCTTCAAATAAATGCAGGATTTAATCACTTGTTTGGAGTTCCAATAAACTTACCTGTACAAGTAATAATTGTAGCCATTGTATCAGTTATTTATATCACATCAGCTGTATCAGGTATCGGCAAAGGTATTAAGATGATTTCTGATGTAAATATATATGTAGCTATTGGACTAATGATTGTATGCTTTATTGTAGGGCCAAGACTTGAAATTTTAAACAGTTTGGTAAATAGTCTTGGAGATTATTTTGGATACTTCCTTCCTGGATCTTTAGGAATAGATGCGTATGGAGATAATTCGTGGATTTATGGTGGTAGAATTTTCTACTGGGCATGGTTTATAGCTTGGGCACCATTTGTTGGAGTATTTATTGCTCGTATTTCAAAAGGCCGTACTATTAAAGAATTTGTATTGGGTGTTGTACTAGTACCAACATTTGCATCAGCAATTTGGGGTGCAATCTTTGGAAATCTAGGGATAAACTTAGGTGCTAAAGGTATAATTGAGCTTGAAAAACTAGCTGAAATTATCTCTACACCAGAAGTAGGGCTATTCATAGTACTTCAAGAATACCCACTTGGCTTTGCTTTAGCTCTTGTAGCAATTATATCATTATGTGCATTTTTTATTACATCAGCAAACTCAGGTGTATATGTATTATCAATGCTTACGACAAATGGAGATTTAAACCCACCTAATAACAAAAAAATTCTTTGGGGATTAGTTCTTTCATTAATGGCTATTGGATTATTAATGGCTGGAGGACTGCAGCCACTTCAAACAATATCTCTAGCAGCAGCCTTCCCATTCATATTTATTATGTTTGCAGCTTGCGCAGCATTTATTAAGGCGATAAAGAAAGAAAAAGTATAACAACAATGGTTTAAATTGATAATTAGCGCTTTCTAATTTAAGTTGGCGCATGTCCTTAGGACTAATTATAAATATCATTATGGGGATTCCTCTCCCCTAAAAAAGGCTAACAAATATGTTAGCCTTTTTTGTTATACTATATCTAGAAATCAAGAATTAAAAATATGGAAAGTAGGGGTTATGAATAATATAGAAACGATTTACCTAGCAGGCGGTTGACTCTGGGGAGTACAAGCATATGTAAGAAGACTACCGGGTGTAGTTAAAACAGAGGTTGGCAGGGCCAATGGACATTCCCAGACAATAGAGGGGGAATATGATGGATTCGCAGAATGTGTCAAAACTGAATTTGATAATTCGAAAACGTCCGTTTTGGAAATTTTAGGATATTTTTTTGAAATAATTGATCCTTATAGTATTAATAAGCAAGGAATAGATGTTGGATTAAAATACAGGACAGGTATTTATAGCAAAAATGAAAAACACTTAAAAGAGGCGCATCTCTACATTAATAATAGAGAGGATAAGGAAAAAATTGTTGTTGAAGTATTACCATTAACAAATTATGTTAAGAGTGCAGAAGAACATCAAGATAGGCTTGAAAAATTCCCTAGTGACTATTGTCATATCCCAAAAGAAAAATTTACACATTACTAATTTGCTAAAATTACATACATTTATATAAATGTATACAGCAAAATAGTTAAAAAAATATATTTTTTAAAACTAAATTGTCATAATATGATATAATATTCACAAGATTGTTTGATTGAAACAATCAGGATTATTTTATATTATTTTATTTTAACTTATGTAAAGGAGAAGATATTATGGGAAATGCTTTTCAAAAATGGAATGACATTAGTTTGGTTAAACGTATTCTTGGAGGTTTAATCATAGGTACAATATTAGGAATATTTTTACCTCAAGCAACTATTGTTACATTATTTGGAGATCTATTTGTAGGAGCACTTAAAGGTGTTGCTCCAGTACTAGTATTTGTGCTAGTAATTAGTGCTTTAGCAAACCACAAAAAGGGTGCTAAAACAAACATGAAGAGAATAGTATGTTTATACTTAATAGGAACTTTTGCTGCAGCCTTGGTTGCTGTTATCGCTAGTTTTTTATTCCCTTTAACAATGACTCTTGGCGAAGCTGCTGTTACTGATAATGTAGCACCAGAAGGCGTTGGTACAGTTATTCTTAACTTGCTAATGGGAATCGTTCAAAATCCAATTGAGTCAATTTCAACTGCCAACTATATTGGTATTCTAGCTTGGGCAGTAGTATTTGGTTTAGCACTTAAAGGCTCATCAGATAATACAAAATCAGTTTTAGCAAATATTGCTGAAGCGGTTTCACAAGCGGTAAGATGGGTAATTAGCTTTGCTCCATTTGGTATTATGGGACTTGTATTTGGAACAGTTTCAACAAATGGTCTTTCGATTTTCACTGAATATGGAATGCTACTTGCGGTTTTAGTTGGTTGTATGTTTGTAATGGGGCTTATTGTTAATCCTATTATTGTATTTTTAAATATTAAACAAAATCCATATCCACTAGTATTCAAATGTTTAAAAGAAAGTTTCATCACGGCATTCTTTACAAGAAGCTCTGCAGCTAATATACCTGTAAATATGACACTTTGTAAATCTTTGAACCTTGATGAAGATAACTATTCAGTATCTATTCCGCTTGGAGCTACGATTAACATGGCAGGAGCAGCAATTACTATTACAGTTATGACTCTTGCAGCGGTTAATACTCTTGGAATTTCAGTGGACTTTGGTACAGCAATTGTGCTTAGTCTTGTAGCAGCTGTTTCGGCTTGCGGAGCATCTGGAGTTGCAGGCGGTTCACTTCTACTTATTCCACTGGCTTGTTCATTATTTGGAATTCCAAATGATGTAGCTATGCAAGTTGTAGGAGTTGGTTTTATTATTGGTGTGGTTCAAGACTCATTTGAAACAGGTCTAAACTCTTCTACTGACGCATTATTCACAGCAGCAGCTGAGTTTAGTGATTGGAAAAAAGAAGGAAGAGAAATTAAATGGTAATCAGCATAAGTGATTAAATAAACATTTAATACTCTATTCATAATTTTGAGCAAAAAATTAAACAGCTAATTGGCTTTTATACCAGTTAGCTGTTTTTTATTGAAAATATCATACAGTAGAGAGATTTCAGTAGATTAATAATTTAATATGCATATTATGAGAATAAATATTCAAATAATGATATAATAGTAAGTATAGTAAGTATAGTA
>CAYJFM010000026.1:0-30685 GCA_964369805.1 uncultured Oscillospiraceae bacterium
ATTTTGCGTAGTAGTAATATTGCTAAATTCTAACAATGTCAAAAGCCGCTAACTTGTAGTTAAGATATAATGCGAGCAAATTTACTCAAAACTATCAAATTTGTCTACTTTAACAAGAAAAATTAGAAATGTGATGAAAAGTTCACAGAAACACTTAAATACACATTTATATATGGTATAATTAGTATTCCTAGTGAGAGCAAATACTATTACTACAAGTATGCATATTAATAGATAAAATTTAAAATACCAGAGGAAGTAAAGATGAAGGCAGGATTTAATAGGTGGTTAATTAATGCACCGATACAAAAGAAATTCCAACCACTGAGAAGAATAATTATATTCTTAGTAGTTTTGATTAGTATTTTTTCAATGATTACTATGGTGATGATTTATAATTACTCAACAGAAATAATAACTATAAATGTTAAAAACAAGGAAGAACTTTCAGCAATAACACGAAACATGTATGTGTGTAGGGTTCTAGGGAGAGATATTTTACTGCATGAGGATCCTGATGAAAGGGAAAAATTATACAGCCAATATATCGCTGAGTTTGAAAACCTAGATGAAAAAATGTATGACTACTCATTAAAGCTCGATGGAGAAGAGCTGGTGAGATTTAATGAGATTATAGAAGAGAAAGATAAATACAAAGAAAGCATGATATTGTCAGCAGACATAATAATGGATGGTGGAGATTTTGATGAAGCCTTGGAGGCATTAACAAGTGTAACACCAATTGCTAATGAGTTTTTTGGAAGTATTGACGATTTAACAGTTAAAGAGTCAATAGCTACAGAAGAAGATTTAAAAGCTAGTACAAGCTTGTTACGAGAACTTCTTATATTTGTATTCATTTGCGCTTTTTTTGCAATAACGGGAATAGCAATTATTTTCAAAATATTTGAAAAAGCAATGGTGTCAAACTTGGTAAGATTAGAAGAAACTGTATCAGGAATTGCTAAAACTGGAAATATGAAAGCAGAAATTCCAAGCGATCTCTTCACCAATGATGAAATTGGAAGTATTGCAAAAGTTGTAGAGGAACTAAAAGAAAAGCTTTTAGAATACTCTTTCCAAGATTCATTGACGGCTGGTCTTAATGCGACAGCATATAAAGAAGAACTTAATGATATTTTTAGCAATGAAACAGAAGAAAAGGATTTCTATTGCATTATTGCAGATATGAACAACTTAAAAGAAATAAATGATGTGTGTGGCCATGCTGATGGAGATGATGCAATTAGAACAACATATTCAATATTAAATAGTAGTATTAAGCAGTATGGTAAAACATTTAGGATTGGCGGAGATGAATTTATAGCAATTATTACAGGGTGTAATGCGGAAACTATAGAAAAAATACTAAAAAGCGTAGATGAGAGGGTGTTAAAGGCAAATGCCAATAACGAAGTGAAATTCTCAATTGCATGGGGATATGGCAGATTTAGAGGGAAGACCTTAGAGGAGTACGAGAAATTTTTCACTATTGTAGACAAACAAATGTATAGAAAAAAGACCAAAATGAAAAGTGAGAGAATGAGAGCTAGAGCAAAAGTATAGAAATAAGATTTAAAAGGAGTAGTTTTAATTGAACTACTCCTTTTTTATGAGTCAGGTAATATTGAAGCAGGCAATATGGTTTAAAAACATATAAATAAGATTATGTGCTGGGAACAATCAGTTCTTATAAATCCTTATAATATTGACTAAAAATCCTAAAAGTGATAAAATTAATTACACAAACGTTTTGATATGAAAGGAGAAAAAATATGGAGTTTTCAGGCATAGTGGTATTATTAGCCCTTTATGGAATTGCAGTTTCACTTATTCTCGCTGTTGAGTTTAGGGAGATTGCAGAAGCTAAGGGATATGAGGGGTTAAAATGTATTCTTATACCCTTATTTTGTGGCATAGGAGGGTATATATGGATAATGGCCTTACCGAAAAAAATTAGAATAGAAAAAACTCAGTTAAACAATGAGAATATAGAAAGTACAACAGGAACTTACACTACAACAATTATAAGTGATGAGTTACCTAAATTTTAATTAACAAATGGATGGTAAAAATATGGGAAAAAGATTTTCAAGAGTATATACTAATTCACCTAACATATATTTAAGTGGTTCACCTGTAATACTATTGCATGGTGGCATTTTGAGGGATAATGTAACTAGTAATGTAATGGCTCAATTTAAAATGAAAAATATTAATGATAAGGAAATTAAGGCGGTTACAATAGAAATAAAGAGTTTTGATATTAAGAATGAACCTATTGGCAATACTTTAGAATACCAGTACTTAGATATTATGGCTTCTCGTGATGATGAGTTTGGGGAACAGATAGCAATACCTTTAGAAGAAAATAGAGCTAGAAGTATAGAGGTCAAAATTTTAGAAGTGGTTTTTTCAGATAGTAGTACATGGACACCTTCAAAAGGTGCTTGGGAACCCTTAGAGTCTCTCACTAAAATGGAAGAAATAAGGGATGAAGAGCTAGCTAAGCAACTTAAAATAGAATTTGGTGCAGACATTAAAAATTTACCATTAATATCTGAGGACATATGGATTTGCAAATGCGGAGGGTTAAATTACAATTATGAATATGATTGCCATATTTGCAACACAGAAATAACTTTGCTAAAAGAAAAGAATGAAGAGTATTTTAAAGATTATTTTAATGGAGCTATAGCAAAAAGATTAGATGAAGAAAAGCTTGCAAGAGAGAAATTTGAGAAAAAAGAAAAAGGAAAAAACAAAATTGTAATGAGAGTTGGAATTGTAGTAGTAATTGCCTTAATAGGTTTTGTTATTTTTTTAGATTCCAATGGAGCAAAAGCTTTTTTTCTATCAAAACAAATTGAAGAGATTGGTGTTGTTACTGCAGCGAGTGAGGAAGCAATAATTGAAGCTGAGGAGGAATTTAAGTCCTTATCAGAAGAAGGGAAGAAAAAAGTTGGCAACATTAAAGAGTTAGAGCTTGCACGATTAGAGCTAGATAACATAATTACAAAAGAAACAGAAGAAGCTATCCTTGGACCAGTCTCTTGGGAGGCAACAGACCCTATAACTCAAGAAAAAGAGCTTTTGCTAAATTTTAGTTTTAATCCAGACGGAACAGGAGCAATGGGTTGGGTGATTGCAACTGAGTGGGAAGTGGATAAGGAAAACATTATTGTTACAACTGCTACAAATTATAAGTTCTATTTAAAATTTGATACTAATGAGCTTATATTAGAAGAGTTAGTGGATCCAGATGGAAACAGCAGCGAAGCTTTAATAATATGGGAGAAAGGAATCGAATTTTAGATTTATAGAAATTATATAATTTAGCAATACAGAAATAAAAATAAAAGCTTACATCTAATTTATAAATGTGAGCTTATTTTTACCTGATATTATATTAATTATAAATGATAAACCTACCTAGAAGACTTATTAACCCATAATTTTACTGGCAATAGACTTATGAATTATTTGAAATACTTAATAGTTTCCATAATAAAGCCGACAAATCTCTCTTTTTCAGAATCACTTAACTTGTTAATTTCCATGAGGCTAGTAACATATGAAAATTCATTGCTTGGCTTGAATTCCTCTCTTATCAAAAAATCAATGCTTGAATTCAAAGCATTTGCAATAGAGTATATTGTTTCCAAACTAGCCTTACTCTCACCACGCTCGATTTTGCCTAAAAAGTTTTCTGTGATACCAGCTTTTTCAGCTAAACTTTCAATGGTTAGAAGTTGCTTTTTTCTTTCATTTCTTATATTATTTCCAAGTATTTTAATATCAATCATAATTATCACCTCACATATATTTTAATAGGATTACAAGAAAATTTTAAGTTTCTGTGAGTCCTAAAAACATCAACTGTGAATAGTTATAATGAAAGAAAGAACATACTTCTACAAATGTTCGGTGATTTTCTATGAAAAAAGGTCAGATGTGTATATTTTAATATATCTGACCTTTAAAGTTTATTATATTTACAGCTAGACCTAGCCTTCTATTTATCTAAATTGTTGTGAGCTTCTAAGAAATCTCGAAGTTCGTTTAGCGGAAGTGGTTTAGAGAAGAAATATCCTTGTATAAAATCGCAGCCTAGACTTAGTAGATAATCAAGTTGGGTTTTCGTTTCCACACCTTCAATTACAATTTTTCGATTAAGGCCTTTAAGCCCTTTGATTAAGAAGTTGAAGAATACTTTGTTTTCTCCTTTTTCTAAAACTGCTGTAATTAAAGACCTATCTATTTTGATAATTTCAAGTGGTAAGTCAAGAAGGATACTTAAGTTAGAGTACTCTACACCAAAGTCATCAAGCTCAAATATAAAGCCTTTCTTTTGCATTTGAGATACAACCTCTTTTACAAAAGAAACATCTGAAACCAAGGTCCGTTCTGTGATCTCGATTTTAATTTGATCTGGTGATATATTGTATTTATCTAATATGGACATAACTTTACCCATCATATCTGGCTGTAGAAATTGAACATATGGAAAGTTTATTGAAACAGATTCAAGATAGTAAGAGCTTTTTTCTGATCGTTGTGACTTGACTGAAAGAACATTCAAATCTTGGCAAACTTTCTCTAAAACAATATAGGTCATTTCTGAAATCACACCAATTTCTTCAGCTATAGGAATAAATTCTGACGGATATATTTGTTTGCCATTTATAGGTTTCATACGGAGTAAAGCTTCGGTTTGAGTAAAAGAATCTGTACTAGCATCAAATATAGGTTGATGGTGAATTTCAAAGCCGTTATTTTCTATAGCATTTTTTAATATAGTCACTATGTCATTTTTTCGTCTAATTTCATCACATACTGATACATTATAGCTATAGTTGTCATCTGTATAGTCTTTCTTTAATCTAGAAATTGAATAATCAAGGGCAGATATTAAATCTTTTGAATTCAATCCAAACTCTGGAAAATCAACTCTGGTATAGACAATATTCAGGTTTATGCTATCACGAGATGTAATATCAAAAGGGCTATTAAATCTGCGGGCTGCTGTTTTAATAGTTTGAATTTTATCTAAATGCTTATCGAGTTCTAGTATTACTGCAAACTCGTCACCATTATACCTATATACAGAATTAACAGGGAATAGTTTTGTTAAGTATAGTGAAACTTTCTTAAGGACGTCATTACCAAATTCAAGACTTTGTCTTTCATTAATGCTCTTAAAGTCACGAATACTAAAAACAACAATAGTAAAAGGTTTTTCTTTACGAGTTAACTTATTTATAGTATGGGTAAAAGAAGAACGATTCCCCATACCAGTTAGCTTATCTGTTACTTTTTTAGAGTTAAATACATATATATATATAATTAAAGCTCCAATTGTGCTACCAAAACTTGCTACAACGATAGTCGGGACAAAAAACTGTATAGTGACAATCATTGAAGAAAGAAGATATGTTGCAAGAATTACTGCCATTAAACTTGAGTGTATACTTTTACGTTTTAAAAATGCAGCAGTTACAATAAAGACTCCATAAATTCCTATAACTAAATATGGAATTTGATAAAGTGGACCTCTAATATACTCCGAAGCATCGTTAACATAGAAAACAACACCAGTTGCTAAGTTAGAAATGATAAATAAAATGTAGGCTATATATGGTATTAGTACTAAAAAATATCTTTTATCAATATTTTTTAGCCTTAATGAATCATTGGAATCAATAGCTAACAAGTAAATGAAAGCAGAAAAAATTGTAACAGGCAATAGACAAAAATATATTGTATTTAATGAATAGTTTAGCCAAATAGGGGTGACTTCATGATTCATATCAGCAGTAAAAGAAAAAATTGTAAAAATATTAAGTGCTGCAATGCTAGTGAAAATATTTATAAAAAATTTATTCTTAAGTGTATGCTCTTCTTTATCCCACAAGAAACTAATAATTATTATTGAAATAATTATGAAAGAAAGATATTCAGCTGTCATATTATATTGTGTCATAAGGTCTCCTTTTCGAACATTCTTCATTATAGTATATCTAAAAAATATACAAAAGTAAACGAATGAATTAGATATCAATTACAATTACTATTAAATTTTACATAAATTTCACATAACATGCAAGAGAGACTAAATAGAAAGGTAATGAAGGGCGAAGTAAAAAAATAATAAGAGAAAAGTGAACAAATAGATATTACTTTATTTGTAATTAATGTATAATGAAGGGCAAAGAAGAGTGAGAAGAGGAAAGTTAATTTAAGGTGCAAACATATGAGAAATTCAAATCTTAATGTAAAAGCAATTACTGATAGGCATCGTTTTCAAAAAGTTTTGGGAAGGACAGATATTATTGCCTTATCTTTAGGAACTATGATTGGTTGGGGCTGGCTAGCACTTGTAGTTCCATGGATACAATCAGGAGGTGTCTTTGGGGCGATAATAGCATTTTTAGCTGGGGCATCTTTGTGTATTCTTATCGGAGTCACCTATGCTGAGCTCTCAGCAGCCCTCCCAATTGCAGGAGGAGAATTTGTATATGCTTATAGGGCCATCGGATATAAAACGTCAATTTTTATAGGCTGGACGCTAGCACTTACTTACATTAGCATCGCTGCATGGGAGGGGATAGCAATTTCAACAGCTTTGAATTATTTATTCCCAATCGAACAAAAAATTCTCTTATGGGAAATTGCAGATGACTCTGTATATCTGTCTTGGGCATTGGTAGGTGTAATAGGAGCATTTATAATTACTCTCTTAAATTGCCTAGGAATAAAGCATGTGGCAATATTTCAAGTTTTAATAACTTCATTTATGGTTTTAATTGGATATGTTTTTTTCTTCACCAGTGTTTCTTTTGGTGATATAAATAATCTAACACCTGCCTTTACAGACTTCGAGGGAATATTATATGTACTACTGATTGTACCATCAATGATGATTGGCTTTGATATAATTCTTCAGTCCTCAGAAGAGTTAAACTTGCCACCAAAGCAAATTGGGAATGTTGTAATAATATCGATAGTAGGAAGTCTGATTTGGTATATAATTATAATTCTTGGTGTTGCTCTTGGATCCACAGAAGCAATAAGAAATGCAGGCCAGATTCCCACAGCTGATGCAATTGCTGACATATTGAATTCGCCAATCTTTGGAAAGGTATTAATAATTGGAGGGATTTTTGGAATTCTATCAAGCTGGAATGGGTTCATGGTAGCTGCGTCAAGGTTGCTATTTGCATTAGGAAGAGCAAAGATGATACCGCCAATTTTTGGAACCCTACATCCAAGGTTTAAAACGCCTGTATTTGCTATAATCTTTGTAGGCACAATTTGTGCAATAGCTCCTTTTCTTGGAACTAATGCCTTTCTCTGGTTAGTAAACACAAGCTCTTTTGGAGTAGCTGTATCATACTTTATTGTGTCGATTTCATTTATTTTATTAAGAAGAAAAGAACCTAAATTATTTAGACCTTTTTATGCAAAAAGGGGGCTGCTTATTGCTACAATAACTGCAATTGCATCTTTAGTGCTAATCCTACTCTACACCCCTCTAGGACTAGGCTTAATTGGGGAACAAGAATTTTTTGTAATTATAATATGGTTTGCGGCAGGACTTCTTTTGCACACATATACCCAGAGTAGGTACTCGAAAATAAGCCCAGAGGAGAGAGAAATATTGATTATGGGGGAGAAATATAGAAGAAATGTATAAAAAAATATTTGTATTACTAACAATTACATTAATTACTTCTATTACATTTAATATTTTTAATGGATTAGAAGAGGATGGAAATAATTTTGAAACTAAAAATATGCTTTTAGAGCTTTCAGAAGAGGAAAGAAAATTCGCTGAATCTAAGGAAAAAATAACAATTGGAGCATCTAGTGACTTTTATCCTCTAGTTTCTTTTAATGAAGGAAGTGCTGAAGGTTTGCTAGTAGATTATCTGAATATAGTAGGTGAGGAGCTTGGCTTGACAATTGAGTTCAAAGCCATATCATCAAATGCGAGTAAAGAAGAACTTGAAAAAGAAAAAATTGATGGGGTATTTGCCATAACAAATACTGATACCTTCGAAAACCAAGCTATGACCAATGCAATTATTGAAGTAAAAGGTAGAGTAGTTTTTTCTAATGAGATAAAAATTGAAAACTTAGAGAATCTAAGTGGCGTAAAAATTGCTGTTGCCAAAAACTATAGTGAATGGGAAACAGATGTTTTAGAAGGCACTAATGCAGACATATTATATTATGATAATATAGAAGAAGCTTTTGATTTGTTAACCCAAGGTGAAATTAATGGCATTGTGGGAACTGAAAATGCTATATTTACATATAGGCGTGAGTTAAATTTGGAGGATTCAACATATTTATATAATGACTATATTTTTGAGGAAGAAATTTCTATTTTAAGTGAAAGTAAAGATGTTATCTATGGCATTTTAAATAAAGGATTATATTATATTAACAAAGAAAAAGTGGTTCCAGAGCTATCTCTCAAATGGACAGGTGTATCTTATGAATTTGTAGAAAGCTCAAAAGTTGAAGGAAATACAGTGATTATGGTAATCCTCATATCTGGGATTCTATTTATATTTTATTTATTTTATGATTCAAATAAAAGTTTATATATTGAGCTGGAGGACAGACTAGAACAGATTACTTCTAACCAAAATGAGATGGAGTTGACATTTGACAGTATTTCTTATATGCTTGCAAAGATAAATTCTGCCAGCAAAGTTATTGCAATCAATAAGGCTTTTGAAACTAAAACTAAAGTGTTTAGAGGAGAGGCTGTGGGACAAAACATTTTTACTTTACTAGGGATTAGTGAAGATAAGCAGGAGGAGCTTAAGGCTGAAACTAAAATAGCTATAGAGAAGGGAAGCGATTTTAAAAAAGAGGTTATCATAGGGAGAAAGCTTTATGAACTTAGGATTTCATCAATAGATAGTCATCAAGATGAAGAGGGGAAGGCTTTGCTGATAGTAATTGATATTACTGAGACAAAATCTACAGAAAGGCAGATGATTCAAAATAATAAAATGATAGCTATAGGGCAGTTAGCTGCAGGAGTAGCTCATGAAATAAGAAACCCTTTAGGAATTATTAGGAATTATTGCTATATTTTAAAAACAGATAATCTGGAGAATGAAGAAGTAAAGGAGAAAGCAATTGCAACTATTGAAAAGTCTGTGAATAAGTCTAATGCAATAATTGAGAATTTATTAAACTTTTCAAAGGCATCAGCGGGAAAATTAGAAGAGATAAATTTATGTGAACATATAGGAGGGTTTTTAGCCTTACAAGAAAAAGAAATAGAAAGTAAAGGCATAAAAATAGAATATATTTGCAATATTGAAAATTCACAGTCCATAATTATTGAGGCCTTGGATATTATACTCATTAACCTTATTTCTAATGCTGTGGAAGCTATGGAGGCACGGGGAGCTAGTGGTGAACTAAGCATACTTTGCGATGAAAACAAGGAAAGTGTAAGCATTAGAATAGGTGACAATGGCAGTGGCATAGAAGAAGAGGACCTAGAGGAAATATTCAACCCATTCTTTACTACTAAGCTAGAACGAAAAGGAAATGGGCTAGGGTTATATCTTGTGTACAATGAGGTTCAAAAATTGGAAGGTGAAATAACTGTTGAAAGCAAGGTGGGAGTTGGAACCATTTTCAAACTAATTCTCCCCAAAAGATAAGAGAGGAACAACATATATGGAGAATTCACAATACAAAATATTAATTGTCGATGATGAACAAGATTACTGCGATGTAATGAAAATGATTTTCTTAGCAAAGGGATACTATGTAGACACATGCAATAATGGTATGGAAGCTTTAAAAAAAATAGAAGGCTATAAGTACGATGTGGTGTTAACCGATCTTATGATGCCAGAAATGGATGGCAGCGAACTTTTATGTGAGATTAAAAAAAATCATAATGAAATTAAAGTAATTATAATGACAGCGTATGGAACTATTGAAAAAGCAGTAGAGGCAATTAAACACGGTGCATACACCTATGTTACTAAAGGAGATAATCCGGAAGCTTTACTAAATGAAATTGAAGCTTTAAGAATAAAAAGAGAAGAGGAAATTCGCCTAAACAAGTTTGAGTTAGAATCTACAACTGGAGAAAAGAGAACATTAATATCTGATTATATACTAGAGACTAGTAGTTCTAAATATGAGAGAACCCTTAATATTGCAGAAAGAGCAGCAAGGAGCAATGCTAATATTTTAATTTTAGGGGAGTCGGGTTCAGGTAAAGAGGTGATATCTAGGTTTATTCATGAAAAAAGTAATAGAAGTAAGATGCCTTTTATTGAAATAAATTGTCACTCCATTCCAGAAACAATGATAGAGTCAGAGCTTTTCGGACACGAGAAGGGGGCTTTTACAGGAGCACAAAATAAGAGGGTAGGAAGAGTAGAATCTAGTAATAAAGGGACTTTGTTTCTTGATGAAATAGGTGATATTCCAATGATAACTCAAACGAAGTTACTTACTGTTTTAGAGAATAAAAAAATTAGTAGATTAGGAAGCAATGTAGAAATAGACGTAGACTTTAGGCTTATTACTGCAACTAACAAAAATTTAGAGATAGAGATAAGTGAGGAAAGGTTTAGAGAGGACCTATTTTATAGGTTGAGTACAATAGTTATTGAGGTGCCACCTTTGAGGGAAAGAAAAGAAGATTTGCCAAGATTAATTTCCCACTTTACGAATAAACCAGCAAAAGAAATAGGAGTAAAGAAGGTAACTTTTATGGATGATGTAATGGAGCTTTTATTAAAGTATGACTACCCAGGAAATGTTAGGGAACTCAAGAATATTGTAGAAAGGCTAGTGATTTTCTCTAAGGATGGGATTGTCGATATTGAAGACAGTCAATGCATAGGTGGTGGATTTGCAAAGTTAACAGCTGAGAATATTAGAGTAAATCATGGCAGTAGCGGTGTAGTTGAAGAGCCTCTTATTGTAAAAGAGGAAGCAATAGCAGAAGTTACCCTGAGAGAATTAAGAAAAGAAATAGAGAGTAAATATATTAATAATATTATTAATACTTATCCAAATGATATGAATAGGGTAGCTGAAATTTTAGGAATTACAAGAAGGCAGCTTCTTAACAAAATTAAAGAATATGAAATTATACCTACAGAAAGCAAGTAAAATCTTTAGCGGAAAAATATTTCCAGGAAAAAAATTTCCGAAATCTTAAGTTTATCCTTCTAAAACTGTCTGATTGGAAAAAAATTTCCGAATAGAAAAAAACTAAATCTCGATAAATCTCACATGCAAATATTTCTGAAAAAATAAAATAAATTATTTATTGAAATTCTAAAGAAAAACAAGCCAGTATTAAGAAACTGGTTTTTTTCTTTCTTTTTTTAAAAAAACTGAAAGAATTGGCACACAATTTGCAATATATAAAAGCGAAATAATAATTTTTCGATATTTTTATAATATAGTAAAGGAGAGGTGAGATTAATGGCTGGAAATTCGACAACATTAAAGAGATCTTTTGGAACAAAAGATGTACTTGCTCTAGCATTTGGGACAATGATAGGCTGGGGATGGATTATGTTAGCAGGAAAGTGGGCAGCAGATGCCGGAATGTTAGGCGCAATGCTTGCATATTTGGTAGGAGCCCTATTATGTGTATGTATAGGGATGGCTTATGCTGAGCTCACACCCGCAATACCTTGCACAGGTGGAGCTGTAGTGTTCTCGTACAGGTCAATGGGTTACTGGCCGGCTGTAATTGCTGGACTTGCAACTAGTTTTGCTTACTTAGGTGTAGCTGCTTGGGAGGGACCTGCTTTTGCAACAGCTATAGATTACGTTGTGACAATACCGAAAATTGGGTATCTTTGGACGATTCAAGACTATGATGTTTATGCTTCCTGGGCACTAGTTGGGGTAGTAGCAGCAGTTGTAATTACTATTGTAAACGTTATGGGTGCAAAACAAGCGGCGGTATTTCAAACGATTGCAACACTTGGGTTGGTAGCTGTAGGAATTGTATTCTTGACTGGCGGTGTTGCTATGGGTGATATGGATTACACAAAACCTATATTCACTGATGTTACAGGCTTTGCGGCAGTTTTATTGATGGTGCCAGCTATGTTTGTTGGATTTGATGTTATTCCTCAATCAGCAGGGGAAATGAATATTGGACTTAAAAAAATACCTAAAATACTGATTTTATCAATACTTGCAGCAGCGGCTTGGTATATGCTAATGATTTTCGCAACAAGTGTTTCGGCTCCTGCAGAGGTTAGAGAAAATGGAGTTATTCCAGTTGCTGATGCAATGGCATTTAACTTTGGAAGTCCTATGTGGGGGAAAATTTGTATAATTGGCGCAATTTGCGGTATTTTAACAAGTTGGAATGGATTCCTTTATGGTGGTGCTAGAGTTTTATACTCTCTTGCAAATGCAAAAATGTTTCCAGCATTCTTAGGAAAAATTCATCCTAAATATCACACACCATCTAATGCGGTTATACTTTGTGGAACCATTTCAGTATTAGCATGCTTCCTTGGAAAAGGAGGGTTAACTTGGCTAGTAAATTCTAGTTCTTTTGGAGTAGTAATAATGTACACTATGGTTGCTCTATCATTTATCTTTTTAAGAAAAAGAGAGCCTGACTTAGAAAGACCTTATGTAGTAAAACACTTTAAATTAATTGCTGTTGGGTCAATGCTAGTATCATTATTCTTCTGCTGGTTATATACACCACTGGGTCCTTCACCTTTAACTGGAATTGAATGGGGATTTGTACTAGGTTGGTTTGCAGTAGGAACAGGATTTGCATTATACGCAAAAACAAAATACTCCTCAGTAACAGAAGAGGAGCGTCAAAGAAAATTATTTGGAGACGAATACGTAGACAAAAACAAACTTGCAGATTAAGAACAAATATGATAATAAGGGTTTAAGAACCATTTTACCTAACAAAATTGCCTTAGAGATTATTTCTCTAAGGCAATTTTTATATGATATAGTGTATCAATTTTTCCTTATTGTGTCGAGTGACTAGGAGGAGACTCTATTTTTGCCCGCGTGCTTTGCTCGGTACATAGCTTCATCCCCATGTTTTAGTAAATCTTTGGCATTAAATCCAATATCATCTGTGAAGGCTAGTCCAATACTTGCTGATACAGTGACGGAATTATCACCTACAGTGTAAGTATTTTTTAATAAATCACATAACTTAGAAGCTTTAGACCTTAGGTGTTCGTGAGAACTAATTCCAGAGGAAAACACGCAAAACTCATCTCCGCCAATTCTTCCAATTATGTCTTCCTGTCTGAACATACTCTTGATTTTATTAGCAATATCAATTAGAACTTTGTCGCCATAGGCATGACCGAAGGTGTCATTAAGCATTTTAAAATTATCTAAATCTATCATAAGTAGGCCGCAGTGAGTTAGGGTTATTGAATGTTTTGTTAAATTATCTGTAATAAGGCTTTCTGTGAATACTTTATTAAATAAATTAGTCATTAAATCGTGTTCTGCATTAAATTGTAAAGCAAGGCGCTCTTTTTTCTCAACATCTATATCTTTAAGATAGACAAACCCACAAACATCTTTAGTTTCTGGAACTAAGAAGAGGTGAACTTGGGACTCCCACCAATGGTACTGACCATCTTTGCATAGCCTTCTATATTCACAAGACACTTGCTTCTCATCACGGGCAAAGCTGAGTAGTAAATTTGTAGATCCTAATGTACTTAATGCTACTTGCTTATCATCTTCATGGATAATAGTATTTGCAATTTCTATAATCTTTTCACTGTATGAACTTGTGGGCGTTATATTGAAATCCATAAGCCATTGTTCCGTTCCCTGTAAGAAAACATCTTGGTTTAGATTGATTTCATAAGAGATAGAAGCTTTATTAGCGAGTATTGATTGGAAGGCTTCGTGTTCTTCTTTATATTTGTTTTCTAGCATTTTTTCTTTGTGAATATCCTCTAAATATAATCTTAAATATATTTGTGAAGATCCCTCAGAAGCATCATCAATTAGATTCGCTGTAATATTAAACCATCTAAATTCTGATGATGAAGTTTCATTGTCTTTTAGCATACACTGCAGTTCACAAGTTGTTTCACCTTTTGCAAAATTATTAAGCAGGTTATCAATTGATAGTATTTCTTGTATATCATCATTTGCTGAATATAGACTGAATTCCGATAGGAAGTTAGAATAGGACATGCCCCCGCTAACTATTTTCTTTTCTTTTTCTGGTGCATTCAGAAACAAAATTTTATCTTTAGTGAGATTTGCTTCCAACAGAACCATCTGCGAATTAACTAAATTATTTGCAAATTGATTTTCTCTTAAAAGTTCTTTATATTCCTTAATATCCTTTTGGACACCAATTGCGTAAATTGGAACACCCGCATCAGAAAAGACAGTTGACAAGGTTATTTCACAGTATTGGTTCTCGTGAGGATTATTATTAATAATAACCTGAGCAGAAGCCTCAGTGTTGCCATTTGAAACTTCCTCGAAAAGCCTTAGATACTCACTTGCGCTAGAAGGGGAAATGATCCCTTGTTCAATTAAGGTTGCAGGGCCATTTGAAATAACCTTTGAAAGACCAAGAGGTTTATAGTAGCTATCAAAAAGAGTAATGGTTTTAGTTGTTATATCGTATTCAAATAGTTTTAAATTAGATGAATTCATGGCTATTTCATATTTTCGAGTTAGAAGTTTTAAGATTTCTTCTTGTTTTTTGTTTTCTGTTATGTCAAATAATAGTGATTGGAGTTTTTGTGTGCCATCGCTACTCTCGTAAATGGAACCTTTTTCTAGAACCCACTTAAAATTCCCTTTAATATCCGTAATTCTAAATTCTATAGAAAAGAAACCGTTTTTTGATAATTCATTTGAAATGAAGTCATTAGTAAACTTCTCTACGTCGTCAGGGTGCATTAAGGTTGCAAAATTAATGTTACCGATACTATCTGCATTAATTTCATCATAGCCAAGTATAGATGCAGCATTTGAGTTACAAGAGAGCATAGTATAATTTTTGTCTAAAGCACAAATCTGAACACCAACGTCGATGGTTTCAATGAGGGCCCTACTATCATTTTGAAGCAAAGTGTTATCAATGCTAATTATCTTTTTTATCTCAGGCATATGCGTCCTCCAAAGTACTTTAAAATCTAACGAAGTATTATTTGTGCAATAATATTAATATTTAATTATACTAATTTTATGCAAAAAGCAAAAGTGATTAATGAGAAAAAAACAAAAAAACGCATAAAAGGGCAAGCACACTAAGAAAAAGTGAAGTTTAAATACACAAAAGGGACAAAGAGGAATAATGATTATAGAACTTAAAATTTTTATGCGAAAAAAATGTGAACAAATTAAGCTTTGCGTGATATACTTGAATTTGAACGAATTAGATAAAAAAATAGAAAAATTGAGGGGACTAAAAGGGATGCAATACAGGGAAATGAAGGACAATAGTGAAAAAGTTTCTTTGCTAGGTTTTGGTTGTATGAGGTTTAAAACTTCAGCTGGGCAGATAGTTAAAGAAAAGGCTTTTGAGCAGCTTAAATATGCTTACGATAAAGGAGTAAACTATTTTGATACAGCATATCCATATCACGCGGGTAAAAGTGAAGTGATTTTGGGTGAGTTTATAAAAAAAGAAGGCATAAGAGAAAAAGTGTTTATTGCAGATAAATTGCCAGGTTATTTAGTACTAAAACCAGAACAAATTGAAAAATTTTTCAATACGCAGCTAAAAAGGCTAGGTACTACCTATATTGATTATTACTTAATGCATACATTAGACACCTATGAATCTTGGCTAAAGCTCAAAGAATTTGGAATAGAGAAATTTATAGAAGATAGAAAAAGATCTGGGGTTATTAGAAACATTGGGTTTTCTTTTCATGGACAACCAGACGAATTTATAAAAATACTTGAAGATTATTCATGGGACTTTTGTCAAATTCAATACAATTATTTAGATGTAAACTATCAAGCAGGCCAAGGAGGGCTTGATAGGGCAGCAGAATTAAAGATACCAGTAGTAGTGATGGAACCATTAAGAGGGGGGAGCCTTGCTACAAATATACCACCTAAGGCCTTAGAAATTTTCAAGGAATATTCTGATGATAGATCCCCAGCAAAATGGGCTCTTCAATGGATCATGAATAACCCTAATGTAAAGTGTGTATTAAGTGGAATGAATGATATTTCTCAAATCGATGAAAATATTTCAATAGCAAATGAAACTTTGCCAGGAAGTGTGACTGAGGGAGAATTAAAAGTAATAGAAAAGGTAAAGGCCGTATTTGATCAGCTTATGAAGGTGCCTTGCACCGGATGCAATTACTGTATGCCGTGCCCATTGGGAGTAGACATACCTGCAATATTTAGCGATTATAACAATAGATACTTTTTCGGATATAAATTGATATTAAAGGTGCAATATGCAAGTAGAGCAGCAGGATATACAGGTAATGGTAAATCAGGCCCAGATCAGTGTATTAACTGTGGCAAATGCGTGAAACTATGCCCTCAAAACATTGAAATACCAGCGAAATTAGGGGAAGCACATGCTGAGATGAATAGAAAGCTATTTAGATTGGCAATGGCAATGGCTGTCAAAATTTTAAAAGGGAAAAATAACAAAAAGTAGCAATTTTCATTGCTACTTTTTTAGGTACATTTTTAAGCTATTTTTTTAAAATGCTCTCTTTCATTTCAGACACTTCCAAAGTTGTATCATGAAGGATGTCTTTCTTATCAAGATCTTTTAGTCCTGCAGGGATTCGAACTGCAGTTTTTTCAAAAAGTTTATTTAGATTATCAAAACCATCCTCTGAGATTTCGATTCCAATAGACTGGCCTACACTATCGGCAAATTTATAAGGGCTTGCAGTAGAGGCTATTAACGTAACTGTAGGATCGCTAGTTTCTTTTACATAGTCTTCATAAACCTTATAAGCTACTGCAGTATGGGTATCGAGCAAATAGCCTTCTGAGTTATATACCTTTGCAATAGTATCGTTGGTTTCATCCATTGTTGCAAAAGCACCATAAAAATCTGACAACCCTTCTTTTATTTTACTGCTTACATTGTAAACTCTTTTTTCATCAAGGTCTTTCATTAGAGCAGCTACCTCTTCAGAGCCGCCACCAAGGTGGAATAGAAGCCTTTCTAGGTTACTAGAAATCAAAATGTCCATTGAAGGTGAGTTGGTAAGTTGGAAGGCTCTGTTAATATTATATTCTCCAGTATTTATAAAATCTGAAAGCACTTTGTTTTCATTTGAAGCACAGATAAATTTATTAACAGGAACACCCATTTGAGCTGCATAGTAAGCTGCTAAGATATTACCAAAGTTACCAGTTGGAACAACTACGTTGATTTTGTCCCCTTGCTTTATTGCTCCGCTTTCAACTAATTTTGTATACCCGTATACATAGTAGGCTACCTGTGGTACAAGTCTACCGATGTTTATGGAATTAGCAGAAGAAAGTTTAATTCCTTTTTTATCAAGTTCAGCTGCAAAGTCATCATCAGCAAATATTTTCTTCACACCTGTTTGTGCGTCATCAAAATTTCCTTTTATTGCAAAAACACTTGTATTACTACCTTCTTGAGTTACCATTTGTCTTTCCTGAACCTGGCTAACACCTTCACAAGGGTAGAATACAACAATTTCGGTCCCCTCTACATTTGCAAATCCCTCTAACGCGGCTTTGCCTGTATCTCCTGATGTAGCTGTAAGTATACAGATTTGTTTTTCTTCTTTTTCTTTTTTCAATGAGGTTGTCAGTAAATAAGGAAGTATAGATAAAGCCATGTCTTTAAAAGCTGCTGTTTTGCCGTGGAATAATTCCAAAATATGAGCATCTCCAGCTTTAACCAACGGAACGATTTCAGACTCTTCAAATTTGCTATCATAGGCTCCGTCTATGCAAGCTTTCATTTCTTCTTTTGTGAAGTCATCAAAAAATGTACCAATTATATCGAATGCTATTTCTTGATAGGTTTGTCCTTGAAATTCCTTTAACGGTTTTGGTAAGGTAGGAATTTCTGTTGGTACATATAGTCCTTTATCCTCTGCTAAGCCTTTTATGATTGCTTGGGCTCCAGTTAAGTTAGTTTTACTTCCTCTTGTACTTTGATACTTCATTTTAACCTCCATTTGTTACTATGTTCTAATAGCATCATTATTAATTATAGCTATAATTTCAATTTAATTATACATTAGATAGTATAACACGATAAGAGAAGGTATGTAACAAAAAAATAGTAATATTATTGCATAAATATTAGAAATACTTGTTAAATTAAACAAGAAAAAAAGATTGCAAAAATACATGGCACAAATTTTGCTTATTTTAGTCTTTTCTATTGACGGGTTGACGAAATTATGTTAACATACTATCTTGTCATATAGTGGATAAATGGCGCGTTTTACTATGCACTTGAAGCGCAAACATTTTGCTATTTTGAAGAGAAAATCGATTAAAAGTGTTTAAGATAATAAGGAGTGATGATTATGCCAAAAGCCATACAATTAGGGAAGAGAGAACGCCAAACTTTTTCTAAAATTGCAGAAGTTGGAGAAATGCCCAACCTAATTCAAATTCAAACAAAGTCTTATGACTGGTTTGTGAAAGAAGGCTTACGCGAAGTTTTTGAGGATATTTCTCCAATACAAAGCGTGGGAAAACAAGACAAAGAAGGAAGGCAAGAAGAAGGAGGACACTTATCACTAGAGTTCATTGATTACACGTTAGGAGAAACACCTAAATATACGCAAGATCAATGTAAAGAAAGAGATGCAACCTATGCAGCTCCTCTAAAGGTTAGAGTAAGACTTATTAACGACGAAACAGGTGAAGTAAAAGAACAAGAAGTATTTATGGGGAATTTTCCATTAATGACTGAAAAAGGAACGTTTATTTATAATGGGGCAGAGAGAGTTGTAGTTACACAGCTAGTTAGAGCGCCAGGTCCTTATTATTCTAAAGAAATGGATCCTAAAACAGGAAAAACGCTATATAAAGGACAATTCATCCCAAATAGAGGTGCTTGGTTAGAATATGAAACAAGCAACGACACTCTTTATGTTAAAGTAGATAGAACTAGAAAACAACCAATTACTGTATTAGTAAGAGCAATGGGTCAATACCTAGATATTGAACAAGCTAGATTTGGCGCTAACCTTGACATTAAGCTAGAATCAAACCAAGACCTAATTGATATCTTTGGAGAAGAACCTAAACTAATTTCAACATTAGAAAAAGATCACACCGCTAATTCGGAAGAAGCACTTAAAGAAATATACAAAAAACTAAGACCAGATGAAGCTGATAATATCACTACGATAAATGCATGGAACTTAATCAACTCATTGTTATTTGATTCAAAAAGATATGATGTTTCAAAAGTTGGTAGATATAAATACAACAAAAAGCTTGGACTGTTAGAGAGACTATATAATGGAACTGATATCTTAACTGTAGCTGAAAATATATTTAACCCATCGACAGGGGAACTTATCCTAGAAAAAGGTGAAGAAATTTCAATGCAACTAGCAAAAGAAATTGAAAATGCAGGTGTTAAATCTGTACTAGTAAATGCAACAGATGCTAGAGGTAAAGAAGCAGTGACAAGAGTTATTGGTAATAACTTCGTTGATGTTGCAGATTATGTTGAATTAGATATGGCAAATCCAAGAGTGGATAAGGTGCCAGAAAAAGTCTACTTCCCTGTATTAAAGGAAATCCTTGCTGAAACAGAAAAAGAAGATCTTACAAAAGTTCTAATAGAAAGAAGAAATGACCTATATCCAAAACATCTAATAATTGATGATGTTATTGCTTCTGTAAGTTATATTCTTAACCTTGATTATGGCATTGGAACATTAGCAGATATAGACCACCTAGGTAATAGAAGGCTGAAAACTGTTGGTGAACTTTTACAACATCAATTTAGAACTGCTTTAGCAAAAATGGAAAGAGCTATTAAAGATAGGATGACAATCCAAGACACAGCTGAAATAACTCCACAAGGACTAATTAATATTAAACCAGTAACAGTTGCAATCAGAGATTTCTTCGGAAGCTCACAACTTTCTCAGTTTATGGACCAAACCAACCCTCTGTCAGAACTGACTCACAAGAGAAGACTTTCTGCATTAGGACCTGGTGGACTTTCAAGAGAAAGAGCTAGTTTTGAAGTTAGAGACGTTCACCATTCTCACTATGGTAGAATGTGCCCGATTGAAACTCCGGAAGGACCAAACATCGGACTGATTGGATCACTAACAACTTTTGGTATTATTAATGATTACGGGTTCATTGAAACTCCTTATAGAGTAGTAGAAAATGGAAGCGTAACAGATGAAATTAGATACCTGTCGGCGGACGAAGAAGAAAGAATGATAATTGCACAAGCAAATGAGCCTCTAGATTCAGAAGGTAAATTTGTTAATCTAAAAGTTGCATCGAGAGGTGTAGGTGGTGAAATCGACCTTGTAGAAAGAGGGAGAATTGACTACATGGACGTTTCACCTAAACAGGTAGTGTCAGTAGCTACTGCTATGATTCCTTTCTTGGAAAATGACGACGCCAATAGAGCTCTTATGGGAGCTAACATGCAGAGACAAGCGGTTCCTCTAATGATTACAGAAGCGCCAATAATCGGAACAGGTATGGAAGCTAAAGCTGCAAAAGATTCAGGTGTTGTTCAAATTGCAAAAAATGCAGGAACTGTTGAGTATGTTGATGCGGATATGATTAAGGTAAGAGCAGAAAATGGCGACCTTGATGTATACAATCTGTTGAAATTTAAAAGATCAAATCAAGGTACTTGTATTAATCAAAGACCTATTGTATTTAAAGGGGAGAGGGTTGCAACTGGAGAGGTTTTAGCCGATGGACCTTCAACTGATACTGGAGAAATCGCATTAGGTAAAAACTTACTTGTAGGATTTATGACTTGGGAAGGTTATAACTACGAGGATGCTATTATCTTAAATGAAAAATTAATAATGGATGACGTGTTAACTTCTGTACATATAGAAAAATATGAAACTGAAGCCAGAGATACTAAACTTGGACCAGAAGAAATCACTCGAGATATTCCAAATGTTGGAGAAGATGCATTAAAAAATCTTGACGAAGAAGGTGTTATTGTACCTGGATCAGAAGTAACTGCAGGAGATATTCTTGTAGGTAAGGTAACACCAAAAGGAGAGTCTGACTTAAGTCCTGAAGAAAGGCTGTTAAGAGCTATATTTGGAGAAAAAGCTAAAGAAGTTAGAGATACCTCTCTAAAAATTCCTCATGGAGAAACAGGAGTTGTAGTTGATGTAAAAACTCTTTCTAGAGAAGATGACAGTGAGCTGCCACCAGGGGTTAATAAGGTTGTTAGATGCTACGTTGCTACAAAGAGAAAAATCTCTGTAGGGGATAAAATGGCTGGACGTCATGGAAATAAAGGGGTTGTTTCAACAATTCTGCCTGAGGAAGATATGCCGTTTATGCAAAATGGTAAATCAATAGAGGTAATGCTTAACCCACTAGGGGTACCTTCGCGTATGAATGTTGGGCAAGTGCTTGAGGTTCACTTAGGGCTAGCTGCAAAAGACAAAGGGTGGCATATAGCAACACCAGTATTTGATGGTGCAAATGAAAAAGATATTAGAAAACTTCTTAAAGAATGTGGCCATGATGAAAGTGGAAAGCTTGTTCTTAGAGATGGGAGAACGGGAGAAGAATTAGATAATTCAGTAACAGTAGGTTACATGTATATGTTAAAACTTCACCATTTAGTTGATGATAAAATTCACGCTAGATCAACTGGGCCTTACTCATTAGTAACACAACAACCTCTTGGAGGTAAAGCTCAATTTGGTGGACAGCGTTTTGGAGAGATGGAAGTATGGGCGCTTCAAGCATATGGAGCAGCTTATACACTGCAAGAAATATTAACAGTTAAATCTGACGACGTAGTAGGCCGTGTGAAGACATATGAGTCAATCGTTAAGGGTGAAAATATTGAAGAACCAGGAATTCCTGAATCATTTAAAGTACTGATTAAGGAAATGCAAAGTCTTGGTCTGGATGTTAAAGTATATGCAGAAAACGATAATGAAATTGAAATCAGAGAGTTTTCTGATTTTGATGGAATAGCACCATTACCTGTAGAGCCGATAGGCGAGCTAGCTGAAGCAGGCAGGGAAATGGAAATAGGAAACCTTGAAGGGGAAGAAATTCTTTCCTTTGAAGAAACAGATGGAATTGAAGAAGATATGGTAGATGCTATATTTAGCGAAGCTGTATTAGATGAGGAGGTTTAAGAATGTACGACAACAACAATGAGTTAGTTAATTTTGAGTCATTAAAAATAGGGATTGCCTCTTCAGAAAAAATCCTAAGCTGGTCAAAGGGTGAAGTAACTAAACCAGAGACAATTAACTATAGAACCCTCAAACCAGAGCCAGATGGATTATTTTGTGAAAGAATTTTTGGACCACAAAGAGACTGGGCTTGTCATTGTGGAAAATTCAAAAAAATTCGACATAAAGGTATGGTTTGTGACAAGTGTGGTGTTGAAATAACAAGAGCAAAAGTAAGAAGAGAGAGAATGGGGCACATCGATCTAGCGACTCCAGTTTCACATATTTGGTACTTTAAGGGCATACCTTCAAGAATGGGGCTTATACTTGATGTAACACCTAAAAACTTAGAAAAAGTATTATATTTTGCGGCTTATATTGTAACCGATCCTGGAAATACAGGGCTTGCATACAAAGAAATTGTTGGCGAGCAGCAATACAGGGATTTAAAAGATCAGTATGGGGACGATTTCAAAGCAGGAATTGGAGCGGAAGGTGTTAAGCAACTTCTTGCGGATACAGATGTTGAAAGGCTAGCAGTAGAATTAAGAGAAGAGTTAGAAACGGCAAAATCTCAAAAAAGAATTAAACTGATTAGAAGGCTAGAAGTTATTGAAGCATTAAGAAAATCAGGGAATAAACCTGAGTGGATGATTATGGAAGTTATTCCTGTAATTCCACCAGACTTGAGACCGATGGTGCAATTAGATGGAGGTAGATTTGCTACATCAGACCTAAATGACCTATATAGAAGAGTTATAAACAGAAACAATAGACTAAAAAGACTACTTGAGTTAAACGCACCTGACATTATTGTTAGAAATGAAAAGAGAATGCTTCAAGAGGCGGTTGACTCTCTGATTGACAATGGCAGAAGGGGAAGACCTGTAACAGGCCCTGGATCAAGACCATTAAAGTCATTATCAGATATGCTAAAAGGAAAGCAAGGTAGATTTAGACAAAACCTTCTAGGTAAACGTGTTGACTACTCAGGAAGATCTGTAATCGTAGTTGGACCTGAACTTAAATTCTATCAATGCGGACTACCAAAAGACATGGCACTTGAACTATTCAAACCATTTATAATGAAAAGACTTGTAAAAGACGGAGATGCTTATAATATTAAAAGTGCTAAGAAGATGATTGAAAAAGTTAGCCCAAAAGTTTGGGATATACTAGATGAGATTATTCAAGAGCATCCAGTAATGCTAAACCGTGCGCCTACACTACATAGACTTGGTATACAAGCCTTTGAGCCAATACTTGTTGAAGGAAAGGCTATCAAACTTCATCCGTTAGTGTGTACAGCTTTTAACGCTGACTTTGACGGAGACCAAATGGCGGTACACGTACCACTATCTATGGAAGCGCAAGCAGAAGCTAGATTCTTAATGTTATCAACTAACAATATTCTGGCACCAAAAGATGGGTCACCTATTACAACTCCTACGCAAGACATGATCCTAGGGTCTTACTACCTAACGCACCCTGGTAGCGAAGAGAGGGATAGAGATGTAGATAAAGGAGACGGCAAGGTCTTTTCTGATATCGATGAGATGTTAATGGCTTATAGAGCTGGTGTTGTAGGTTTGCATGCAAAGGTTAAAGTAAGGCTATATCTAAATGAAGAAGATGAAAGAGGCCAAATTGTTGAATCTACAGTTGGAAGATTTATCTTTAATCAGCAGATTCCACAGGACTTAGGCTTTGTTGAAGATAGAGTGAAAGATCCATACTCACTTGAAGTAGACTTCCTTTGCGACAAGAAAAAACTTGGAGCAATTATTGAAAAATGCTATAGAGTTCATGGAAATACAAAGACGGCAATTATGCTAGACTACATTAAAGATACAGGTTTCCATTATTCAACAATAGGAGCTATTACAATTGGTATTTCAGACATGGTAATTCCTACTGAAAAATCAGAAATAGTAGCTAAAGGAGATAAGGCTGTTGACGATTATGACAAATTCTACCAAGAAGGTCTAACTTCAAACGAAGAAAGATACGAAAAAGTAAAAGAAATTTGGGATGAAGTAACAGAAGAAGTATCAGATGCATTAATGGACTCACTAGGAACATTAAATAACTTATACATCATGGCACATTCAGGTGCTAGAGGTAGTAAGAACCAAATTAGACAAATCGGTGGGATGCGTGGTCTGATGGCTAATGCATCAGGTAAAACTATAGAAATTCCTATTAAAGCTAACTTTAGAGAGGGACTATCTGTACTAGAGTACTTTATTTCTACTAATGGAGCTAGAAAAGGACTTGCGGATACTGCCCTAAGAACAGCTGACTCAGGATACCTAACAAGAAGACTTGTAGATGTATCCCATAATGTAATCGTAAGAGAGCAAGATTGTGAATCAAAAGAAGGTGTAACTCTAACTGCATTTAAAGATGGTAAAGAAGTTATAGAAACTTTAAGAGAAAGAATAACAGGAAGAACTGCTCTTAACGATATTTTTGACCCAGTAACTGGCGAATTAATTTGTCCAGCGAATGGCGATATTGATGACGTTGTAGCGAAAAAAGTTGAAGATGCTGGAAATGAAGAAAATAGAATCCTAGAAGTTAAGATAAGGTCAGCGATGACATGCCAAAGCAGGGTTGGTGTTTGTGCAAAATGTTATGGTAAAAACCTTGCAACAGGCAAGCTAGTTAATATTGGAGAAGCTGTTGGAGTAACAGCTGCACAATCTATCGGAGAACCTGGTACACAACTAACGATGAGAACCTTCCATACAGGAGGTATTGCGGGTGATGACATCACTCAAGGTCTTCCTAGAATTGTAGAGCTTTTTGAAGCTAGAAGACCTAAAGGTCTTGCAGAGATTTGCGAAGAAAGTGGTCAAGTTGTATCTATTCACTCTGTAGAACACAGTAGAACTGAGGTTGTTATTAGAGGTGAATCGGGCGAAAGAACTTACTCAGTTCCATTTGGAGCAAGTATGACAATTAATGAAGGTGACTTTGTTAACGCAGGAGATAATATCACTAAAGGACCTCTGAATCCACATGATAAGCTGAGACTAAACGGTGTAGACGGAGTGTATCAATACCTATTAAAAGAAGTGCAACGAGTATATAAACTTCAAGGTGTAGATATTAATGATAAACATATTGAAGTTATTGTTAGTCAAATGCTTGGAAAATATAGAGTTGAAGAGCCAGGAGATACAAGACTACTTCCGGGTGCATTATATGATAGATTTGAAGTGGAAGAAGCGAATGCAGAAGCAAGAGAAAAAGGCGGAATGGAAGCAGAAACTTATAGCGTCCTACTAGGAATAACTAAAGCTTCACTTGCAACTAGCTCATTCTTATCAGCTGCTTCTTTCCAAGAAACAACAAAGGTGTTAACTGATGCGGCTATCAAAGGAAAGAAAGACTCACTTGTTGGACTTAAAGAAAACGTTATTATTGGTAAGCTAATTCCTGCGGGAACAGGTATGAAACTGTATAGAAGTACAGAGGTAGACTACGGTTCAAATGCAGACTTTATTGCTAGCAAACTAGCTGAAAAGAATAAATTTGAAGCTAGAGAAGAAGCAGAGACGACTGGTGGATTTGGATTTGAAGATGGGGTTTCCTTCGAAAGTCCTAAACCAGAGTATAGTGAAGAGCAAATGCCAGAGGGAATGGTTTTAGATGAGACTTCGGACGATACAGGTTTTGAGTTTTAATAAACGCAAACTGTGGATAATTAGCGAAAATCACAACGATACAAATATTTAATTGAGAAATCACACAAAAATAATTTCAAAAATTAAATATCAAAAAGAATAATGCTATAAAAGGTTAAAGTCGTTGACTTTAACCTTTTATTTATGGTAAAATTAATACTGATTTGCTATGCAAGTCGAATAATTTAAATATTTAGGAAAGGAGAATTGTATGCCTACTATTAATCAACTAGTTAGATACGGAAGAGAATCAAGTGAAAAGAAATCAACAGCTCCAGCGCTATTGAAAGGTATGAACTCACTTAAGAGAGTTCAAACTAACACTAAATCTCCGCAAAAGAGAGGTGTTTGCACAGCAGTTAAAACTGTAACACCTAAGAAGCCAAACTCGGCTCTTAGAAAAGTAGCAAGAGTACGTCTTACTAACGGTATCGAAGTAACAGCTTACATCCCAGGGATTGGACACAACCTTCAAGAACACAGCGTTGTGCTAATCAGAGGTGGAAGAGTTAAAGACCTTCCAGGGGTAAGATATCACTTAGTTAGAGGAACACTAGATGCTGCTGGCGTTGCCAACAGATCTCAGTCTCGTTCGAAGTACGGAACGAAAAGACCAAAAGCAGGAAAATAGTCGGAAACAATGCCTTTGATACATTATAGATGATCAAAGGGCATAGCCAGTTTACCTATTCATAGTATTTTGTTAATTAGCAAGAGAAGGATAAGGAAAGATAAACTGAGTACCGATTTCAAAGTCAAGGAGGGAAGAAAAGTGCCAAGAAAAGGAAATATACCAAAGAGAGAAGTGCTTCCTGATCCGGTATACGGAAGTGTTGTTGTATCAAAACTGATCAACAGCATTATGTTAGACGGAAAAAAAGGAACAGCACAAGGCATCGTTTACAATGCATTCGAGCAGATTGAAAAAACAACTGGAGAAAACCCACTAGAGGTATTCGAAAAAGCAATGAACAACATTATGCCTATTTTGGAAGTAAAAGCAAGAAGAGTTGGTGGAGCAAACTACCAAGTTCCGATTGAAGTTAGACCAGAGAGAAGACAAACACTAGGTCTTAGATGGTTAACAAAATACACAAGAGCAAGAAATGAAAGAACTATGGCTGATAGACTAGCTAAAGAAGTAATGGATGCAGCAAATAATGCTGGTGGCTCTGTGAAGAAGAAAGAAGATACACACAAAATGGCTGAAGCTAACAAGGCTTTTGCACATTACAGATGGTAATATAATAGATAATGAAAATTATCTATTGATTGCCTAACCTAAGGAAGGAGGTAAAAATGCCAAGACAATTTCCACTAGAGAAAACTAGAAATATTGGTATTATGGCGCATATTGACGCCGGAAAAACAACAACTACGGAAAGAATCTTATTCTACACAGGTAAAATGCATAGAATTGGGGAAACTCATGAAGGTGCTTCGCAAATGGACTGGATGGAACAAGAAAAAGAGCGTGGAATCACAATTACCTCTGCTGCTACAACTGCGCAATGGAAAGACGTAAGAATTAATATTATTGATACGCCTGGACACGTAGACTTCACTGTAGAAGTAGAAAGATCTCTAAGAGTTCTTGACAGTGCAGTTACAGTACTTTGTGCAAAGGGTGGGGTTGAGCCTCAGTCTGAAACAGTTTGGAGACAAGCGGAGAAATATGGAGTACCAAGAATGATTTTTGTTAACAAAATGGACATTCTAGGTGCTGACTTCTACAGAGTTGTAGGAATGGTTAGAGATAGACTAAAAGCTAATGCTGTGCCTATCCAACTACCAATCGGTAAAGAGGAACACTTCACAGGTATTATCGATCTTATCGAAATGCACGCAATCATCTACAAGGATGACCTAGGTAAAGAAAGCGAAATAGTTGAAATTCCAGCTGATTACGCTGAACTTGCTGCTGAGTGGAGAGAAAACTTAATCGAAAAAGTAGCAGAAGCTGATGAAGAATTAACAATGAAATTCTTAGAAGGTGAAGAACTAACTAAAGAAGAAATCAAGTCAACAATCAGAAGAATGACTATTGAAGGAACTATGGTTGCAGTAACTTGTGGTTCGGCATATAAGAACAAAGGTGTTCAATTAATGCTTGACTGTGTAGTAGACTTCTGCCCATCACCTCTAGACATTCCTGCTATCAAAGGTATTGACCCTGATAACGGTGAAGAACTAGAAAGAGCTGCAGATGACAAGGGACCATTCTCTGCTTTAGCATTCAAAATTATGACTGACCCGTTTGTAGGTAAAATTGCATTCTTCAGAGTTTACTCTGGAGTACTAAGTGCAGGTTCACACGTATACAACTCTACTAAAGGCAAGAAAGAAAGAATCGGAAGAATCCTTCAAATGCATGCTGATAAGAGAGAAGAAATTGAACAAGTATACGCTGGAGATATTGCAGCAGCAGTTGGACTTAAAGATACAACAACAGGGGATACACTTTGCGACGATAAAGAATTAGTAATTCTTGAGTCAATGGAATTCCCAGATCCAGTAATTGAAATTGCTATCGAGCCAAAGACAAAAGCTGGTCAAGAAAAAATGGGTATCGCTTTAGCAAAACTTGCTGAAGAAGATCCTACTTTCAAAACATATACAAACACAGATACTGGACAAACAATTATCGCTGGTATGGGAGAACTTCACTTAGAAATCATCGTAGATAGACTTTTAAGAGAATTCAAGGTAGAAGCAAATGTAGGAAAACCTCAAGTATCTTACAAAGAAACTATTACTCAAGAAGCTGATATTGATCACAAATACTCTAAGCAATCAGGTGGTAAAGGACAATACGGTCACGTTAAGTTCAAAGTATACCCAAGAGAGCCAGGAGCAGGTTTCGAATTCAAGAACTCTATCGTTGGTGGTGTTATTCCAAAAGAGTACATACCGAAAATCGAAGAAGGTGTTGTTGAAGCAATGCAAACTGGTCCAGTAGCAGGATATCAAGTAGTAGACGTTGGTGTTGAACTGTATCACGGTTCATACCATGAAGTTGACTCTTCAGAAATGGCATTTAAAATTGCTGCTTCTATGGCTTTCAAGGAAGCTTGTAGAAAAGCAAAAGCTGTATTACTAGAACCAATCTTCAAAGTTGAAGTAACTGTTCCAGAAGAATACATGGGAGATGTTATCGGAGATATCAGCGGTAGAAGAGGTAGAATAGAAGGTTCTGACATGAACCATGGAGCAGTTGCTGTTAGAGGATTTGTTCCACTATCAGAAATGTTCGGTTACGCTACTGACCTTCGTTCGAAAACACAAGGTAGAGGTGTATATGTAATGCAGTTCGACCACTTCGAAAAATTACCAGATAGTTTGGTAGAAAAAATTAATCAATAATTACGAATTTTAATATATCTTAGGAGGATAAGAAATGGCTAAGCAAAAATTTGAAAGAAATAAGCCACATGTTAACATTGGTACTATCGGTCACGTAGACCACGGTAAAACAACATTAACAGCGGCGATTACAACAACACTACAAAAGAGATACGGTCTAGGAGACCCTGTTGCGTTTGACCAAATTGACAAAGCACCAGAGGAAAAAGAGAGAGGTATCACAATCGCTACAGCTCACGTAGAATATGAAACACCAAACAGACACTACGCTCACGTAGACTGCCCAGGACATGCTGACTATGTAAAGAACATGATCACAGGTGCTGCACAAATGGACGGAGCTATCCTAGTAGTAGCAGCTACAGATGGTCCAATGCCACAAACAAGAGAGCACATCCTACTATCAAGACAAGTAGGTGTACCATACATCGTAGTATTCTTAAACAAATGCGACATGGTAGATGACGAAGAGTTACTAGACTTAGTAGAAATGGAAGTAAGAGAACTTCTAGACCTATATGAGTTCCCAGGAGACGATACACCAATCGTAAGAGGATCAGCACTAGAGTCACTAAACAATCCAGAAGGCCCATGGGGAGATAAAATCGTTGAACTATTCGAATTAATCGACGACTACATTCCAGAGCCAGAAAGAGACAATGACAAACCATTCATCATGCCAGTAGAGGACGTATTCTCAATCACAGGTAGAGGAACAGTAGCAACAGGAAGAGTAGAAAGAGGAGTTCTAAACGTAAATGACGAAGTAGAAATCATCGGACTAACAGAAGAGAGAAGAAAAGTAGTAGTAACTGGAATCGAAATGTTCAGAAAACTTCTAGATGACGCTCAAACAGGAGACAACGTAGGTATCCTATTAAGAGGAGTACAAAGAGACGAAATCGAAAGAGGTCAAGTACTTTGTAAACCAGGATCAATCAACCCACATACAAAGTTCAAAGGCGAAGTATACGTACTGAAGAAAGAAGAAGGCGGAAGACATACACCATTCTTCAATGGATATAGACCACAATTCTACTTCAGAACAACAGACGTAACTGGAGATCTACAATTACCAGAAGGTACAGAAATGTGTATGCCTGGAGACAACATCACAATGACAATCGAGCTGATTACACCAATCGCTATCGAAGAAGGTCTAAGATTCGCTATCAGAGAAGGCGGAAGAACAGTAGGTTCTGGTGTTGTATCTGAAATCATCGAGTAATT
>CAYJFM010000027.1:0-29134 GCA_964369805.1 uncultured Oscillospiraceae bacterium
TTCGAAGTCTGCGACTCTATCCATTGAGCTAGTGTCCCATTTATATGGTCTAGTTAATTCTATATATAATTAATTTATTTGTCAATGTATAATGATGAAAATCATTAGTAGGAATTACCGTAGAAATTCAGACGAAATTCAGTTCGTACAAATCACAATGTATATTGTATGCGATTAAGTTGTTCGTTATTTTAATTGCTATATGTGATATACTTTGTGTACTGTTATTATAAGGAAAAGGAGAGTTTTATGAAATCAAAGATTGAGGGAATCGTACTAGTTCTCATTGCTGCTGTTATGTGGGGAATAATGGGAATTTTTGTTAGAGAACTTCAGGCTGTTGGCTTATCGTCTACTGATATTACGTTTTTAAGGTGTGCTCTTGCTGGTGTAGCTCTGTTTATATTCAAAGGCTTTACAGATCCAAGTTGTTTACGAGTGGGTGCAAAGGGGTTAGTTATTTGTGTAATGTATGGAACTTTTACATATACACTAGGATTTATGGGATATAATATTTCTGTTGAAAGAATCCCTGTTGCTGTTGCTACAGTACTTATGTTTATGTCTCCAATTTGGGTTGCAATTTTAGAGAGAGTAGTATTTAAAGAAAAGCTTGAGAAAAGGACAATTGTTATAATAGCGCTTTGTATTTTTGGTGCTTGTTTAGTTGCTAATTTAATTGCAACATCAGGGGATGCGTTAGATCCTATTGGAATTATTGCAGGGATAATCAATGGTGTTGGGGTGGCTCTTCAATTAACTATTACAAAATATTTTCAAGATACACTAAAGAAAGATACTATGATTGTATATGGATTTTTAGGAGCAGCGGTTATGCTTTCCTTATTTACTGACTTTGGTGCTATAGGAGCTAGTCTTGCAAGCCCCCAAACTCTTGAGACTATCTGGAATATGTTTGGCATAGGGATTCTTTGCACTATGATTGCAAATTACACTTTCGTCGTAGCTTCAAATTATATTGCCCCAACTACCTGTGGAATACTATCTGCTGTTGAGGTTGTAGTGGGAGCTCTAGTTGGGTATCTGTTATATATGGAAACTTTATCTATGCTGCAAATTCTTGGAGCTGTTATAGTAGTTCTTAGTGCTATGAGTTCAGCTATTCTTGAAGCTTTAGACAATACAAAATTAAAACATCTACATAAGGAATAAATGAAAATTACTATATTTTAGATTTATAAATGTTTAGTTATATTTAAAAGAAAAAAACACTGTATGTTTGCAATTACGGTGTTTTTTTATACTTACACCATGATATAAAAAAATTTTTGTTGAAATTTCAACAAAGTTTATCGATGTAAGTTTATAATTACGTTTTTACATTTTATTCCAAACAAAATAGTTTTATTAATTGTATGTAAAAAGCAAACTATTACATGTTTTTGTGATTATTTTGGTTTTAACGGTTGGCACGAATATTGCTTTATAAAAGAGCAAACATTATTTATGAAATGGAGGAAGATAAATGAACTTAACTATGAAAGAGCAGGAGCGCTTACTTATCTTTAACGTTGCTGAAATAGCAAGAAGAAGATGGAAAAGAGGCTTAAAACTTAACTACGTTGAAGCAACAGCAATAATATGTGATGAACTACTTGAAGTAGCGAGAAATGGAAAGCACACCCTAGTAGAAATGATAGAAATGGGATCGATGATAATAACAGAGGAAGATGTAATGGAAGATACACCAGCATTACTACCAGGAATACAACTAGAAGTGCTACTTCCAGATGGAACAAAACTACTATCAGTACAAGACCCAATTAGATTAGAAAAAAGAAGCGAAGCAATTCCAATGGATAGCCTTGTGTCAATGCAATACTAGGAGGAAAAAATGAAATTAAAAGTAGGAGATATAATTTTTGCAGATGAGCCTATAACAATTAATAAGGGCAGAGAAGAGACAGAAATAGTAGTAACAAATACAGGAGACAGAAGTATCCAAGTTGGATCTCATTTTCACTTCTTTGAATCAAATCTAGCACTTAAATTTGATAGAGAAGCTAGTTTTGGCAAAAGACTAGATATTCCATCAGGAACTGCATCTAGATTTGAACCAGGAGAAGAAAAGAAAGTAACTTTAGTTGAATTTGCAGGAACGCAAAAAATCTACGGCTTTATGGGAGTTGTAATGGGAGATACTAAAGATCCTGCAGTTAAAGAAAAAGCATTAAAGAAAATGAAAGAACTTACAGATAACTACAAAGAGAGGAGTAAATAAATGGCAATGAAATTAACAAGAGAAGAGTACGCTAATATTTATGGCCCAACAATTGGGGATAAAATTCACTTAGCAGATACTGGTCTTATTTTAGAGATTGAAAATGATTTCTGTGCTCCTCACTATGGAGATGAGACAGTATCAGGTGGTGGTAAACCTGTAAGAGATGGAATGTCTCAGGCTGCTGGATTAACAAATGAAGGTGACGGAGTACTTGATGTTTGTATTACAAACGCAATAATACTTGACCCAATCGTTGGAGTAGTTAAAGGTGATATTGGTATTAAGAATGGAAACATTGTTGGTATTGGTAGATCAGGTAACCCTGACACTATGGACATAACACCAAACCTAATTGTTGGTGCTGGTACAGAAGTAGTTTCATTAGAAGGACAAATTGTAACTGCTGGGGGTATAGATGTTCACATTCACTTTGAATCACCAGATCAATGCTGGGAAGGAATGTCAAACGGGATAACAACAATGCTTGGAGGTGGAACTGGTACAAAAACATTAAGTATTGAAACTCCAGGACCTTGGCACTTACAACAAATGATTGAAGCACACGAAGAGATTCCAGTAAATGTTGGATTCCTTGGAAGAGGTAACTCGTCACTTCCTGAAGCAATTAGAGAACAGGCTTTAAATGGTGCTATTGGAATGAAAATCCATGAAGATTATGGTGCAACTGCAGAAGTAATTAGATGTTGCCTTGATGTTGCAGATGAGTTTGACTTCCAAGTGCAAATTCACTCAGACACATTAAACGAAGGTGGCTTTGTTGAAGATACTATTGCAGCAATTGGTGGTAGAACAATGCACGCTTATCATACAGAAGGTGCAGGTGGTGGCCATGCCCCTGACGTAATTAAAGTTTGTGGAGAGCCTAATATTCTTACTTCTTCAACAAACCCAACAAACCCATATACTATTAATACAGTAGCAGAGCATCTTGATATGATTATGGCTGCTCACAGCTTAAATCCAAGAATCCCAGAAGACGTAGCATTTGCTGACTCAAGAATTAGAGGGGAGACAATTGCTGCTGAAGATATACTTCATGACCTAGGAGCTGTATCAATGATGGGTTCTGACTCACAAGGTATGGGAAGAATCGGAGAATCAGTTCTTAGAGCATGGCAAACAGCTGCAAAAATGAAAATGCAAAGAGGACCTTTAAATGAAGAAGATGCTAAAAATGGTAATGACAATCAAAGAATTTTAAGATATCTTGCAAAATATACAATAAATCCAGCTATTACATTTGGTATTTCTGAATATATTGGTTCTATTGAAGCAGGTAAATTGGCTGACCTTGTTGTTTGGGATGCTGCTTTCTTCGGAGCAAAACCAGCTATGATCTTTAAAGGCGGAGCTATTAACTATATTCCAGGTGGAGATGTTAATGCCTCGATAGAATGGGCACAACCAATGCTATACAGAAGAATGTACTCATCAATGGGTAATAATATTCAAAGAAATAATAAAATATTTGTTACAAAGGCAGCGATTGAAAACGGGCTTGGAGACAAGGTTCCAAATTCAAGAGAAAAACTTGCTCCAATTAGTGGTACAAGAACTTTAGGTAAAAAAGACATGGTTAGAAATAATTTCTGTCCTGAAATAAAAGTTGACCCAGAAACATATAAGGTTTTTGTTAATGGAGAGCATATTACATGTGAACCTTTAGATGTACTACCTTTAGCACAGAAATACTTCTTTAGATAGACGGAGAACTAAATGATAATTGACAAAATATTAGGTAACCTTAACAACTATAAAATTGAAGGGAAAGAAATAGACTATGTAGAGCTTGATCATTTTGATATGGCAAAACCTCATCAAAAGGTTAAAGCTAAATCTGGTAGAGTTTTTCCTGTTTCCCTGGAAAAAGGTGAAATTTTAAAAAAGGGCGATGTTATCTTTGAAGATGAAAAAACAGTTGTAGTAATGGAGATGGCATTTGAGGATGTCATCGAAGTTACTCCTAAAAATAACATGGAATGGGGAAGAGCTGCATTTAATATTGGAAACATGCATCAAAGTGCGTATATTTATGATGACAAAATTAGAATTCCATATGATTATATTATGGAGTCACTTCTGAAAAATTTAGGAGTTAGTTTTGAACGTAAATCAGCTAAGTTAGATGGTATAAAAGCTAATGTTAGCGTAAAAGAACATAGCGGGCAAGGCCATTCACATTCACATTCACATTCACATGGCAACGGGCATAGTCACTCTCATGGAGATCATTCCCATGGAGGTCATAGCCATGAGTAAGACAAATTTATCAAAATTAATGCAAATTTCAGGTGGTACATTTCCAACTGGAGGCTTTAGTCAATCATACGGGCTTGAGACTTACGTAACTAATGGCATTGTTAAAGATGTGGCTACAATGAGAGAGTTTCTTGAGAGTTACCTGAAAGTAACAATCGGAACTTTTGAAGGCCCGGCTTTAATCAAGGCACACAATTTAGCTATCGAGTGGAAAGAAGAAGAACTACTTGAACTAGATGAACTTCTTGAAGCTATGAAACTAACAAAAGAGTCAAAAGAAGCTAGCAATAGGATGGGTAAATCTATACTAAGAATATCATCACAAATGATGGAAGATGTTGTCTTAATTGACTTTTATGATAAAAAAGGTAAAAAAGGAATCAGTGCACCTGTTGCACAAGGTATGGTATCTGGAAGAATGGCAATTAGTGTTGACGAATCACTAGAGGGTTATATTTTTGCCACGCTAAATGGACTAATACAAAGTGGAATCAAACTTATTCCACTAGGAAATGTAGAAGCACAAAAATTGCTATTTGAAATGATGGACTTTATAGAAGAAGTAATTGTTCTTAGCAAAGAAACACCAATTGAAGAAATAAACAACTTCTGTCCTGCACTTGATATTGCAAGTATGAATCATGAAGTGCTTACAACAAGACTATATATGTCTTAATTAATAAACTAGAAAAGGATAATACATATGAGAAGACCAGTTAAAATCGGAGTTGGTGGGCCAGTAGGCTCAGGTAAAACAGCTCTAATAGAAAGATTATGTAAGAAGCTATCATCTGAGTATGAGATTGCTGTTATTACAAATGATATATTTACTAAGGAAGATGCACTTATACTAACAAGAGCAGAAGCTCTTCCTGCAGAAAGAATTGTAGGAGTTGAAACAGGTGGCTGTCCACATACTGCTGTTAGAGAAGATATTTCAATGAACCTTGATGCAATCGACGGAATGATGGAAAAGTTTGATAACCTGGACATTATTTTTGTAGAAAGCGGCGGTGACAACCTTGCTGCTACATTTAGCCCAGAGCTAGTCGATGGCTTAATTTTTGTAATCGATGTAGGTGAAGGGGAAAAAATTCCAAGAAAAGGTGGCCCTGGAATCACTAAATCAGACTTATTTGTAATTAACAAAATTGATATTGCTAAGTACGTAAGATCTGACCTTGGAGTAATGGAAAGAGATACTTTAGCTCAAAGAGGGGATAAACCTTTTGTTTTCACTAATTTATTTGAAGACATTGGGCTAGACCAAATTATAGAGTGGATCAAAAAAGATATGCTCTTTGAAGACTAAGGAGGGTTAGTTTGAGCGGTGCAGACGGGAGATTAACCCTAAAATTCAGAAAAAAACAAAGTGGTAAAACTTACATGGCGGAGCAGTATTATAAACTTCCTCTCCAAGTATTACCGCCTTTTTACCAAGACAAAGATGGTTGCGCCTTCCTATATCTATTAAATCCAAGTGGAGGAATTCTTCAACATGATATCCTCACAACAGATATTCTAGTAGAAGAAGATGCAAAAGCTTTAATTACAACACCATCAAATAATAAGTTATACCGAATGGATGATGGCCATGCAAAATTGATAAACAATCTTAGAGTATTATCAGGTGGTGAACTTGAATATTTACCAGAGCATAATGTGCCATTTGCAAAATCAAAAACTTACCAAGAAACCACTATTCACCTAGAAGAGAGTTCAAAGCTTATTGCTTTTGATATGGTAACTTCTGGAAGACTAGCAAGAGGAGAAACTTTCCATTACGACCTTTATTCAACAAAGATGAAGATTTACATTAATGGAAAACTGAAGGTTTATGAATATGGCAACTTAATGCCAAATGAAAAGCCATTATCAAAATGTGGAGTTCTTGAAGACTATGGAATAAATGCAAGCATTTATTTTTATAAAAAAGACTTAGGCGAAGAGATATATTCTGATATAAATAAAGTGATTTCAGATAATAGTAATGTCATCGGAGGTGTAACTTTCGTAGAAGAAGGCCTAGGGATAATAAGATTATTAGGAAATGGAGTCCCTGACATGCAAGAAGTAATGAGTGAGTGTTGGGACATTTTAAGAGTTAATATGCTAGGTAAGAATAAAGTTAGAATTAGAAAATACTAATATACTACTAATAGGAGTAATCTGTGTTTTAATGAATTCTAACTAGATATCTGGAAGGAGGGTAGTAAGGCAGTTTTCGAATTATATTATTTAAAAAATGAAATTATTAAATTGGGAGGATAATTATGGATAATTATGGACTTATAAGTTTACTACCAGTTACAGTTGTAATTGTTAGTGCTATTATTACAAAAAGAGCTATGGAGCCGCTTATCTTAGGTACAATCGTAGCATTCGTTATTTTGGAAGGAACAGGTTTCCTAGGTGGATATCTAGACACACTATATGCAACTATAGGTGGCAACGCTTATTATATTATTATATTCGGACTATTTGGTATGTTTGCTAAGTTACTTGAAGAATCAAATGCTATTAGTGGTTTTACAAGATATGGAATGAAATTTGCAAACACTAAAAAGAAAACGGTTTTCTTAACATGGATTATTGGTATGTTAACTTTCTTAGATAACTACTTCAGTATCCTTGCTGCAGGCGTATCTACAAAACAAATTGCTGATAACAATAAAATGTCAAGAGAATTTTTTACCTACATCATTAATAGTATAGCTTGTGTAACTTGTGTATTAGTACCAATTTCTCTATGGGGAATCTTTATGTCAGGACAAATTGAACTGGCACTTGGCTTGGAAGTAGGAGAAGGTTTAGGCATGATTATTAAATCTATTCCTTTCATCTTCTTTGCCTTTGTATCAGCTATCTTCGTGTTATTATATGGATTTAAAATTATTCCAACATTTGGTCCAATGAAAAAAGCAGAATTAAGAGCTGAAGGTGGACAACTACTTCCTGATGCTTGTATGGCTGCAGAAGCTCAAAAAGCTGAAGGTGAAGAAACAAAAGAAGAGGAAGGAAAACTAATTAACTTCCTAGTACCGATGATTGCTGTAATTGGAGTTACATTATGGACAACAGATTTATTACTAGGTCTAGTTGCTGCTAATGTTGCTGCTATAGTTATATACATAGCTCAAAGAATTATCACACCTAGTCAAGCACTTGACACAATTCCTCAAGGATTTATGGATATGTTTGTTGTAACTGGTATTGTAATTTCAGCATTTGCACTTCAAGCTGCAAATGAAATGCTTGGTCTAGCACCGTTCGTTGTTGATTCGGTTGCACCATACATGAGCCCAGCACTACTTCCAGCTATCGCATTCCTACTATTATTAGGACTTGGATTCGTAACAGGAAGCTTCTGGGGAATGATGGCAGTTTGCTTCCCAATTATATTACCTCTAGCTGAAGGTCTTGGTGGAAATATTTACCTAGCAATCGGAGCTATAATTGCTGGTGCTTGTGCTGCAAGTTCAACATGTTTCTATGGAGACTCTGCTACACTATCTTGTGGAGTTACTAAAATTAGAAATGCAGACTTCTTAAGCGTAGTAAACCCAATGATCGTTCCGCCAATCGTAATAACATTTATACTATTCTTAGTAGCTGGATTTGTACTATAGGATTAGAATAAAATAAGGTGTGGACCTTTGTAATAAGGCTATACACACAAGAAAATATATATCAGGTATGCATGAAATATGTGTACCTGATTTTATTTTACTAAGTTTTCGTTGCTTACTAAGGTTATTGTTAAAACATGTTGTTTAAAATTCAATATTATAGTATAATTATTATAATTTGAATATTAGATTAATAACTGGAATTATTAGTTAAGGAGGGTGTTTTGCAGAAATTTACTATTAAAGAACAAAATTTACAAATTAAAAAGGAAGCTATAATCTCTATTGTAATGTACATAGCCTTTTTCTTGTGGTGGTATTTTACAGGTTATGGGCTTGGTTCTGGTGACCCTTCGGAGTATACGTATATTTTTGGATTGCCAATGTGGTTTTTCCTAAGTTGTGTAGTAGGTTATGTGGGATTTTCAATAGCCGTTATTATTGTGGTTAAGTGCTTTTTTAAAAACTTTGACCTTGGAGAGGAAGCAAACTCTGAGTTTGAGCTAGGAGAAGGGGAGTAAAAATGTCATATACAACAATTTTGATAACTGTTTTAGTAGTTTACCTTGTTGCAAATATGGCTATAGGTATATATATAAGTAAAAATCAAGGAAGACTTGAAAAAAACAAGGGCTTTATATCTAACTATTTTATTGGTGGAAGATCTATGGGAGGGCTAGTCCTTGCTATGACATTAATAGCTACCTTTACTAGTGCTAGTAGCTTTATCGGGGGGCCTGGTGTGGCCTACTCTAACGGTTTAGTATGGGTTTACCTTTCAATGATTCAGGTGCCAACTGCCTTTATTATTTTAGGAATTTTAGGCAAAAAATTTGCTATTATATCTAGAAAAACTAACTCTGTAACAGTTACTGATTATCTAAGAGCCAGATATAAATCACCAGCTGTGGTTATTCTTGCATCACTTGCATTAGTAGGATTCTTTATGGCTCAGATGATGTCACAGTTTATTGGTGGAGCAGTGCTATTTGAAACTGTAACAGGTCTTCCATATATTTGGGGCCTCGTACTCTTTGGTGTAGTGGTAATAGTATATACTACCCTAGGTGGTTTTAGGGCGGTAGCAGCTACGGATACTATTCAAGGGATAATTATGGTAATTGGTGGTTTCATTATCCTTTATACAATAGTTAGTGCAGCAGGCGGGTTTGATAACTTAGTAGATACTATGAATACCATAAAACCGGAATGGTCTAACCCTTATGGGGCTGGGCAAACCCAAGCATATGTGCTTTCATTTTGGGTGCTTGTGGGTATTGGTGTACTTGGCCTTCCACAGACAGCTGTTAGAGGCATGGGATTTAAAGATACTAAGTCTCTACATAACGCTATGATTTACGGAACGATAGTTGTAGGATTCTTGATGCTTGTAATGCATATTTCTGGAGCTTTTGCCCCAGCTGTAATAGATGCAAGCCAGTATCCAAGTACTGATTATGTTATTCCTGCAATTGTACTAGAATATATGAATCCAGTTGTAGCAGGACTATTTATTGCTGCACCTCTTTCCGCAGTAATGTCTACAGTGTCATCTTTGCTAATTTTAGCATCAGCTGCCATTGTTAAAGATTTATATTTGAACTATATAGTAAAAGATAAGACTAAGCAAAAAGAGCCTACTTTTCAAAAGAAGCTTGCTAGAATGAGCATGGGTTCAACCCTATTAATTGGTGTGATTGTATTTGTATTTACAATTAGTCCACCAGATTTAATCGTATGGATAAATCTATTTGCAATGGGAGGGCTTGAATGTGCCTTCTTAGCTCCAATCATTTTTGGACTTTACTGGAGAAAAGCAAATGCTACTGGTGCAATTTGCTCTATCATATTAGGTATTTCTTGTTTCTTGGTACTAAGTAACCTTGAAGCATGGTTTGGTATTACATGGAGTTTCTTTGGTACTACTGCAATTGTACCATCTATAATATTTACAATTGTAGTGTTTATAGTAGCTAGTTTAGTAGGCAAGAAATCAGACGTTGAAACGATTGAATTATTCTTTGGCGACAACTAAAGTGTAATTGTCTCGACTAAGAAAGAGGAAAGGTGAAGAATATGAGCGATATTTATAATGAGAAAGAGTATACAAAATTAAGTGATTTAATATTAAATGAAAACTTAGAGAAAGAAATTTTGCCTAGTGACAGGTTAAATGAATTCCCTATACCTACCCAAGATGTAGGTATGCTAATTGATACATTCCTGCTTTCTGAAGGTTCGGCAAGACTTAATCTTGCAACCTTTTGTCAAACAAATATGGACCCTGATGCAGTTAAGTTAATGGGAGATAATCTTTCAAAAAACTCTATAGACAAAACGGAGTATCCAAATACTACAAAAATTGAAGGTAGATGTATCAATATTATTGCCCATTTGTGGAATGCACCTGATAAGAACTTTGTGGGCACTTCAACTGTTGGATCTAGTGAGGCCTGCATGCTTGCTGGTATGGCAATGAAAATGAGGTGGGAAGAACATGCAAAGAGGGAAGGTATAGAATTTGGTGGTATAACAGGAAAAAAACCAAATCTAATTATGTCATCTGCATACCAAGTTTGCTGGGAAAAGTTTGCAACATATTGGGATGTAGATTTAATTGAAATTCCACTTACTGAAGATGCTATTACTCTTGATATTGATGCTGCTATGGAAGCTATTAACGAATATACTATTGGAATTGTACCAATTCTAGGCGTTACTTATACAGGACTATATGACAATGTTAAAGAGCTTAATGATAGGCTAGAAGAGTATAATAAAGATGCAAAGCATCCACTTTACATACATGTGGATGGCGCTTCTGGAGGAATGTTTGCACCATTTAAACAGCCAAATTTGCAATGGGATTTTAGGCTTAAGTGGGTTGCTTCTATCTCTACTTCTGGGCACAAATACGGACTTGTATATCCAGGTATTGGCTGGGTTTTATGGAAAGATAAAAATTTCTTACCAGAAAAACTATCCTTTGATGTTAGCTACCTAGGTGGATCTTTAACAACTCTAGGGATAAATTTCTCTAGAAGTGCAAGTCAAATTCTGGGACAGTACTATGTATTTACTAAATACGGTTACGATGGTATTACAAGTATCCATGAAAGAACAAATAAAATGGCAAAATTAATTACTAAAGGATTAGAGGAACTTGGTTGTTTTGACATAATAAATGATGGTAGTGTTCTCCCAATTGTTTGTTACAAACTAAAAGAGGATTCTGATATTTGTTGGTCTTTATATGATCTTTCAGACAGACTTGCTATGAAAGGGTGGCAGGTACCAACTTATCCACTACCTGGAAACATGGAGAATAATATTGTACAGAGGATTGTTTGTAGGGCAGACCTTGCTTTTAGTATGACAAATCAACTAGTAGAAACTTTTAAAGAGTCTGTTGAAAAACTTAATAGCATGGAGGGCTTTTGCAAAAGAGATGAAGAAGGCAAGCCTTATGGTTTTACTCATTAATTACAAATGATTATATTAAACAAACAAGCGGTCATACAAATTGTGTGGCCGTTTTTTGATAAATACAGGTTTTTACACTTAAATTATATAAAGAACTAAAATAAATACATAATTATAGCAAATTTATGATATAATTATATTTTAATGGAAAAATTTCTGCAGGTAGTGATGTTTATTAGAATGTTAGCCTGTAGTTAGATAAATAAGTATAAACTAATCTTACGTTTTAAAGGGGAAGAAATGAGTAATAAAGACAGAATAATAAACATAGCAGTTATTGCCCATGTAGATGCAGGAAAATCTACTCTTGTAGATGCTTTTCTAAATCAAAGTGGTGTATTTAGACAAAATGAAGAAGTTGTAGATTGTGTAATGGATAGTGATGATATCGAAAGAGAAAGAGGAATTACAATTTACTCTAAAAACTGTTCTGTAATGCATGATGATGTAAAAATTAACATTGTAGATACTCCAGGACATGCTGACTTCTCTTCAGAAGTAGAAAGAATCATGAAAACAGTAGATACTGCTATTTTGCTTGTAGATTCAAGTGAAGGGCCAATGCCTCAAACAAGATTTGTACTAAAAAAATCTTTAGAACAAGGACTTAAACCGATTCTATTAATAAACAAAATAGATAAAAGAGATGCAAGAATTGAAGAAGTAATCGATGAGGTTTATGAACTATTTATGGACCTTGAGGCTAATGATGAGCAGCTTGACTTCCCAATTTTATATGGAATTGCGAGACAAGGTGTGGTTGTTTCATGTGCTGACGAAGCACAAGATATTCATATTGAGCTAAATGATGGCTCAAAAATGGATAAAACACCAACAGGTTTAGATGGTAAAGATATTAGCCCACTTTTTGATACTATAATTGAACATGTACCAGCATATGCTGACTATGATGAAGACCCTCTTCAACTTCAGGTTTCTACATTAGGATACGATGATTACATTGGTAGACTAGGAATTGGCAGAGTAACTAAGGGAACAATCAAAGAAGGGCAGTCTGTAGCAGTAGCTAAGGGTGACGGGACAATTGTTCAAAGAAAAATCAACCAAATATTCATATACATGGGACTAAAAAGAACTCAGGTAAAAGAAGCTAAAAGTGGAGATATCGTTGTTGTTTCAGGCATTAGTGATATTTCAATTGGAGAAACAATATGTGATCCACAAAATCCAGTTGCTATGGAGCTTATTACTATTGAACCACCAACGCTATCAATGAACTTCATAGTAAACAAATCTCCTTTTGCAGGGCAGTCAGGAAAATTCCTAACTTCAAGACACATAAAAGAAAGACTAAAAAAAGAGCTAGAGGTAAACGTTGGTTTAGTAGTTGAAGATACAGACTCAACAGATGTATTCAAAGTTTCAGGAAGAGGGGAATTGCACCTTTCTATTCTAATTGAAAACATGAGAAGAGAAGGCTATGAGCTTGCTGTTTCAAAACCAGAAGTAATTTTCAAAACAGATGAAAATGGAAAAAAACTTGAACCTATCGAAGAAGTTGTACTTTCTGTACCAGAAGAATATAGTGGTTCAGTTATTAACAAATTAAACCTTAGAAAAGGTATGATGACAGAAATGTCTAGCGACAATGGATATACAAAAATTGTTTACACTGCTCCTACTAGAGGGCTTCTTGGATATAGAACAGAATTCATTAACGACACAAGAGGCGAGGGAACTATGGTTCGTAGATTCTTTGGCTTTGAAGAGTTTAAAGGAGAAATTCCTAAGAGACAAAATGGAGTTGCTATTTCACAAGAACAAGGAACATCTACTCCTTATGCAATATTTAACGTACAAGAAAGAGTACAAATGTTTATTGGATCTTCTGTAAAAGTTTATGAAGGTATGATAGTTGGAATGAATAGCAGGGGGGAAGATATGGTTATTAACCCTTGTAAAGCTAAAAAGGCTACCAACATGAGAGCTTCTGGGAATGATGATACCATTAAATTAACACCACCTAGAGAGTTTACTTTAGAAGAGGCTCTAGAGTTTATAGCTGACGATGAACTTGTAGAAGTTGTGCCAGATGATATAAGATTAAGAAAAAAACTTCTAAGCGAGCAAGAGCGTAGAAGAACGCATAACAAATAAAATATTATTCAACTAAACCTTAGATTTTTTTCTAAGGTTTTTTAATACAACAGATTTCATTTGGTTAGATTTTTAGTAAAAGTAATTCCCTTAACTGTGAATAAATTACACAAGTTTACTGTGAATAAATTACACAAGTTTTAGGTAAATGTAAGTGTTTAATCATTATTTTGCTCAATGCTGCAATTTTGCTAGGTGGTTTAAAAAATATACAGTATACTAGTGGAAACGTTATTTTGAAAGGAGAAATATTTATGAGTAGATTAGAACTTGTTACTGAACAGCAATCAAAAATAATCCTAGAGGGCCTTTATAAAGACTTAGAGAGAAGAATTGAGTCAAGCCCTCCTGGCCTTTGTCCAGTAGATATGGCTAGAGCTTTTTTAGAGCTCTGTCATGCCCAAACATGTGGTAAATGTACACCATGTAGAGTAGGACTTGGTCAGCTAGGATATTTGATAACTGATGTTCTGGAAGGAAGAGCGACACTGGATACGTTACGGACTATGGAAAAAACAGCTGAAACTATTATTAACACAGCAGATTGTGCCATTGGATATGAAGCGGCAAACATGGTGTACAAAGGTTTAAAAGGGTATAGAGAGGACTACATTGAACACATTACCTATGGAAGATGCGTCTGTTCATATAGTCAACCTGTACCTTGTGTATCGAGATGTCCGTCAGGGGTTGACGTACCAGGATATATTGCTCTTATTAGCGAAAAACGATATGCAGATGCAATAAAACTTATAAGAAAAGATAATCCGTTTCCAACTACCTGTGGATTTATATGTGAGCACCCATGTGAAACTCACTGTAGAAGAAATATGATGGATGACAGCATTAATATTAGAGGTCTTAAGCGTATGGCAGCAGACTATGCTGGAGAAGTAGAACCACCAAAGTGTATGCCTTCAACAGGTAAAACAGTAGCTATTGTAGGTGGTGGACCTGGTGGTATGAGTGCCGCTTACTACTTACAACTTATGGGTCATAAGGTTACAGTCTATGAAATGCTACCTAAGTTAGGTGGAATGCTTAGATATGGAATCCCTAATTATAGGTTGCCTAAAGATCGGTTAGAAGACGATATGAATGCAATTCTAAAGACTGGCGTTGAAGTAAAATATGGCGTTAAAGTAGGAGAGGGAGAAGATGTTACTTTACACAAACTAAAAGAAGAGTATGATGCTGTTCTTATAACTATTGGTGCAAGTATAGATAAAAAACTTGGTATTAAAGGTGAGGATGCTAAAGGCGTTACTTCTGCTGTTCAATTCTTGAGAGCTGTTGGTAAAGAGGAAATAGAGGATTTAACTGGTAAAGAAGTGGCTGTTATTGGTGGGGGAAATGTTTCTATGGATGCAGTTAGAACCGCTGTTAGAATGGGTGCCAAAAAAGTTAGCATTGTTTATCGAAGACGAATTGCTGATATGACAGCTCTTCCTGATGAAATAGAGGGCGCAATTGCTGAAGGAGTAGAGATACAAAAAATGATGTCTCCTAAGGAAATTGTTGTTGAAGAAGGTAAAGTAAAAGGACTTTATGTAGAACCTCAAATGGTAAGCTCAATTGTAGATGGAAGGGCTTCTATAAAGAAAACAGGAGAACCTAATACTTTTATTCCTTGCGACTTACTTATTGTAGCAGCTGGTCAAGAAATTGAAATTAATCATTTTGAAGAATCAGGAGTAGATATTCACAGAGGCAAAATTACAACTACAAAAACAGGAGCCTTAGAAAATATGACTGGCGTTTTTGCTGGTGGTGATTGTGTTAGTGGCCCTTCTACAGTGATTAATGCAGTTGCCGCTGCAAAAGTTGTAGCAGCAAACATTGATGAGTACTTAGGGTATAATCATGAAATTTCTTGTGATGTTGAAGTTCCTCTTCCAAACCTTGATGATAGAACACCATGTGGCAGGGTTAATATGATTGAAAGAGAAGCTGGAGAAAGAATTAAAGACTTTGAAGGAGTAGAGAATTGTATGTCGGTGACTGAGGCTGATCAAGAAGCATCTAGATGCTTAAGATGTGATCACTTTGGATTCGGAATCTTCAAAGGAGGAAGGGAGAAAGTATGGTAAACTTAACTATAGATAATATACAGGTACAAGTAGAAGAAAACACTACCATTATGGAAGCTGCAGAAAAAATTGGCATTCCTATTCCTTCTCTTTGCTATCTAAAAGAAATAAATGAAATTGCTGCATGTAGAGTGTGTGTAGTTGAACTTGAAGGGAAAGACAAGCTGATTACTGCATGTAATAATACAGCAGAGGAAGGCATGGTAATATTTACAAATAGTCCTAAGGTACGAAATGATAGGAAGGTAAATGTAGAGCTGATTCTGTCACAACATAACAGTACCTGCGTATCTTGCGTAAGAAGTGGTAACTGTTCTCTTCAAAAGATTTCAAATGATCTTAATATTCAAGAATTGCCATACGTCTGTAAGCCTGAAAAAAATGTATGGGATAGGACTTTTCCACTAATTAGAAATGCAGATAAGTGTATTAAATGTATGAGATGTATTCAAGTTTGTGATAAGATACAAGATCTTGGAGTGTGGGATGTTGAAAGTACAGGTTCTAGAACAACAATTAATGTTTCAAAATGTAGAGATATTCGAGAGGCAGATTGTTCTTTATGTGGGCAATGTATAACCCACTGTCCTGTAGGGGCTTTAGTTGCTAGAGATGATACTTCTAAGATTTGGGATGCCATTGATGATCCTGAACAAATTGTTATAGCTCAGGTAGCACCAGCAGTTCGAGCTGCTTGGGGAGAACAAATTGGCCTTGAAAAGGGAACAGCTACTATAGGCAAAATGCTAGATGCCCTTAAAAAAATGGGAGTTGACTATGCATTTGATACTACGTTTTCAGCAGATCTTACAATTATGGAAGAAGGAACTGAATTTGTAAAAAGGTTTAGTGATGGTGACTTAGCAAACAGACCTATGTTTACATCTTGCTGTCCTGGCTGGGTTAGGTATATAAAAACTGAATTTCCTCATATGTTAAGTTCACTCTCTTCTGCAAAATCACCACAACAAATGTTTGGTTCTGTAATGAAAACCTATTTTGCTGAGAAACTAGATGTAGATCCAAAAAAAATTACAACTATTTCAATAATGCCCTGTGTAGCTAAAAAAGATGAGAGTGAGATGGAGCTTTATTATGGTGAATTTGCTGGAAATAATATAGATATAGTTATTACCACACGAGAGTTAAACAGAATGATAAAGACTGCTCATATTAATCCTCAAACTTTAGAAGATATTAATGCGGATAGTGTAATGCAAGATATATCAGGGGCAGGAGTTATTTTTGGAGCTACTGGCGGTGTAATGGAAGCAGCCTTAAGATCAGCATACTTTCTGATTATGGGTGAAAACCCACCAGTTGATGCTTTTACTGCAGTGAGAAGTTCTGGGTTTAACTGTAATGAAGGGGTTTCAGAAGGCGAGTACAAGGTAGGAGATTTAACTGTTAAAGTTGCAGCTGTAAGCGGATTAGGTAATACAAGGAAACTTATAAAACAAATCGAAAAAGGTGAAGTGCACTATGATTTTGTTGAAGTTATGGCTTGCCCTGGAGGCTGTGTTGGCGGCGGAGGTCAGCCAATTCATGATGGTAAAGAATGTGCATACACAAGAGGTCAAGAACTTTATCAATTGGATGAAAATATGCCAATTAGATATTCACATGAAAATCCAGATGTGTTAAAACTCTATGAAGAGTACTTAGGTTCTCCTAATTCACATAAGGCGCATGTTTTACTCCATACTGAGCATAAACTATAAAAAACTACTAAATAGTGTTACTAAAATTGTAGTGATCTCTAAAAGTTAGATTTTTAGTGAAGCGGTATTTTACTGCTTCACTATTTTTATGTCTATTTTCTTGTAATGCTATCAATCTGCTTGTATAATTACAATACAAGCAAAGTACTGTTGCCATTTAGTAAAGTACTATTGCCATTTAGAAAGGCATATTTTTTTATGAAAAATTATAATAAACTAGACGCAGTTGCGAAGTTATTTCCTTCTGTTACAAATAAAAGTAACTCCTCTGTTTTTCGAGTGTCAGTGGTTCTTAAGGAAGAAATTAAGCCAGAGACTTTGCAACTTGCAGTAAATATGATTTACGAAAGATACTCTTTGTTTTTTTTGCATCTTAGACGAGGAGTATTTTGGAATTATTTTGATGCTAATTTTGTTCACTTTACAATAGATGAGGAAAGGCAGTCACCTTGTAGCAGTATTCTCTCTCACGAGAATAGAGGCTATATTATTAAAGTTCTGTATTATAAAAATAGGATTTCTGTAGAGGCTTTTCATTCAATAACTGATGGTAACGGAATAGTTGAATTTGTAAAGTCATTACTTTACTATTACTTAACAATTTTACATGGGGAGTTAGATCATCAAAACAAAGTGCTACTGTTCGATGAAAGTGAAAGAAATGATGAGGATAGTTTTAATAAACACTTTAATAAAGTAAAGAGGCCAAAACATTATAGGAACAAAGAATACTATAAAGAATCTAAAAACTCCTTTAGAATCAAAGGAAAGAAATTTAAAGGAGGGGGTAATAGTGTTGTGACTGCTAACTTACCTTTAGATGAAGTTAAAAGTTATTGCAAATCCCTTAACTGTAGCGTCACAGCTTTCTTTGTAACTAGTATAATTTTTAGTATTTATAAAGAAAAACAATGCAAAACAAAAAGCAATGCTCCAATTGTAATTGCAATACCTGTCAACTTACGTAAACTCTTTAATTCTAAGACTTTAAAGAACTTCATCGGTGTAGTTAATGTAGGTTATGAAATGAATGAAGATTCGGATTTTGACTCAGTTCTTATATCTGTAAGTAATCAGCTTAAGCTAACAAATGACACTGACTATTTAGGAAAATTTTCTGAAGACAAACTAAAACTTTCAAAAAGCATTATTTCTAGATACACACCTTTAATTGTAAAAAATATGATAGTGCCTATTGGGTTTAGATTAAAGGGAGAGCTAAAAAAAACCATGACAATTTCTAATGTTGGTAAGTTTGATTTTCCCGATGATGTTAGCAAATATATTGAGCAGGCTGAAATTTTACTATACCCAACTGTTAAAAGTCCGATTAATTGTACTGTTTCATCCTTCGAAAACAAACTGACTATTAGCTTTACAAGGTCAATTACTGATGAATCAATAATTAGAGAGTTTTTTAAATCTATCGTAGAAATGACTAGTATAGATGTGGAAGTTTATTCTAATCAGTGGGGGGATAAATATGAATAAATGTAGTAAATGTAATGTATTTGTGCATGAGAGTGAACCCTTATGTCCTCTGTGTTATGAAGAAATGCCTGAAACAAAGCCTAGTGTTGTTGAATATCCTTCATACAATCAGATTTCAAAGGTTTCATCACCTCTAAGAAACATACCTCATTTTGCAGGCATTACAGCAACGATTATTTGCATATTTATAAATATTTTTACTCATGATAAGGGAGAAATTATCTGGGTTGTTCCAACTGGAGCTTCTGTGCTGTTTGCTCTAGGTATTTATATGTTAGCTAGATCTCAATTTCATCGTTTTGGAGAAAAGATTTTATATGGGTACGTGATGTTTGCAGTATTCATAATTGTAATTGATTTTTCAACAAAAATGTTATTTTGGTCTACAGATTTTGTGTTTCCTTTTGCAACTCTAGTTATTTTAATATATTTTACATATTTATCACTACGAAGCAAAAGTACTTTTTCAGAGTACTTTGGATATTTGATAACTATAACCTTAATTAGTTTATCATCCATCCTGTTTTATATGCTAGACTTATATAATTATACTTGGGGATCTTTCATAACTATTTTAAGTTGTGTAATAATAGTTTTGGCCCTATATCTTTTTGCGGATAAAAGTCTTAAAGAAGAGGTTAAGAAAAGGTTTCATAGCAAGTAATAAATCAATTAAAAAACCAACGAATTTGTAGTTTTTTGTTGACAATAATTACGGTTTTGTGGTATATTAAATAAGTTAGCCGCACTGATAAGGTTTATTTGAGTTAGTAAATTTCTTACTACACCTTAAAATGGCGAGACTGGACAGAGGAGGAACATTAAATGTACGCAGTAATTAAAACTGGCGGAAAACAGTACAGAGTTGCAGCAGGCGACACTATCACTGTTGAGAAGCTAAATGTAGAAGCAGGACAAGCTATTACTTTTGACGAAGTATTAGTAATGGGTGAAGGCGCTGATCTAAAGGTTGGAGCTCCATTCGTTGAAGGTGCTGTAGTAAACGGTGAAGTAGTAGAAAATGGTAAAGGCGAAAAAGTAATCATCTTTAAGCACAAGCCTAAAAAAGACTACAAAAAGAAACAAGGTCACAGACAACCATACACAATGGTTAAGATCACTGGTTTCAATGGTGAAGTAGCTGCTCCAGCAGCACCAGCTAAAGAAGAAGGTAAAGAAGACCTATCTTCACTGAAGAAAAGCGAGTTACTTGACTTAGCTGCTTCAAAAAATATTAAAGTAAGTGCATCAGCTACTAAAGGCGCAATCATTGAAGCCATAGAAGCTGAAACAAAATAGGAGGTGAGAATCCATGGCAAGTAAAAAAGGTGTAGGTAGTTCCAAGAATGGTAGAGATAGTGAATCTAAACGTCTAGGAGTGAAAAGAGGCGACGGACAGGTTGTAACTGCCGGAAGCATTCTCGTAAGACAAAGAGGAACAAAGTTCCACCCTGGTAACAATGTAGGTATTGGTGGAGATGACACTCTATTCGCTAAAATCGATGGAGCTGTTAAATTCGAAAGATACGACAAAACAAGAAAGCAAGTAAGCGTATACCCAAGAGAAGCATAGTCTTAGCTTAATACGAAAATTTGATTAGTATAGACAGATGTGGTTATCCATATCTGTCTATTTCTTTGAGTGCATTTTGTTGTATGCATCTATACTTTTAGTGTATAATAAATGTGTATAAGAAAAATTAAGGGGGTAAGTAAAGCATTGACTAATTTTATTATAGTAGGCCTTGGCGGCTTTATAGGTTGCTGTCTTAGGTATGGAGTTACTTTATTATTTCCAACAGCAATTTTTCCATTTGCCACCCTTATTTCAAATATTTGTGCAGGTTTTTTAATTGGAATATATCTCGGAATAGAAGGAGAATATCAGATAAATAATGAATCTCTTTCACTTTTTATTAAAACTGGAATGCTAGGCGGACTGTCTACTTTCTCTAGCTTTAATATTGAGACTATAAATCTGTTTGAAAATGGGCACTTGCTACACGCAGGAGGAAATATATTATTTAATGTTACACTAAGTCTTATAGGTGCAGCTTTAGGGCTCTTTCTTATTAGGCTTATAGCGGGAAATCGATAGAGAGGAAAAAATATGTTTATAGATAGAGCAAAAATTCAGATTATATCTGGTAGGGGCGGAAATGGTGCGGTTTCATTTAGAAGTGAACCTTTTGTGCCAGAAGGTGGTCCTGACGGTGGAAATGGTGGAAAAGGTGGAGACATAGTTTTTATGGCTGATGCAAGCCTTAGAACACTTATGGACTTTAAGTATAAAAGAAAATATCAGGCAGAACATGGCCAAGATGGTATGAGAAAGAAAAGATTTGGTAAAATGGGGGAAGATTTAATTATTAAAGTTCCTCCTGGTACAATGGTTTTTGACGAGGAAACTAACACCTTAATGAAGGATCTCCTAAATCCAGGAGACTCTTTTGTGGCTGCAAAAGGAGGAAAGGGCGGGAAGGGTAACACCATGTTCAAAAACTCTGTTAGACAGGCTCCCAACTTTGCAGAAGCAGGTGGAGTACAAAAAGAAAGAACTGTAATTTTGGAACTTAAACTTTTGGCAGACGTGGGATTAGTAGGTTTTCCAAATGTTGGAAAATCATCACTTCTTTCAATTACTTCAAAAGCAAAACCAAAGGTAGCAGATTATCACTTTACAACAATTGACCCTAACATAGGAATTGTTGAAGTTGGTAATACAAGTTTTGCAATGGCTGATATTGCAGGACTAATTGAAGGTGCACATACAGGTGCCGGCCTAGGTTTTAGATTCCTTAAGCATATTGAAAGGACAAAGGTTCTTGTTCATGTTGTTGATATCTCTGGCAGTGAGGGAAGAGACCCAATTGATGATTTTAATAAAATAATGGTTGAACTTGAACAGTTTAATCCAAAAATATTGAAAAAGCCAATGGTAATTGCAGCAAATAAAGTAGATCTTTTAGAAGATAGTGATCCTGATGATTTAACAGGAGTTTCTAGCCCTACTTATCAAAAATTTGTTGAATATATTAATTCATTAAATAAAGGACTTAAGGTATTTCCTATTTCAGCTCCAATTCATATTGGTGTAAAAGAGCTAATGGAAGAAGCTTGTAGAGAGCTATTAGCTTATGTTCCAGATCCACTAGATGAGCATGTTGAACTTTTTGATTTTGAGAGAGAAGAAAACGACCCTGACTATAGAACTGTAACGGTTAGAAATGATAATGGAATTTTCGTTGTTGAAGGTAAACAACTAGAAAAAATCTTTAATTCGACTAACTTTAACGACCTTGGATCTTTAAGATACCTATATAAATACATTGAAAAAAGTGGAGTAATAGCAGAAATGAAGGAAAAAGGACTAGAGGAAGGTGACGTAATTAGAATTGTTACCATGGAGATGGAGTACACTGACGAATACTATTAAAACTACAAAATTGGAGGGGTAATGAATAGAGTAAATATAGAAAGGTTTCTAAGTAAAATTGAGAAACCTGGCAGATACATAGGAGAAGAAATTAATTCAATAAAAAAGGATCCAGATGAAGTTTCCTTAAAATTTGTATTCGCTTTTCCTGATTTTTATGAAATAGGAATGTCATACATTGGTATGCAAATTCTATATAATATTATAAATAAGGAAGAGAACTTAGCAATGGAACGTGCTTTTGTTCCAGGTTTCGACTTAGAAAAAATATTAAGAGAAGAAGATATACCTTTATTTTCTTTAGAAAATAAAATACCACTAAAAGATTTTGATGTGCTAGGAATAACTCTCCAACATGAAATGTCTTATACAACTATTCTAAGCATACTTGATTTAAGTAAACTTCCGCTTTTAGCAAAGGATAGGACTGAAGAAGATCCAATAGTCATAGGTGGGGGACCAGCTTCATTTAACCCAGAACCTCTATGTCAATTCTTTGACTTGTTCAATATTGGAGATGGTGAAGAAGCTTTAGTTTACCTTCTTAATTATATTGATGAAGCAAAAAAAGCAGGGAAAAGTAAAGCCGAAATAATTGATGGAGCCAGAACTATTAAAGGGGTTTATGTAGCTACTGATCCTTGGTCAGAAAAGCTAGTAGTTCCTGCAGAGATTCCTTCTATAGAAGAAGTTGACTACCCAACCAAGCCAATAGTTCCCTTAATTGAAATAGTCCAAGATAGAGGTGTTATAGAGACCTTTAAAGGATGTACTAGGGGATGTAGATTCTGTCAAGCAGGAATGATAACAAGACCTGTGAGAGAAAGAAGTAAAGAGAAATTAATTGAAATATTTAATGAAATGCTTAAACATACTGGTCATGAAGAAGTTTCACTTTTATCTCTTTCAACATCAGATTATAGCGAATTTGAGCCATTAGTTGATGAGCTTATGAAGTCATGTAATGATAATAATGTTTCTTTATCTTTACCATCACTTAGACTTGATTCGTTTTCATTTAATGTACTTGACCAAATTCAAAAGTACAAGAAGTCTGGACTGACTTTTGCACCAGAGGCAGGATCACAAAGGCTTAGAAATGTAATAAACAAATCAATTACAGAGGAGCACATTTATAGTGCCATGAGTCAAGCTATGGATTTAGGTTGGAAACAGGTTAAATTATACTTTATGATTGGACTTCCAACAGAAACTAACGAAGATTTAGACGGAATTTTAGAAATTGCAGAGAAGATTCAATCAATATATAAAGAAAAGGGATTAGGTGGAAGTTTTAATGTAAATATTAGCGTTGCAAACTTTGTTCCAAAACCGCATACACCATTCCAATGGTTCCCTCAAAACACAGCAGAAGAATTCAAAGAAAAGCATATTTACCTATCTAAGATTTTAAGGAGAAAAGGAATTTCTTTCTCATATCATGACTCTTATATTAGTCATATTGAGTGTTTGCTTGCTAGAGGTGATAGATCTACAGGAAACATAATTTTAGATGCATATAAAAATGGATGTAAGCTTGATGGATGGAGTGAGCACTTTAACAGGGAAGGTTGGCAAGAAGCAATAGATAAGTACGAAGCGGAAACTGGAATTAAAATTGATAAGTTTACAACTAATGGTTTCCAGAAAGAAGAGCTTCTTCCTTGGGATACAATCAATACTTTTGTTACAAAAGAATATCTGCTAAAAGAATATACTAAAGCAAACAATGAAGTTTTAACCTTGGACTGTAGAACAGAAAGCTGTAATGGATGTACTACTGAAGGAGAAAGGACTAAACCATGTCAAAATATGTAATCGAATTCTCAAAATCAGGAATCATAAAATACACATCTCATTTGGATATGGTTAGGTTGTTCAAGAGAACCTTCAAGAAAGCTGGAATTCATCTAGCTCATTCTCAAGGATTTAACCCTCATCCTAAAATGACATTTCCATTACCTTTATCTCTTGGATATGAATCAAACTGTGAGCTATTAGAAATTGAAATAGATGAGTCAAAAACTGATTTTTTAAGTTCTGCTGATATTATTGAAAGAATGAATAGTCTACTTCCCGAGGGTATTAGAGTGAATTCATGTAACTCAAATAATAAGAACTTAGCTAGCGGTGTTAACGGTGCAGAGTATCTAATAGGATTTCCTGTACAACTAAAATGTGGTTGTTCTTCAGGAAATTGCAATAGTAGAGCAGAAGCTGACGGCTTAGAAGAAATAGAAAAGTTTAAAAAATCCTACTGGGATAGTTTTGCTGAGAAATTTTTGGATAGAGATGAAATTATTGTCACAAAAAAAGCAAAAGCTAAAAGAGGCAAGGGTCCTAAGAAAAAGCCTCAATTTAAAGAAGTTAATATTAAACCTATGATTAAAGAATTGAATATAAATATGGTTAACAATAATGTTTTTTTGCAAACTAAATTAGACGCTGGAAGTACCTCTAATCTGAGCCCAGAACTTTTGATGACTGCAATATTAGAATTTTCTAATTTAGCAACTGTTAAAGATGAAATAAAATACTTAAGAACAAATATATATACAGACTAATAGTTATTAACCGATTAAGGCGATGTAGTAAAATTAATTTTCCATGCCTTGATATTAGCTTGTTGACATTACCATTATTTTACAGTAAAATAATTACAAACACAAAAGATGCCCCTCTAAGCGTGGTGTCTTTTTTTGTCTATTGAACAAAAAGTAGTTTATGTGTATTAAGGATGGTGGTAAAATGGATTTTGAAAAAATAATAAGTGAATTAAAAGGCAAATATTTTAATAAGAGTTTTATAAGTAAAAATAAGTCTAAGCTCATTAAATATGGAGTTTTGTGCTGCATATTAATAGCAGGAGCTCTATACTTGGTATACGATTTTTCAAGTAATGAAAAAATAACAGTTGACCAAGGTGATGCAAGTCAAAATAAAGATAGTATTGACTCTGAAATTGAAATATCAGATAAAATAATTGTTGATGTAGGTGGGGAAGTTGAATCGCCACAGGTTGTTGAATTAGATTATGATGCTCGAGTTGAAGATGCAATTATAAAAGCTGGCGGATTAACTAAGAATGCAGATACATCTAGCTTAAATAGGGCCGCGATTTTGACTGATGGAGAAAAAGTATATGTTCCTAGTATTATTTCTGAAGAAAATACTGGAGACACTATTGTAGCAGGGACGCCTCCTCCAAATGGTGGTGTAGAGGCAAAAGTGAATATTAATACTTCGGACGCTACTATGTTGCAAGAAATACCAGGAGTTGGTCCAGCAACAGCTATTAAAATCGTTGATTACAGAACTTCCAATGGTAGCTTTAAGAAAATTGAAGATATAAAAAATGTAAATGGCATAGGCGATAAGACCTATGAAGAGATGAAAGATCATATTACTTGTTAGTGCAATTTATACCTTGATGGAAAATACTGAAAAATCAACAGAAAAGGCTATTGAATTAGCCTTTTTTATTTGAAAAAAATACATAAATATGATAGAATATTAAAGTTACAAAATAAAAAAGTTTATATAAAAGGATATAGGGTATGATAACTAAAGAGAAAATAGATAGAATAAATGAGCTTGCAAGGAAATCAAAAGTAGAAGCCTTATCAGCTGAAGAAAAGGCTGAACAGAATACTTTGCGTAAGGAGTATATTGAGTCAATAAAAGCAGGAGTAAAAGCTCAGGCAGACAGAATTAAATTTGTTGAAGATATGACTCCAGAAGAACTTGCAGAGCATAAAAAAAATCAAGGGAGCCAAAGCTAAGGTTTGACTCCGAATTAAATAAAAGTTTAAATTATAATTTAAATGAAAGGACAATTTATGAAACAAGTATATATGGATTATTCGGCAACAACACCTGTAAAAAAAGAAGTTCTTGATGCAATGATTCCATTTTTTAGTGAACATTTTGGTAACCCTTCAAGTCTTTATGACTTAGGGCAATATACAAAACAAGCTATTTCAAAAGCCAGAGAGGAAATAGCAAAGCTGATTGGTGCTGATGCAAAAGAAATTTTCTTTACTTCTAGTGGTACAGAATCTGACAATTGGGCTATTCTTGGAACAGTGGATATGCTAAAAAGTAAGGGTAATCATATTATTACTACAAAAATCGAGCATCATGCTGTGCTACATACATGTGAATACTTAGAAAAAAACGGGTATGAGGTTACTTACTTAGATATAGATGAAAATGGTATTGTGCGCCCTGAGGATTTAGAAAAGGCTATTAAAGAAGAGACTATTTTAGTTTCGATTATGCAGGTGAACAATGAAATTGGAACAGTACAACCAATAAAAGAACTTGCTAAAATAGCAAAAGATAAAGGCGTAAGATTTCATACTGACTCAGTTCAAGCCTTAGCAAATTTGCATATTGACGTAAAGGATATGGGCGTAGATATGATGTCTATTAGCGCTCATAAGATATACGGACCTAAAGGTATTGGTGCTTTGTATATTAAAAAGGGTACACGACTTGGTAACTTTGTTCACGGTGGTGGGCAAGAATCTAGAAAAAGAGCAGGTACTGAAAACTTAACAGGTATTATTGGTTTTGGTAAAGCAGCAGAAATTGCATCTAGAGAGATAGATACACATATTGAATATTGTAAAAACCTAAGAGACAAGTTTGTTTCTAGGGTGCTAGAGAACATTCCTTATACTCAGCTTAATGGGTCACTAGAACATAGACACCCGGGTAATGCAAATATTACATTTGAGTTTATTGAAGGAGAAGCACTATTATTATTCTTAAACGCTAAGGGAATTTCTGTTTCAACAGGATCTGCATGTTCATCAGCAAGCTTAGTTCCTTCGCATGTACTTGACGCCTTAGGCGTACCAGTTGAAAAAATTCATGGTTCTGTAAGATTTACAATGGGAGATTTTACAACTGAAGAAGATGTGGACTATGTATTCACTGAACTTAAAGGGATTGTTGAAAGACTTAGAATGATGTCACCACTATACTCGGAAAAAGAGCATGGTCAATTATAAAGATATACTGAAAGGATAAAAAAATGTCAATATATAACGAAAAAGTAATGGAACACTTTATGAATCCACATAATGTTGGAGACTTAGAAAATGCAGATGGTACTGGAACATTTGGTAGTCCTGTTTGCGGAGATATGATGCAAATTGCAATTAAAGTTGAGGATGAAAAAATAGTTGATGCAAAATTCAAAACTTTTGGATGTGGATCTGCAATTGCTTCTTCAAGCATTGCAACAGACTTAATCATTGGTATGACAATTGATGAAGCTCTTGCACTAACAAATAAAACAATAATTGAAGCTTTAGGTGGACTTCCAGCACCAAAAGTACATTGTTCAGTCTTAGCAGACCATGCTATTAAATCTGCGATTTATGATTATGCACAAAAAACAGGTAAAACTTATGCAGGACTTGAGGGTTTTGATCCAAATGAAGAAGATGATCATCATCATGATATAGAAGAAGAGTAAATATAAAATATTAGAGTGATATTATGACTAAATTAAGAAACAAAGAAAAAGTAATACTTGGAGTCAGTGGTGGAGTAGATAGCTCTGCCGCTGCTTTATTATTGAAACAAAAAGGCTTTGATGTAATAGGAGTACATTTTGATATTTGGCCTCCACAAAAAGAAGAAGGCAAAAAAATAGGAAATATACTGCCAAAGGCTGCTGTAAAAGCTTTTGAAATGTGTGAGAAAATAGGAATAGAGTTTATATATAAAAATATGGGGCAACTCTTTGAAGAAACTGTTATTAGTAATTTTTGCTCAGAATACGCCAAGGGAAGAACTCCTAACCCGTGCATTATATGTAACCCTACAATTAAGTATAAAGTTTTATTAGATGTTGCAAACGAGTTAGATGCTCAATATATTGCAACTGGTCATTATGCACTAACAGCTGTAGTTAATGGCATTCCTCACATAAGACAGTCTTCAAATTCAAGAAAGGATCAATCATATGTTCTGTATAGACTCCCAGAAGAAGTGGTAGGTAGAATAATTTTTCCTTTAGGGGAAATCGAGGACAAAGAAATAATTAAAGGGAAAGCAAAAGAGCTTGGGTTAATTGATGATGAGTATAGAGATAGCCAAGGCATTTGCTTTTTAGGTGAAGACCAATCTTATAACGATTATCTTGTCGAAAATGGGGCTGGAGACTTGAAAGGCTCATTTTATGACACAGAAGGTAATAAGCTAGGAGATCATGATGGTATCTCTGCATTTACTATAGGGCAAAAAAAGGGGCTTGGCCTAAGTCTAGGAAAGGTTGCTTATATTAAAGAAATTAATGGTAATGATAATAGCATTATTTTAACATATGATGAATCAGACTTATTTATTACCAGAGTGAAATACTCTGATGGTGTTTTTGCAAGAGACGTAGAGTATTCTACAGAAGAAAATGAGGAATTTCCTTATTTTGCTAAGACCAGATATGCAGCTCCACTTGCAGCCTGTAAGCTTATTGAAGGTGAAGTAATTTTCAAAGAACCACAAAGAGCACCAACACCAGGCCAATCTGTTGTTGTCTACAAAGACGACCTAGTTATCGGTGGAGGATTTATTCTATAAAACTAAAAAAAGTTAGATTTCGCATTTGAGAATCTAACTTTTTTATT
>CAYJFM010000028.1:0-28984 GCA_964369805.1 uncultured Oscillospiraceae bacterium
TATATCCAAAGCTTGCTCCAAAAATAATTGTACAACCTTCATCAAGTAGTTGCTGAATTGCAGTGTTAATTGCTTGTCCATCATCAGCTGGCACTTCTTCTTTATACAGAATTTCCACGCTTTCACCTAGTTCTTCTTCAACCATATCTATGGCAAGCTTATGAGACTGAGTAAACCCTTGATCTTCAACTGTTCCCAATAGTATAAATCCTACTTTTGTTTTCCCACTAGAATCATCGCTACAACCTGTTAGTCCAACTGTTAGTCCAAGTGCTAAGACAAGCACAAGACATGCTAAAATAATTTTTTTCATTTCTTCCTCCAAATTCCATTTACGCTTATAAATAAGTATAATATCTTTGTAAAGTTATTATACTTCATAAGCCTTTTAAATTAAATACATTTTCTGTATTTTCCTAATTAAAAGAGTTTTTAGATGATTTTTTTACACATTTTCCGGTCATACGCGAACTTTATGCTATGTTTTTTCTCTTAACTTTCGAATTTGTTTTCACATAAAAAAGAAGGAACAAAATCTTATTTTCATTCCCACTTTTCTATTATATTAAATCGTTTAGTTCAAATTAAAATTACTCCATTGCTTTTAAATTTTCGCTAATTATTAGCTCACATTCAGTTGCAGCTTTGATTTCTTCTAGTGTGAAATCAGGATGTAATTCTGTTAGCAAAAGTCCTTTATCTGTTACTTCCATAACGCCCATCTCTGTAACAATTAAGTCTACAACACCAACTGCAGTTAAAGGCAGGGTACACTCTTTTAGGATCTTGTGTGCACCTTTTTGTGTATGCAACATGGATACAATTACTTTTTTTGCTCCTACTACAAGGTCCATCGCACCGCCCATTCCTGGAACCATCTTACCAGGTACGATCCAGTTAGCAATATTTCCTTTTTCATCAACTTGTAAAGCTCCAAGTACTGTTGCGTCTACATGTCCACCTCTTATGATGCCAAATGATGTGGCACTGTCAAAACACATTGCCCCTGGCGCTAGAGTTACATATGCAGCTCCTGCATTTATAATATCAACATCTTCTTTTCCTGATTCTGCTGCTGCTCCCATACCCATAATTCCGTTTTCTGATTGAAGAATTAGAGATACTCCTTCTGGAGTGTGATCTGCAACAAGGGTAGGCATTCCAATACCTAGGTTTACAACGTCTCCGTCTTTAATTTCTTTGCCAACTCTCTTTACGATAGTTATTTTTGGATCTACAGTTCCCATTGTTTCTCACCTCCTACTATTGCATTTACAAATATACCAGAAGTGGTAACATTATTTGGTTCAATTTCGCCTGTTTCTACAATCTCACAAGCTCCTACTATTACATAGTCTGCAGCAGTTGCTATTAGCGGGTTGAAGTTTACCGTGCTACCTTTATAAGTTACATTACCAAATTTATCAACTTTGCTTCCTCTTACAAGTGCAAAGTCTGCTCTTAAAGGTTTTTCTAGTAGATAGTCTTTACCGTCTACATTAATTACTTCTTTTCCTTCAGCGACAATAGTTCCTACACCTGTTGGAGTTAGAATTCCACCAAGGCCAAAACCTCCTGCTCTTACTCTTTCTGCCAAGGTTCCTTGCGGAACAAGGATGCACTCAAGAGTTCCATTATTCATTCTTTCCCCAACTTCTCTGTTTAAGCCTACGTGAGAAGCTATAAGTGTTTTAACCATTCCTTTTGAAATAAGCTTTCCTACACCTCTTCCTGGTGTTCCTCCATCGTTACAGATAACAGTAAGATCCTTCACGCCTTTTTCGACTAAGGCGTCCATCAAAATCTCTGGACTTCCGCAGCTCATAAACCCTCCAACCATGATGGTTGCTCCATCATTAATGCCTGAGACAGCTTCTTGAGCGCTCATAACTTTGTTTTTCATTAAATCTCTCCTTTACTTAGTATTGCGTTTTACCATTTCAGTTAGGATAAATGATGCCACATGCTCTGCATATGTATGTGCTCCAAATCCAGCATCATACCCAAGTTCTTGGGCTAATTCATGTGAAATTCTCGGGCCGCCGCAACAAAGAATTACTTTGTCTCTTAGGCCTTCTGCTTCCAGAAGTTCCACCATGTTTGTTAGATTTTGAATGTGGATGTCCTTTTGCGTAACAGTTTGAGAGATTATTATCGCATCTGCATTAAGCTCTTTGGCTTTCGCTATTAAAACTTCATTTGGCACTTGGCTTCCTAAATTATATGCCTCTATTCCGTCATACCTTTCCAGACCATAGTGACCATGGAAACCCTTCATATTCATTATCGCATCGATTCCAACTGTATGTGCATCTGTTCCAGTAGATGCACCTACTATTATAACATCTTTTTTAATGTTTTCTTCTATAAATTTGCCACACTCTTTTCTACTCATTACATCCACATCAACTTTTGTAACTTTAATAGATGTATAATCAACTGTATGCTCGCATTTTCCGTATACGATAAAGTAGGTAAATCCATCTTTCAAGTCTTTTGAGTAAACTACACTCGGCTCATTAAGTCCCATTTTTTTCGCTAGAATTTTAGCAGCTTCACTACCTTCCTCTCCGTAAGGTACTGGTAAAGTAAAGGATAACTGCATTTGTCCATCATTTAGTGTATCTCCGTATGGCTTAACTTTTGTTAAATCCACCTTTGCTATTGCTTTGTTTTCACTCATTATTTTGTACCTCCCATCATTAATGGAATAAATGGGTTAAAGTAACCGCCATCTTTCATAGCAACTCCATCTAGCCCCTTTCCACCATCTTTTGGTCTTTTTATGCCAGCAAATTTTCCATTTTCAAGTGTATAGAAAAGCCCATCTTTTTCAATTTGTTGTAGTAGCTCATCTGCTTCTTTTAAAACCTTCTGCGCTCTTTTTTGGATAATACCATCTTTCTTAAACTCAACTTCATCTCCTAGGTGTCTTGCATTATTAAATACATAATTAGCATTTTCAAGTGAAAGATATCTATCTTGTATGTGTGGTGTATGGATAGCTTCAGTGAGCATTCCCAATAGCTGAAGTGACTGTCCCGTCCAGATTGCTGTTAGATTAAATAGTGCATCTTGTACATGTCCTTTAAAAATATTTCCTGTCATAAACTTTGTAGGTGGCATGTATTTTAGTGGAGCTTTAGGGAAAATTTCTTTTGCCATCTGCGCTTGAGCTAACTCTAATAAGAAACCATCTTCCGTATTAGGGTCTATCTCAAAAGCATGACCAAGACCCATTTGCTCTTCTTTTATATTTGCTAGTACTGCAAATTGTTCATTTATGAACTGTGAAGCCAATACAGTATGCGCTTCCTCAATAGCATCTGCAGTAGTTAAGTAATTATCTTCACCTGTGTTAAAAATGCTTCCGCAGTATCCAATGATTACCCTTGAGAAATATTGATCTACTAAAGTTCTTTGCATATTAATATCTCTAAATAAAACTCCATATAGGGCATCGTTAAGCATTACATCAAGTCTTTCTATTGCGCCCATAGCTGCTATTTCAGGCATGCACATTCCTGATGAATAGTTGCAAAGTCTAATGTATTTACCTACTTCTTCTCCTACTTCATCAAGGGCTTCTCTCATAATTCTAAAGTTTTCTTGTGTAGCGTATGTCCCTCCAAAACCTTCTGTCGTTGGTCCATAAGGCACATAGTCTAAAAGGCTTTGCGCTGTTGTTCTTATTACTGCAATAATATCAGCTCCTTGTCTAGCCGCTGACTTTGCTTGTAATACATCTTCATAAATATTTCCTGTAGCAACAATTACATAAAGATATGGTTTTGGTCCTTCTCCCACAGTATCGATGAAGTTTTCCCTCTTAGCCTTTTGAGCTTTTATTCTCTCGAGCATTTCTAAGGCAACAGGCTCAATAGCTTTTTGAATTTCTTCACTACTTGCAGTTTCCATTTCTGTAATTTTCAGTTCTCCAGCAGCAACTTTCTCAGCTATTTCTTGGGGTGTTAATCCTGTTTGGATCATTGCATTCCCAATCCAGAAAGCAACCCCTCTAGAAAGTCCGCCAGCTTCTTTAATTTGATCAACTACAACATTAGGTAGTGGTGTTTCTACATCATCAACACCATCAATGCCAAGAAGTCTAAGTACAGTTCTTTCTGTACTTACAGTAGTATGTTTATCTATGAATTCTTGCATACTACTTGCAATTCTACCAGCACAGCTTCTCGCGCTGTCTATGGTTTGTGGGTTTAAATTTAATTTGCTCATGTATTTTTCCTCCGTTCGTGCTTTCTTTTGCCTTGTTCCTAAGGTTCTTAGTTCAAAAGCGAAATTTTGCGCAATAACAATTTAATTTTTTAGGTATTTTTCTGCACTCTCTAATATCTCCTTGCTTATTCCTAGCATCCTAGCTATATTAAGTGCATCTTGTGGAACTCTTACATTCTCTGTAGCTTCTTTGAGCCTGTAGTCCATATATTTTCCAATTATATCAATTCGTTCTCTTCTATTTGCGTATCTAATTTCACGCTCTAAAAGAAGAAGATTTGTATTGGCTAAACCTACAACTTGTAGATTTTTTACTTCTTCATCATCACCTAGCTCAAAATGAGTGGTAATCAGGGTAATAGTCTTTCTTTTTTTTAGGTGCTCAATTAATCCCTTTGTTAGAGCTCTCCCTTCGATAGGGTTTGTCCCACTGGCAATTTCATCAATAAGAATTAGTGCTCTGTCTCTACTATTGTCTAAAATTTCCTTAAGTTCTTCCATTTCACTTCCGAAAGATGAAAGCCCTCTTTCAACAGATTGGCTATCCCCTATTAATATTTGCATAAAACTGGATAATCCAACATTTACTTCTTTCGCTGGTACAAAAAACCCGTATTGCGCCAGGAAAACAATTTGCCCAACTAACTTAAGACTAATTGTCTTGCCTCCCATATTGGCACCTGTGATGCACGCAACACCTTTTTTTAGATTAAGAGAAATCGGTATGTACTCCTTCTCTTTTTTCTTTAATATATGTTCAACTTTTAGGTGCCGACCTTCTGATATCTCAATAATGTGTTCCCCTACAATATTTGGTTTTGTACAGTTGTTTACTATTGCAAATTCAGCCTTACCAAGGGTTAGGTCAAATGCTCCAATTTTTATTAAGTTTTCTTTTATCTTCTTACTATTGTCCCAAATTTTTCTCGATAGCTTCTCTCTTACTTCAGTTTCTTCAACTTCTATTTCAAGCTCAAGCTTCGAAATTTCTTTTCTAATTAATTTTTGTTCTGTCGTATCTCCAATCCCAAATGTGATAGAGACTAAGTCTTGTTCTGTTTGCACTAGAGGCTTTATGTTTTTTAATTTCTCAAATTCTTCCTCATCACCTTTTGAAATTGTATAGTCAAATTTTGGTGTAAGGTGAATTTTGTATTCTTCTCTAATTGCATCTCTTATTTTTCTTTTTTCTTTTCTAATATTGGTTTCTTTTTCTTTTTTTTCATCCCTAAGAGCCTTTAACTTTGCCGAAAACTCTTCGTATAAATAAAAAGTGTTCACCCTATCGCCTCTCGGGTCTAAAATATCTAAAATTTCATTTGTAGATTCCAAGTGGAACTCTTCAGGGATTTCCATGCCTTCTAGCACTTTCCCTAACTCTTCAAATATTAAGAGTGTGCTTTTTACTTCAAATAATTCTACTGTAGAAAGAGCATCTTTTTCCGATCTATCTACTGAAAATCTAATGTCTTTAATTGGCATTAATGTGAATTTTATATCTACTAACTTTTGATTTTGTTGTTCAATAAAATTCATTATATTCTCTACAATATCTAGCTCTCTCTTTAAATCATCTTCTTGACCTGGAAAAAACACTTTACTCTGTTTTAAAGCTTCCTTCCCAAAAGGTGTTATCAATTCAATGGAGTTCAGCACATATTCAAAGTCAACTTGGCTTTTACTTCTAGTGTTAGAAAATCTTCTTACTGCCATAAACTCCCTCCTTAAGCTCTTACATTAATAACTGGGATTTCTGTTATAAATTTTTTCATCTCAGAAACTAGCGCCTCCTGATCAAAGAAATATCCATTAGGTGAATAAGGGTTTACAGTAATTGCTGCAATATTAATATTTTCAAGAACCTTTATCCTCATACCTTTTTTTGAATACTGCTTCCATGCACTTCTATCCATAAATATTTTAGTAGGATCCTTTACTATGAAAGTCACAGTTTTTAATTTCTGGTAATTAATATTTGCTATTACGCTTTGCGTAAACGCCCCTGGTAAATATATATATTTTACGTTTTCTGTAAGCTCTTTATCTAAAAAATTTGATGCCCCAAGGCCAGTTTTTAAATTAAGTACAGATATTACCTCTTCGCTATCCAAGGTTACTATGCTGTCTTTATCAAGATTACTTACTATTTCTTTTCTTATGCTTCCCTCTTCAAGTTTCTCACACCCGTAAAGATCCACAATATGCGCTGTATCTTTTACAACCTTCATTAAGTCTCTTGAAACTACCGCACCAGTAGCAAGTATCACTGCATCTGACGCTTCTGGGTTTGCAACATGTCTTCTGTCAATGGCCCCGTCAATAATCACCATCTCCGCACCTAAGCCTAGTAGTTCTTTGCAAAGTAATTTTTGTTCCTTTGTCGAAACTGGTCCTGCAACCTGTACATATCCCGCATCCATAACTTTACATATCAAAATCGGTCCTATTGTGCTGTGGTACTCTGTTAGTTTTACAATTTCAAGGTCTGCATCGGATAATTCATATAGCCCCTTAGGTACTGATACAAGGGCTCCCTCTTCAAGGTACACTCTTGGCTTATCTGTCCCTGTTACAAGGTCTGTATCTTCACCATCTCTACCTGTAGAGGTTATGCCAAGCAACATCCCTTCGTCGATTGCTTCTTCAATAAGAAAGTTAAGGGTAGCTGTTTTCCCAGCATTTTTAGCCATTCCAACAATTGATACTATTTTATTGTCTCTAGAAAGGTCTTTTAATAAACCCATAACTCCTCCTAAAAATATGTGGCGGTAAACGCCTCTCTGGATTTTACTGCAACTTCTTAAAATTCAGAATATGTACCCCGGCACGGCCACATTTATCAATGAATTTAAATCGAGGTTAAGCCATCAACATGCTCGCATGATTGATGCGCACCGATGATTGCAATTTGTTCATGGAGGCGGTAAACGCCTCTCTGGATTTTACTGCAACTTCTTAAAATTCAGAATATGTACCCCGGCACGGCCGGGGTACATCATGAACAAATTACTTCCTATTATGTCTAGATAGTCCTTGTGGTTCCATACAAAGTTTTGTACCTTGTTCTAACGCTGCAACGCCTTCATAAACATATTCTTTTTTACCTGTACAGTAGTCACAAGTACATTCCCTTGGTTCAAATGACTCAGGTTCTGTATAAGTTGTGATAACTCCTTCATAGTTTCTAAGGATTATTTTACCAGGTGATTGAGAAATCACATATTGAGGCATTACTGGAGTTTTACCACCACCTCCTGGCGCATCAACTACAAATGTTGGTACAGCATACCCTGAAGTGTGACCTCTTAAAGCTTCAATTATTTCAATCCCCTTCGATACTGGTGTTCTAAAATGTCCTATACCTAATGAAAGGTCACATTGATAGATGTAGTAAGGTCTTACTCTATTTTTAACTAGTCCATGTACAAGCTCTCTCATAATATGTGGACAGTCATTAACTCCTCTTAAAAGTACTGATTGGTTACCTAGGGGAACTCCTGAATTAGCAAGCATAGAACATGCCTTTGCTGCCTCTGGTGTTAATTCTTTAGGATGATTGAAGTGTGTGTTCAGCCATACTGGATGATATTTTTTAATCATTTCACAGAATTTCTCAGTAATTCTTTGAGGCATAACAACAGGTGTTCTTGAACCAATCCTTACTATTTCTACATGAGGGATTTTTCTAAGCTCTGAGAAGATATAATCTAGCACTTCATCTTCAACGCAAAGGCTATCCCCTCCACTTAGTAGCACGTCTCTAATTTGTGGTGTTCTCTTAATATAAGCAATACAAGCATCTATATCCTCTCTGCTTCTGCTTCCATCGTGTTCTCCAGCCATTCTTCTACGTGTACAGTGCCTGCAGTACATAGAACATTGATCAGTGATTAAAAACAGAACTCTGTCGGGATATCTATGTGTTAGCCCTGGAGCTGGTGAGTCTTCATCTTCATGAAGTGGATCCGCCATGTCTTCTGCAGATGTATGAGTTTCCTTAAGTATAGGTACTGCTTGCATTCTTACTGGACAGTTTTCATCATCTGGATCCATTAAAGAAGCGTAGTAAGGGGTAATCCCAACTCTAAACCCATCCATTACTTCTGCTATATCTTTTCTTTCTTTTTCATTTAAGTTGATAACTTGTTCTATTTGTTCAACAGTAGTTAATCTATTCTCGATCTGCCAGTGCCAATCATTCCATTGCTCTTCTGTTACATCAGCCCATAGCGGCACTTCTTTCCAGTTTCTTATTGACATCATTTCCTCCTTTTACTTAAATGATAACTTACGGATTGCTCCGTAAGTTATCAAATAGTTTATCATTAATGTTATGCGTATAGTTCTTGGAACAAATCTCTTAGTGGTTTACACTCTCTTAGAACTTGAAGTGTTATCTCCGCGTGGTCTTTGCAGTATCCATTTCCAACAATCATGTTTACATCTTTTCCAACGCCTTCTGCACCAAGTGCTGCCTTTGTAAAGTTTGTAGCCATTGAGAAGAAATATACTGTTCCATCATCTTTACAAGCTAGTATTGAAGCCATTTCTGTGTTTTCTACATTTACACAGTTAATAACTAGATCTGCTAATTCTCCATCAGTAACTTCCATAATTTTGTTATAGAATCCAACAGCATCTGTACAATCATATGTGAAGTAAACATCTGCTAAATCAAGGTCTTCTGCTCTTTTTTGCGATCTTTCAGAACCTGCAGCACAAATAACTTTACCTGTAATTCCAGCTCTTTTCTTTGCTTCATATAGACAAAGTAGACCAGATTTACCGCCGCCTCCAATTACAACTACAGTGTCGCCAGGTTTAACTAGTTTTGCTGCTTGAGCTGGAGCACCAGCAACATCCAGTGCGCTTAGTGCAAGGCCATCCTCCATATCATCTGGAAGTTTAGCATAGATTCCGCTTTGGAATAAAATTGCTTTTCCTTTAATATCAACTTGATCTATGTCAGGTCTTACTTCTAGAATTTCTTCTATTACTAGCGGTGTTAAAGAAAGAGAAACTAGGGTAGCAATTCTGTCCCCTGCTTTTAAATCTCCTTTATAGTTTTCACCAACTTCTAAAATAGTACCTATCAGCATGCCACCTGAACCAGTCCAAGGGTTTTTATGTTTTCCTGCATTTTTAACTATTTCAAGCATAGTTTTCTTTACTTCTTCAATATCCCCACCAGCTCTCTTCTTAATCTCTGTGAATGAAGCTGAGTCAATATTTAAAGTTTGTACATCTATAAGTACTTCATTATCGTAAATTTCCATGTTGTTATCGATAACATCTGCTGGTTGAGGTAGAACTCCTTTAGGTGATATAACTCTGTGTGTTCCAAATGGGCATCCTTTTTTCATTTTATTTTCTCCTTTTAAATTTATTAATATTAAAGTGTTAGTTGACTTAGTCTCACTCTGTCTCACTCTAGTATTAAAGCAAATGTTGTGCCAAATACTCACACCCTCAGTGTTTTTTCTAAATTAAATTTTCAAGCATTGAAATTTCAATCATTTTCTTACTTTGGTTAAAATACATTTTTTAACATTGTTGTGATTTAATTGCTTTTATGTCTTTTTTCTTTCTTTTTCGAACCTTTATCGGTTCACTAAGAAACCCCGCGAACCGTTTTGTGTTCGCGAGGTTTTCTCATTATTAAAAATCATATTTTTTCTTTTTTCTTACAAACTGAGTTTGACTAATTCCCAATGATAAGGCTGCTTTTCTTGTACTCCCATGGGCTTCAAAAGCTCTTTTTAATATCTGCTTTTCGTAATCATCTACCATATCTGTTAAATTCAACTGTTTTTCTTCTCTTTGCTCGCCTTGAATTATTCCTTTCTCTTCATTGATGCCTCTTATTACATCTGAGAGTTCAATTATATTTCCTTTTGAGGATATAAGTAATCTTTGTACAGTGTTTTCAAGTTCTCTTATGTTTCCTTTCCATCTATGGTTTTCTAAGTATACAGCTGCGTCTTCAGCTATTTCTTTTTTAATGCCAAATTTATCTCCGTAATTTTTTAAAAAGCCATTAACAAGAGGAATAATATCCTCTTTTCTTTCTTCTAGGGCTGGAATTTTAACCGATACAACATTCAATCTATAATACAAGTCCCTTCTAAAAGTGCCTTTTTCAACTTCAAGTTCCAATTCCTTATTAACTGCTGATATTATTCTAAGATTCGTCTTTCTTGGCTTTGTGCCACCTACTCTATAAAACTCTCCTTCTTGGATTACCCTTAGAAGTTTCGCCTGCATGTCCAAAGGTATCTCTCCTACCTCATCAAGAAATAATATTCCATTGTCCGCCAGTTCAAAATAACCTTTTTTCCCCATGGTGCTAGCTCCTGTAAAAGCCCCTGGTTCGTATCCAAAAAATTCTGATTCCATCAAATTTGAGTAAATAGCTGCGCAGTTAACCTTGATAAAAGGCTGCATTTTTCTCGTACTACTTTTTTGAATAATATTTGCTACTTTTTCTTTCCCAACCCCTGTATCACCAGTTATAAGTACATTACAGTCGTATTTTGCAACTCTTATTACTTCATCTATAATATTCCCCATTCTAGGGCTGTTCACAATAAATTCCTCAGGCAAGTCCTTTTGCCAGGATCTATCTTCTGTAGGCTTTGTCAATTCCTTATCTTGTTTTCCCTTTGCTATAGCACCCTTTGTTTTAAAGTATGAGGAAAGTTCTCCCACTATTTCTATGTCAAAATCATCGTATTCTTCTCTATAGCCTTCGGCTGGAAGAATTTTTATTTCCTTTGAAATGCTTTCGGTAATATATAGGGCACTATTATAGTTATTAGTTAAGTTGCTAAAAGCTGCCGTTCCAAGATGCGCTGTGACCAGAGTCGTTAAAGGCTCTGCTCCAGGAAGTTCCGAACAGTTTATTACCATTTCAAAGTCCTCTTCTCCTCCAAGAATTTCCACACACTCGACAGGTTTCAATATATTACCATAATGAGTCTCATCAAAAACCTCCTTTAGAAGCTTTGTAATATGCTCGCCCTTCATAACCGTATTATTCTTAGTATCTAGTAAATTGATTATTTCAGCCTCTTTACCCCTGATCTTTCTAATTGTGTATCCAAATATCAGATTCATTAATAGGTTTGTACCAATTACTAAGAACTTATTCTTCCCTTCAGCCTCTTTGCTAACCCCATATATAGTTCCAGATTCATTAAATACATATAATAGTAGGTCCACAGGCAATCCTGTTGGTTTTTTGATAATAGGAATCATATCATGAGCGATTGCATAACCCTTTGCATCAACTTGGCTAAAAACCCTATCTATATTTCCAATTTTGGATATATGCATAGGAATCGAAGTTAAGGAAACATTACAAATCACTTCATCTCCAACCTTAAGTTTTTTGGGATTCGAATAGTTTTCACCAAACCCTTCAATGACTCCGTACAAAACCCCTCCCGTATCAGATACAGGGTTATGTAGTTTCCCTCGCCTAATTACTATATCTGTAATTTTTTGACGTATTCCCTCATCTTCTCCCTTAGACTCCATAACTATTTGCCTAAAACTAGTCCCTTCAATATGAAGCTTTCTAAGAGCTATCTTTACCTCATTTCCGTATAAAACTTCCTTATTATCAACTTTCCAAGCAGAGGTAGGAAGTACATATTCTGGTTCAATGGCCCTAGATATGCCATATTTGTTTTCATTTCCTCTATTCATTACAACCTCCTCTTCATGTGGTAATCGCGAACCATTATCGGTTCACTCATTATATCATATAACTGAAATTCTTCAAAGGCACATATACGATAATTCTTCAAAGGCACATATACGATAATTCTTGTTATCTATTTGCCACCCCAACTCAGATATCTAATAACTCTCCCTATACATCAAGCTTGACCAACTAAGATAAAAAAACAACTTACCAATTTGCTGTATACAATTATATTAATTCATTTTTCTATCATTTTATTATATACTATCTCTATTATAATTTAACTATCCCCTTTGTGCCATCTTCGGCAAATAGTATTCTGTTTTATAAACAGATAGGAGTTTAACATGGAGAAATTTAATGATTTTTTAAAGAAAAAAGATATAGTTTTTTCTAAGGAAAGGTATTTTCAAACAGCACTTTCATCAATGGCACTTGGTTTATTCGCCACCCTTCTTATGGGAACTATTCTAAAGACCCTTGGGGAGCAGACCAATCTATTATTTGGAGTTAATCTTATGTCCGATTTTTTAATCGAAGCTGGCGCTGCTGCATCCGAACTGATGGGCGCTGGTATCGGAGTTGCTGTCGCTTACGGGCTAAAGGCACCCCCTCTTGTACTATTTAGTAGTGTGGTTACTGGTATGTTCGGTGCTGATCTTGGTGGGCCAGCAGGCTCATTTATAGCAGTTGTAATTGGGGCAGAACTTGGAAAGCTAGTCTCCAAAGAAACAAAACTTGATATCGTTGTTACACCCGCCGTTACTGTTCTTTGCGGAATACTTACAGGAAAGGTAATTGGGCCTGGCGTAGCATGGCTAATGACCTCTCTTGGAGATCTCATTATGGAAGCAACCGAGTGGCAACCATTCTTCTTTGGAATTGTTATCTCCGTTATTGTCGGACTTGCTCTTACCGCCCCTATTTCAAGTGCCGCTCTTTGCATTATGCTCGAGCTTTCTGGATTAGCCGCAGGGGCTGCTACCGTTGGCTGCTGTGCTCAAATGGTTGGTTTTGCTGCAATAAGTTATAAAGAAAATGGTATTGGAGGAATAGTAGCCCAAGGTTTAGGCACATCCATGCTTCAAATTTCCAATATTGTAAAGAATCCTTGGATTTTACTCCCACCAACACTGGCAGCAGCTGTAATCGGCCCCATAGCTACCTGCATATTCAAAATGACAAATATACCGATAGGTGCTGGCATGGGGACCTCTGGTCTTGTAGGTCAAATTGGTACGTTTACATCTATGGGTTTCTCAATAAGTACATTAGTATCTGTTTTGCTGTTACAAATAATATTACCTGCGGTTATTTCAATTATTTTTGCAAAGCTACTCTTCAAAGCAGGAAAAATTAAAACTGGTGACATGAAATTAGATTTATAGTCTAGCAACATTCCTAAAACCTCGTATTTTTACGAGGTTTTCTTGTTTTTTAAGCATTTTTATCTATTTTTAGGAATAATATTCCCATTTTTATATATTTTTATTGATTTTGTTCCTAAAATAAATTATACTATGTTTTGTAATATAAGAAAGGAAAATAATCTAAATGGAATATATAAAAGTCTCAGAAGCAGCAAAAAATTGGAATATTTCTCCAAGAAGGGTAAGGATTCTTTGTTCTCAAAATAAAATCGAAGGTGTTATAAAACAAGGAAAGTTATATATGATACCGTCTGACGCAAAAAAACCAGCAGACGAGCGAACAAAAGAAACTAAAATCTTAGCATTATCCGGAAAAAATTCATTCCAGAGCTTAAACGAAAAGAAAAACCTTCTATCGCAATTAAGGGAGCCTACTCCTGTAGAGAGGAGAGCTTTAAAAGAAGAGTTTCTCATATCCTTTACCTACAATAGCCTATCTCTTGAAGGCAGTCCCTTCACTGAAAAAGAAGTGGCCTCAATATTTAGGGACAGTGTTATTCCTGAATTTTCCTTAAAAGACCATATGGATATCTGTGGGTTTAGAGATGCTTTTCTATATGGAGAAAAACTCATTAGATCAGAGAAACTTTCCAAAGGAAAAACTCTTTCGCCAATGTCCGCGGAAGCCGCACTCACTCTTCATAGCATTTTACAAATTAGAACCCCTGAGGACAAGGGAACATACAGAAAAATCCCAGTACATTATGGCCATACTTACGATGAAACCGCTGAGCCATCGCAGATTGAAAAAAAACTGAAAGAACTATTTAAGCTAAACGAAAAGAGAAAGAAGGATATGCATATAATTGATAGACTAGCCCTCTTTAAAGTTCAATTTGATTCTATACACCCTTTCATCGAGGGTACAGAAAAGGTAGGTAAAATTCTAGTTAATTTAGATTTAATAAGCAACGGGTACCCCCCTTTAATTATTCCTCTAGCAGAAAAGGCTTCCTACTATGCTGCTTTTCAGCAATACACAGAAGACGAAAATCACAGGGCTCTTTCAGACCTATATTGTAAATGGGTAGAAGTAAGCCTTAATAAATACACTTCCATACTTTCAGAAGAAGGAGAAAATAATGACAATTAATCAAATGACCACAAAACAATCTACTACCACTAAAGTGACAAAGACCAAAAAAAATAAACCTCCAAAACCGTTACCACAAACAGTGGAGTATGGCCCAAGAGACAAGTGGAGTTATCTTACTCACCTATTTGGCGCAATTTTAGCTGCCTTTGGTACTATTTATCTCTTTGTTAGTAACTTCACCTTAGAAGTAGAAGGTTTAGGTAGGCTTTTAACTATGACCTTATTTGGGTTTTCAATGATAGCCCTATATACTAGTAGCGCTCTTTATCACTACTGCCCTGGACCATCAGAAAAAATTGCAAAACTTCGTAAACTTGACCACGCAATGATATATGTGCTAATCGCAGGGACATACACCCCCGTTCTTTATAATGGTTTGGAGCACCCTAAATCAACGCTTCTACTTTGCATTATTTGGGGACTTGGAATCATAGGAATCGTTTTGAAGATGTTCTTCATTAATGCACCAAGATGGCTCTCAACCTCCTTGTATGTAATAATGGGATGGGCCATCGCCTTTGACCCTAAAGCAATCACTTCATTACCTTTTAACTTTTTCATGTTGATTTTAGCAGGTGGTATCAGTTACACTATAGGGGCAGTGTTTTATATACTAAAAAAACCTAATTTCTCTCCAGAGTTTGGATTTCATGAAATATTCCACTGCTTTATATTAGCTGGAACAATAATCCAGTTTATCGGTGTAGCATACTATTTATAAGGAAGAGACAATGAGAATATTAGTTTTTAGCGATACACATGGCAAAATTAAAGAAGCAAAAGAAATTATAAAAAAGCACAGTAGCTCTATAGATATGGTAATTCACCTCGGGGACTATCTTAAGGATGGAGCTGCTCTTAGCAAAGAAGCGGATCTTCCTTGTGAATGTGTTGGGGGCAATATGGATGAACCTCTCCTGCCAGAAGATCTCTACCGAACAATAGAGACTCCTTATGGTAAGGCCTTACTAACACACGGGCACATGGATAGTGTAAAAAGCAACTCTATGAGCTTGTTATATAGAGCTCAAGAGGTAGGTGCCAAAATAGCTTTTTTCGGGCATACCCATTCCCATTTCTTTGAAGAAGTTGATGGCATATACTTAATCAATCCTGGAAGTCTAACAAGGCCCAGGCTATCCACTAAAGGAACTTATCTAGTTATTGATATTTCTAAAGAAAGAGTTATACAAACTGTTCATTATATTGACGAAAGTAAAACTCTTGGAAGTGGATTTAGAGGAAGCCTCTTTGATGTATTAAACAACAGCGATAGATTTTAGTCCTATCGCTGTTTTTTTAATAGATTATAAAAAAAAACAAGGTACCATATATTTGTGTTGTATTTGTCATGTATTTTAATATTTTTTAGAACTCATTTGCGTATTTTTTTAATTTTTTTGTGATATTTGCTTGATTTTTACTATTTTTCTTATTTTTTCATAATATTATTGCTGTTTTTTTTAAAAAAATATGGATTTTTTTGTTATTTTGGGGTAAACTTAATAAGAATTTTTATTTTATATTTAATATTAGGAGGAATTTATTATGAATAATAAAGGACAATGGGGGTCGAGCTGGGGCTTTTTGCTTGCTGCAGTTGGTTCTGCGGTAGGTTTAGGTAACCTATGGGGCTTCCCTTACAAAATGGGAGTAGGCGGCGGTTTTGCTTTCCTACTAATGTATCTTATTCTAGCTGTACTAGTTGGTTTTGTTATAATGCAAGGTGAACTAGTTCTTGGTAGAAAAACTGGTAAAGGTATTATCGAAACATACAGAACACTTAACGAAAAATATACTTTCTTAGGATTCTTCGGTTTCATCGTACCTTTCCTAATTCTAGCTTTCTACTGCGTACTTGGCGGATATACAATCAAGTACACAATCGCTAACTTTGGTGACATCTTCGGAGCTGGTTTCGGAGTTGCTGGCGCTGATCCTGAAGCTTTCTTCTACTCGTTCATCGCTGATCCAGTACAAGCTATCACTCTTTCAGTAGTATTCATCGTTCTAACAGCTCTTATTGTAATTGGAGGAGTTCAAGGCGGTATTGAAAAATTTGCTAAGATCGCAATGCCTGCATTATTTGTAATGCTAGTAATTGTAATTATTAGATCTGTGACACTTCCAGGAGCTTTAGAAGGTCTAGAGTTCATGTTTAAACCTAACTTCGAATTATTTGAAGGTTCTGGTTGGATTTCAGTATTAGCTTCTGCTGGTGGACAAATGTTCTTCTCTCTATCACTTGGTATGGGTATTATGATCACATTTGGTTCTTACCTTCCAAAGAAAGAAAATATTGAAAAGCAAGCAGTTTTAATTCCAATTGCTGATACAATGGTTGCTATAATGGCTGGTATGGCTATTATGCCTGCAGTATTTGCTATGGGGTTCGACCCAGCAGCAGGTCCTGGACTACTATTTGTAACTCTACAAGCTGTATTTGACAGTATGGGAGCAGCGGGTTCAATCTTTGGAACACTATTCTATCTATTAGTATTTATCGCTGCTATTACTTCAGCTGTATCTCTAACAGAGGTAGGTGTTTCTGCTATCATCGACATGAAGCAAAAGCGTAATCCAAACGCTACTATCGACAGAAGACCTGTCGCGCTAATTGTAAGCTTAATCGTTGGATTCTTTGGTGTTCTAATCGCTATTGATGCTTTAGGTACTGGTCCACTTCCTACACTACTAGGATTTGTATGGTTAGACTTCTTCGATCTATTATCTGAAGGTATCTTAATGCCTCTAAGTGCACTTATTATGTCACTTCTAATAGGTTGGGTATTTGGTGCTGACTTTATGAGAGAAGAAATGACTCTAGAAGGAAACCAATGGAAATCAGAAAAATTATCAATGATCTGTTTCAAATTCATTGCCCCTGTAGGTATGCTACTTGTATTAATCGGTCAAATTGATACATTCTTTGGATTAGGAATTTTCAGCTAAGATCTGTATAGTACAATTAACTTACTATAATAAAAGTAAACCAGAGCAGATGCGTCTTAGATGCATCTGCTCTTTTCTTGTGTATTAGGGTTCTTTGTCAAATATTGGGGTGAATCTGTAAATAATGAAAATAAATACGCGTCAGGTATGTTTATTATGTATTAGTAAGTATGCATTTGTCATGTAAAATTAATGGCCTTTTACTAGATTCGCTGTTACAGTTTACCCTTTTGTCACTAGTATACATTGTACTTTACACTGTGTCTCTTTTCTTAATCTGTCATTTTTAACTTTAATTGTCAGTAAATTATTAACATTTATTCAATTTAGTTAATAATATACCTTAAAATATTTTTTAAAAATAGGAATTTTTTGTATACTTTACAATCATAACCATTCACACTTTTATTTAAACAATTTAGCTATTTACTATTGTAAATTAAGCAATCAAGGTATATAATGATATAAATACTAGAAGAGCGCATAGCGCGAAAGGAGTGGGGTATGAATATTACTGACGTAAGAGTAAGAAGAATTAATGATGATGGAAAAATGAAAGCTGTAGTTTCTATAACTTTCGATGACGAATTTGTAGTTCATGATATTAAAATCATAGATGGACAAAACGGTTTATTTATTGCAATGCCAAGCAAAAAAATGGGTGAGGGAGATTTTAGAGATATCGCACATCCACTTGTATCTGAAACAAGAAACAAGATCAAAGAAGCTATCTTTGATGAGTATGACAAGGCCCTTGCAGAGTCACCAGAAGCAGTTTAATTAAACTCAGAAATTATGAACTCCACATATGTTGGAGTTCTTTTTTTCTGTTTTTTTATACATAATTATAATATAATATAGAAGGTATAATTTGTATTTTTATTCAAAAGGGGAAAAGATGAAAGTTAATGAAAGATGGAAAACTCAATACCTTTTGCTATGGTGCGGGCAAGGCTCTTCCCTACTTACTAGCTCTATTTTGCAGATGTCAATTGTTTGGTACTTAACAGAAACTACTCAATCAGCATCTATTCTTGCTGCAGCATTTATTTTTGGATTCGCGCCTCAAGCTTTCCTTGGACCAATTATTGGCACCTTTATTGATAAATTTGACAGAAAGAAAGTGATGATAGTTTCTGATCTGTCGATTTCTTCTTTAAGTTTGCTTTTGTTTCTCATTGGAATTACTAGTAGCATTCCTACCTATTTAATCTATCTTGTCCTAGCACTGCGTTCACTAGGGACTGCTTTCCAACAGCCAGCTTTTGATGCAATCATCCCTTCTATAGTTCCAAAGGAGTTTTTAGCTTCCTATGCTGGTTACTCACAGAGTTTCAAGTCTCTATCTATGATACTAAGCCCTGCACTTGGAGCAACCTTTTACAGTCTTTGGGGGCTTAATGCTGTCATTGCACTAGACGTTATAGGGACCTTAGTAGCTACTTTGTTTTTGCTAATCCTAAAAACAAAAAAATATATTCCACCAACCAAATTAAATAAGACGCATATATTAAAAGACTCTCTTGACGGCTTTAATATACTCAGAAACTCAAAAGGCTTATTTCCATTATTAATAATCGGAAGTATTTATCCCCTTGCTTATATCCCCATAGGCACCTTGTTTCCCTTTATTACACTCACCTACTTTAATGGCACGGTAAGCCAATCTGGTCTAGTTGAAATCATCTATTCTGCTTCTGCTCTAGCAGGTGCATTGCTTCTTGCAAAAGTAATTAATAAACTTAATAAAGTTATAGCAATGGGTATATCAATTTTTTGCTATGGAATTGGCTCCCTAGTCACAGGGCTTTTGCCATCCTCTGGGCTATTATTTTTTATGGTTATGGCTGGATTAATGGGTATTGCTGCTCCTTTTTTCTTTGCTGTTAAGACCTCCGTATATCAATCAACCCTACCTGAAGAGTATATGGGTAGAGCCTTTGCCATAGACCATAGTTGTAAACTTATAGCCATGCCTTTAAGCCTAGCTATTTCTGGTTTTTGTGTAGAAACCTTAGGAGTAAACATTTGGTACTTTATTCTAGGTGTTTTTACCGTTATCCTGTCATTCTTCGTTTTCTTTTTACCCTCTGTAAGAAAGTGTCTCCAAGATTAGTATTCTGCTCTATACTGAGAGAATTCACATTTAAAAGCCCTCAAGGGTTAACCTTCACATACATTTCACATAAATGCCCTTGTATGTAACAAATTGGAATGTTACTATATAAGTAACCTAATTGATAGACTCTTACGTATTTATAATCAATTAGGATCCTCTTTAAGCAGAGGCACATCAAAGTGTTAACTAAAGAGTTTCAACCTTTACCAAAACTCACTCTCTTCACTGTGTATTTTTTATACCAGAGGTAAAGATTGAAAATAAAAAAATTACCGATTTTATATCTGGTAATTTTTTTATGGTATTATAATTATATATCTATTATTATCCTGAAATTTTATTCCTAAAAAGCACTTCCGCCAATAAACTCTCTTATTATTGATGTGTTCGATATAGGAGAGTCATCTTCGATACTTTCAAATAAACTTAAAAATTCCAAGAGTCTCTTCGCCTCTGCATATTCTGGTTGGTCAGGAGATACTTCCTTTAATATTGGTTCTGCATATTTTTTTAGCACAGCTAGCTCATAAATTAGCACTGTATTAAACACAACATCTGCTTCTTTGCTTGTGGGGAAAATGTTCTTTTCTTCACCTTTCATAACATTAGGCCATGCTTTAATTGTATTCGCAGCATCATATGCTCGGTGGTAATAGTCCCTTATCATTCTTCTAACGAGCCTACTATCTCTATTGGATATTGTGTTAAAGTCATCAACGTTTAGTTGCGTTAAAGGACTAATATAAATCTTGTATTTATCATCTTTAGATATGAAGTCAGACATTTCTTCATGAAGGGCATAAATTCCTTCTATTACAAGTAATTCTCCCTCGTGCAAACTTAGGATTCTATCTCCAAACATTTTTTTCCCCAGAGCAAAATCATAAGTAGGCAAAGATACCTCTTTGCCATCTAGTAAGTCTCTAATGTTGCTTTTGAACAGAGCTATATCAACATTCTCAATTCCCCTGTCAAAATCATATTCTCCATTGGAGTCAACAGCCATTTGGTGTCTCTCTACAAAATAGTCATCAATGCCAAGGTATACTGGTTTTAAACCATTAACTTGTAGCTGCAATACTATTCTCTTCGCAAAAGTAGTTTTTCCTGAGGATGATGGCCCTGCAATAAAAACTGCCTTCTTCTCTTTTTCAATTATCTCTTTTGCAATATCAATAGTTCCCTGCTGTGCAAAGGCTTCAGCTAGTAGAATCTTTTCCTTTATTATCCCACCAGTTATATATTTATTTAGCTGTTCTACTTGCTTGATTTCAAGTATATCTGCCCATTTCATTTCTTTTTCAAAGGCTTCGTATATTACAGGCTCTTCTTCAAAACGCTTAATCTTTAAAGGATCTTGCCTACTGATACCACGCACAATTATACCTTCTTTATATGGTACTAACTGAAACTTTTCAAGGTACCCAGTGGATGCAACTAAGCAGCTAGGTATATGCTCAGTGTAACCATCAATACTGCAATATCTAACTCCATCAACTTCTGTTTGCATAATAGGAAGGTTCATAGCCGTCACATGCATCATTTCTTTTTCTATTTTTTCTACTAACTCTTTAGTAACTTCAGTTCCATCATATAAGTATGTAAAAATTCCTCCCGAAAGTGAATTTTCAGCCCTAAGCCTAGTTTCTTTTCCAAGAACTTTCTTAACTGCATAGAAATATACCAATAATAAGCTTTTTTGATACGCTATATATGCAGCGTTGTACCTTCCATCTAATAGTTCAACCGTTGATTCTGTATGAATTTTTTCCGTTAAGTCAACATATTGATTGTTTAATGTAGCTATCAAAAACGGGTATGGCTCCGAATCTTCAAAAAACCTTGCAATATCTTGAACTGTAACTCCTGGCTCAACACCTATTTTCTTCATCTTACCATTTACTAGAACATCTATATCTATCTTCATAGCGACCTCCTTTGGAAATGTGGTATTTTTTTCCTAATTTACTAAATTACCTCAATGGAAATATGATATCACTTTTTTAACATTTTTCATATAGGTATTTTCTCTTTTTATACAAAAAGAAGCGAATTTTTTCTAATTCGCTTCTTTTATCAGCTGTTTATTTTTATGCTATTACTATTCGATGGAAAGTCTTTTTCCCTTTTTGAATAATTAGTTCTCCTTCAGTGAACATTGACTCAGTAATATTTAATTTTTGGTCTGTTACTTTTTCTCCTGCAACGGTTAATCCACCTTGCTTGATTGTTCTAAAACCTTCACTATTAGAAGGGATTAATCCAATCTCTTTGATTAAAGTTACTACTCCAACTCCATCTCCTGAGAATTTTTCTTTTGGAAATTCTGTTGTAGGTATATTCTCCATTGATGCACCTCCGCCAAAAGCAGCTTTTGCACCTTCCAAAGCTTTTCTTGCTTCTTCTTCGCCATGAACTAACTTAGTTACTTCAAAAGCAAGGATTTCTTTTGCTTTGTTAATTTCAGCACCCTCTAGGGCAGAAAGTTCAGCAACTTCTCCCATAGGTAGGAAAGTTAACATTCTAAGGCACTTGTTAACATCTGCATCTTCAACATTTCTCCAGTATTGGAAAAATTCAAAAGGGGTGGTTTTATCTGCATTTAACCATAAGGCGCCTTTTTGGGTTTTCCCCATTTTTACACCTTCACTTGTGGTTAGCAGCGAAAAAGTCATCCCAAAAACTTGTTTGCTCAGTTCTCTTCGAGTTAAGTCTACCCCACTTATAATGTTAGACCATTGGTCATTTCCACCAAATTGCATCTTAACATCCATATCCCTTGCCATTACCATAAAGTCATATGATTGCATCAGCATATAGTTGAATTCTAGGAAAGATAAACCACTTTCCAATCTTTGTTTGAAACACTCAGCTCTTAGCATGTTATTTACACTAAAATGCCTTCCTATATTTCTAATAAACTCTACATAGTTAAGAGGCAAAAGCCATGACGCATTATTAACAGCAATAGCTTTTCCTGGAGCAACTTCTGCGTTTTTTTCACCAACCTTGTATTCGAAGTCATCATCGAAATCAATAAATCTATCAAAAAGTTTTTTGAAAGCGTTACAGTTTTCATTAATTACTTCTGGTGTCATCATTCCACGCATATCAGTTCTGCCTGATGGATCTCCTACAAACCCAGTACCTCCACCAATTAGCACTACTGGTGTATGTCCATATTTTTGCATATACATCATAATAATAACTTGCATAAAATGTCCAATGTGAAGGCAGTCAGCCGTTGGGTCAAAGCCAATATAGAATTTTATTTTTTCTTTACCTAAAAGCTCTCTAATGTCATCTTCGTGGGTAGATTGTTCAATGAACCCTCTTTCCTTTAATACATCGAATACATTTTCATGGGTACTCACGTCATCTCTGATAAAATCCATTTTTTTACCTAAATTCCCTTCCATCTTTCTTCTTTGGCACCACCTGTGTTCATGCCTAGTCTATCCTCAGTTTTTTCAAGCTCATTCCATAGTTTCTCAGGAAGGCTATCACCAAATGATTTGTAAAACTCTCTTGCACTTTTCATTTCTTCTATCCATAAGTCTTTATCTACAGAAAGAATTTCTTCAAGTTGTTCTTGTGAAATATCACACTTGTTAATATCAATATCTTCTGGGAAAGGAACTTTTCCGATTGGAGTTTTGATTGCATCAAACCCGTCATGGCATCTTTCTAGAATCCACTCAAGAACTCTTAAGTTCTCTCCAAATCCAGGCCAAATATAATTTCCATCTTCATCAGTTCTAAACCAGTTAACATTAAATATTTTAGGTTTATGCTCAATATTCTTAGCCATATCTAACCAATGTTGCCAATAGTCTCCCATGTTGTAGCCACAGAATGGTAACATTGCCATAGGGTCTCTTCTCACAACTCCAACTTCTCCTACTTTTGCAGCAGTAGTTTCTGATGTCATAATAGAACCAACAAAAACTCCATGTTCCCAGTCTCTTGATTGGTAAACTAGTGGAGCAGTCTTTGCTCTTCTTCCACCAAAAATAATAGCTGAAATTGGAACACCTTTATCGCTACCAAATTCACTTGAAAGAACTGGGCAGTTTTCTGCTGGTGCCGTAAATCTTGAGTTAGGATGAGCTCCTGGCTTTCCAGTGCTACTATCCCACTTTTCACCTTTCCAGTCAAGTGCATTTGATGGAGGGTTCTTATCTAGGCCTTCCCACCAAACTGTATTATCATCCATATTTTGAACGACATTAGTAAAAATCGAATTTTTGCTAACTGTTTGTAATGCATTAGGATTTGATTTCTTACCAGTTCCTGGAGCAACTCCAAAGAACCCGTTTTCTGGGTTTGTTGCCCAAAGCCTACCATCTTCCCCTACTCTTAGCCAAGCTATATCATCGCCAACACAGAATATTTTCCATCCTGCTTTTTGATATAACGCTGGTGGTATTAACATTGCTAAATTGGTCTTACCACATGCTGATGGGAATGCAGCTGCAACATATCTTACCTGCCCTCTTGGGTTTTCAATTCCTAGAATAAGCATATGTTCTGCTAGCCAGCCCTCTTCTTTTGCTTGATATGAAGCAATTCTCAGCGCTAGGCATTTTTTCCCTAAAAGCACATTCCCACCATATCCTGAGTTAATTGACATTATGCAATTGTCCTCTGGAAAGTGTACAATATATCTGTCCTCTGGATTTAGATTAGCCTTTGCATGCCATCCTTTTGTAAATTCAGAAGAATCTCCTAATGCTACAAGAGCAGATTTTCCAATTCTAGTCATGATAGCCATACTTAAAACTACATAAATTGAGTCTGTAATTTCAATCCCATATTTAGCAAAAGTTGATCCAGGTGTTCCCATTGTAAAAGGTACAACGTACATCTCCTTGCCTTTCATAGTTCCCTTATATAGGTTCTTCATTTTTGCATACATAGCTTCTGGCTCCATCCAGTTATTAGTTGGCCCTGCATCATGCTCTTCTTTTGTACAAATAAAAGTTCTGTCTTCTACCCTTGCCACATCGTTTATGTCACTTCTATGTAGGTAGCATCCTGGCATTTTATCTTGGTTTAGCATTTCTAAAATTCCAAGGTCACAAGCTTCTTTTCTCAGTGTATCTAGCTGTTCCTCTTCACCTGTAATCCATACAACTGTTTCAGGTTCTGTAATATGCACAACTTCTTCAATCCATTGAAGTACGTGTTTATTATCTGTAAGCGCATTAGCTTTTGCAATTCTTCTGTCCATTTTTTCTCCTCAAAACAAATAATTTTAATTTTTACTTTCTAACTACTTAGTTCCAAATAGTCTATCTCCTGCATCCCCAAGTCCTGGGATGATGTAAGCGTGGTCGTTAAGGCACTCATCTAGTGCTGCTACATAGATATCTACATCAGGGTGTGCTTCTTGAAGAGCTTCTACTCCCTCTGGCGCAGCAATTATACAGTGGAATTGGATTTTTTTCCCACCTCTGTCTTTAATAAATTGAATAGCTGCAATTGCGCTTCCTCCTGTTGCTAGCATAGGGTCTACTACGAAAATTTCTCTATTTTCAATATCACTTGGAAGTTTGCAGTAGTATTCTACTGGCATATGTGTCTCAGGGTCTCTATAAAGTCCAACATGACCAACTTTTGCATTTGGTACCAAAGCTAAAAGTCCATCTACCATTCCAAGGCCTGCTCTAAGAATTGGTACAATAGCCATATCTTCCCCCGCTAGCATATTCTTTTTAGTCTTTACTAATGGAGTCTCGATTTCAACTTCTTCTAAAGCTAAGTTCCTAGTTCCTTCGTATCCCATAAGCATTCCGATTTCTTTTACTAGTTCTCTAAAGTCTTTTGTACTAGTGTCAATTTTTCTCATCATTGCAGTTTTGTGCTGAATTAACGGATGATCAAATACATAAACTTTTCCCATTATGTACCTCCTTCATGTACTTATTAATATATTCTTTAATTATCACTAATGTAAGTTCTTATTATTTTCCTAATTACATCTCATCGAGCATATCAACTCTTCTTTGATGCCTTCCACCTTCAAACTCAGTATTAAGCCAAGTCTTCATGATTTTTACAGCATCTTCTTTAGAAGTAAGTCTTCCCCCTAAAGCTAAAAGATTTGAATCATTATGTAGTCTTGTCATTTCCGCCATATGGGCATCTGTACAAAGTGCACATCTTGCACCCTTCACCTTATTAGCCGCAATACTAATGCCAATCCCAGTTCCGCAAACAACTATTCCTCTGTCCGCTGTGCCTTCAACAACGGCCTCCGCACACTTTTTCCCATAAATCGGATAATCCACAGATTCTTCTGAATCAGTACCTAGGTCTATAACCTCAATCCTATGACAGTTTCCTGCTTCGCAAACTGTTTTTTCCATTAGAAGGTGAGTCTTAAGAAATTCTTTTAATTCATAACCACCGTGATCACTTGCAATTGCAATTTTCATACATTACCTATCTTTCTTTCTTAAACCTTAACTATATTATAACCTGAAGCTTTAAGCATCCTATTCATTACTGCAAAGCCAACACCATCAGTATCACTTAGAGCTCCTGCAAGAATTAAGTCACAGCCTTCTTTATCTAAATCCCTTAGTTGTGCAAAAAATTGATTTGCAGCTTCAACAAAAGCTTTTTCTTCAAAAAGAATTACTCCTACTTTGTTTCCTAAATTTTCATTTAGGAGTCTAAGTCTTTCAATTTCTTTTTTTACCTTTTCTCTACTTCCTTCAACTACTAGCATGTCAGCCTCTGGAGCATAATGCTTATATTTCATGCCTGGTGATTTGGCTACGAAAGCATCTTGATAGTGACTTCTGTGTGCAGATTCAATTTCTCCCATAAAGTCTTCTGGGTTTAACTCCTCTAGCTCTTCACCTTCTTCTAAAAGGCTCGAGTGCAAGCTTACTGGCTTCCCAAGTGCTGCCGAAATATCTTCTTTTGTAATAATTCCTGGCCTTAGTATAGTTAAGTTGTCACCTGTTACATCTAAAACCGTTGATTCAATTCCAACTCTACAGTCTTCACCGATTACTATTGCATCTATTTTGCCCGAAATGTCATCAACTACATGTTCCCCTTTTGTTGGACTTGGCCTTCCTGATACATTTGCACTAGGTGCTGCCACTGGGCAGCCTGCACTAGCAATTAAGTCAATTGCGACTTTACTATCTGGCATCCTAACAGCTACGGTTTCAAGCCCCCCAGTTGTTTCATAAGGAACACAGTCTTTTTTCTTCACTACTAATGTTAGTGGTCCTGGCCAAAACTGATCAATTAAGGTCACAATGGTTGGTGATAACATTGGTGTTACGGCGCCAAGGTCGCTTGCTCTTGCAATATGAACAATCATAGGATTATCCGAAGGTCTACCTTTTGCCTTATAAACCTTTTTCACTGCTTTTTTATCTAATGCGTTTGCTCCAAGTCCATATACTGTTTCTGTAGGAAAGGCTACAAGGCCTCCTTCTGCAATTATTTCACCTGCTTCAAGTATCGCTTCTCTGTCTTCCTTGCTAGTTAATAATTGAGGGTTTTCAATATTGAAAATTTTCGTTTTTTTCTTAAACATTTTATTTTTGCCCTTAATTTTATAATTAGAAATTTTTCATTTTCTCTGATTGATCTAAAGTTATAAGACCATCGACAATTTCGTCAATATCTCCATCTAAGAAAGAGTCTAACCTATAAATTGTAGTTCCTGTTCTGTGCTCAGAAACTCTGCCCTGCTGGAAGTTGTAGGTTCTGATTCTTTCACTTCTATCACCTGAGCCTACTTGGCTTTTTCTCTGATCTGCAATTTCTTTATTTTGCTCTTGCTGCTTTAGGTCATAAAGTCTAGCTCTAAGAACTTTAAATGCTTTATCTCTATTTTTAATTTGTGATTTTTCATCTTGGCATGTAACAACAAGTCCTGTTGGCTCATGGGTAAGTCGTACTGCAGAGTCAGTTGTATTTACACTTTGTCCCCCGTTTCCTGACGAACGGTAAACATCTACCCTAACATCATTTGGATCTATAGTAATCTCTACATCATCAACTTCCGGAAGAACTGCTACTGTAGCAGCTGAAGTATGTACTCTTCCGCTTGATTCCGTTTCTGGGACCCTTTGTACTCTGTGAGCTCCACTCTCATACTTAAGTCGTGAATATGCTCCAGTTCCCTTTATTAGCATAACAGCTTCTTTGATGCCTCCGATTCCAGTTTCGTTGATTTCCATCATTTCTGTCTTCCAACGATTTCTTTCTGCATATCTAGTATACATTCTCAAAAGATCGCTACCAAATAAGGCCGCCTCATCTCCACCAGTTCCTGCTCTAATTTCAACAATTACATTCTTGCTATCATTAGGGTCCTTAGGTAATAGTAAAATTTTAAGTTCTTCCTCAATAGGTCCTACTCTCTTTTCTAGTTCATAAAGTTCTTCTTTCCCCATTTCATAAAGCTCTGGGTCAATTCCACTCTCATCTAGCATCTCTTTAGTTTCTATGATTCCATCTTTTACTGACTTGTACTCTTTGTACTTGTTAACGATGGGTTCCATGTCACTCATTTCCTTAACTAATTTCTGCCAAACTTCTTGGTTTGCTATGATATCTGGGTCAGATACTTTATGGGAAAGTTCATCATATTTATCTGTTATAAAGTCTAATTTATCAAACATTTTCGCTCCTTTTACTCGTAAAAGCTTTTTCTTTTTTCTAACATATTATTATATCATAATTCAGCGCACTTGTCACAATTTCAGTTTTTTTTGCTTGTATACAAGTTGTTTGCGAAAGCTATACAGGCTAACACTTATACCTTAGCTTTTCTAATTTAATTATGCAACAAATTTTAGTTTGCCTCTACAAATAATTCACAACAAACTTAACACAAACCACACAAACAAACGACTAATTAGGAGTATACTATATTTAAATAAGTAAGGAGGTGACATTATGACTATCAATCTTTTAAAACTTGGAATGGTCGCTGTAGTACTTATGATTCTACCTTTCTTCATAGATATTGGATTGGTACCACTAATTGTGGCCTTTCTGCTATATGCTATCTACACTTTTTATAGTGTAGCTCATAAGACTAGAAAAACAGTAACCGAGTGCGATAAGCCCGAGGAAAATAATAGTATACCACTTTAGGTAGATTTGGTAGAAATAAAAGCAAAGGGAACACCTTTGCTTTTATTTTTGCGCAGGATTTTGCTTGCTAGGCTAGGAGCTGAGTGAGCGAGACTCGTAGCATACCCTGATGCACGTGAGAATCAAGAAAATGAAAAGCGACAAAGCCTAGCTTTAATACATTTTGTTTTTGCGCAGGATTTTGCCTGCTAGGCTAGGAGCTGAGCGAGCGAGACTCGTAGCGTACCCTGATGTACGTGAGAATCGAGAAAGTGAAAAGCGACAAAGCCTAGCTTTAATACATTTTGTTTTTGCGCAGGATTTTGCCT
>CAYJFM010000029.1:0-28470 GCA_964369805.1 uncultured Oscillospiraceae bacterium
GTTAAGTCATACATAACTCTGTTTACGCCTCTTACTTCGTTGATTATTCTGCTCATAACCTTGTTTAGAACCTCATAAGGTATTTCTGCTGCTTCTGCTGTCATAAAGTCTATAGTGTTTACAGCTCTAAGTGCAACTGCGTAGTCATAGGTTCTTTCATCTCCCATAACGCCTACAGATTTCATATTAGTCAGTGCTGCAAAGTACTGTCCAATGCTTCTATCTAGTCCCGCATTTGCAATTTCCTCTCTATATATGAAGTCAGCCTCTTGAACCATTTTCACCTTTTCTTCAGTTACTTCACCAATAATTCTAATTCCAAGACCTGGTCCTGGGAATGGCTGTCTATATACTAAATACTCTGGGATTCCAAGCTCAAGTCCAGCTTTTCTTACCTCGTCTTTAAATAAGTCTCTTAAAGGCTCTATTATTTCTTTAAAGTCAACATGATCAGGTAGTCCGCCAACATTGTGATGTGACTTAATTACTACAGATTCACCACCTACGCCGCTTTCAACAACATCTGGATATATTGTTCCTTGTACCAGGAAGTCTACTGTACCAATCTTTTTCGCCTCTTCTTCAAAGACTCTAATAAACTCTTCACCAATAATTTTTCTTTTCGTTTCAGGATCAGATACACCCTTTAGCTTTTCATAGTACCTTTCCTGAACATTTACTCTAATAAAGTTTAGGTCGTATTCACCATCTGGGCCAAACACTGCCTCAACTTCATCACCTTCGTCTTTTCTCAAAAGCCCATGATCAACAAACACGCAGGTCAGTTGCTTTCCTATAGCCTTAGACAATAAAACTGCAGCAACAGACGAGTCAACCCCACCTGACAGTCCGCAAAGAACTTTACCATCACCAACTTTTTCTTTAATTAATGCAATTTGCTCATCAACAAAGGAATCCATTCTCCAATCTCCAGAGCACTCACACACGTTAGTAATAAAGTTATTTATCATCTTATTTCCTTCAACTGTGTGAAGAACTTCTGGGTGATATTGTATTGAATAAAGTTTTTTCTCAGCATTTTCGCAGGCTGCAACCGGGCAATCAGCAGTATGCGCAGTAATTTCAAAGCCCTCTCCGACTTTCGAAATATAGTCAAAGTGACTCATCCAACAGGTTGTTGTAGGTGCAACATCTTTAAAAATAAGAGAGCTTGGTTTATCAATTAATACTTCAGTTTTACCATATTCCCTTACATCAGCTAACTCAACTTTACCACCTAGAACATGGGCCATTAACTGAGCGCCATAGCAAAGGCCTAATACAGGGATACCTAATTCAAATAACTCCTTAGAGTATGTAGGCGCGCCCTCTTCATAGCAGCTGTTAGGGCCACCTGTAAGAATTATACCCTTAGGGTTCATTGCTTTAATTTTTTCTATATCTGTTTTGTATGAGTAAATTTCACAGTATACGTTATTTTCTCTTACTCTTCTTGCAACTAGTTGGTTATATTGTCCACCAAAGTCGATTACAATTACTAATTCGTGTTTCACCCTTTTCCTCGTTTCTATTTATCCTTAAGAACTACGTCATGTGCTCCACCTTCAACAATACTTGTTGCCGAAACTAGAGTTATCTTTGCATTATCTCTTAATTCTTTTAGTGTTAAAGAACCACAGTTACACATTGTTGATTTAACCTTTTGTAGAGACTGTTTAACGTTATGAGAAAGCGGTCCAGCGTATGGTACATATGAATCAACACCTTCTTCAAAAGATAGCTTGCTATCTCCTCCCATGTCATATCTTTCCCAGTTTCTAGCTCTGTTTGAACCTTCTCCCCAGTACTCTTTCATATAGCTTCCATTAACATTTACCTTTCCTCCTGGAGCCTCGTCAAACCTAGCAAAGTACCTTCCAAGCATTAGAAAATCTGACCCCATTGCAAGTGCTAGTGTCATGTGATAGTCATAAACTATTCCGCCATCCGAGCAAATTGGAATATATATGCCTGTTCTTTCAAAATACTCATCCCTTGCTTCTGCAACATCAATAACTGCTGTAGCCTGACCTCTACCAATACCTTTTTGCTCTCTAGTAATACAAATTGATCCGCCGCCAATACCAACTTTAATAAAATCAGCGCCTGCTTCTGCTAAGTAGTAGAAACCTTCTTGATCAACTACATTTCCTGCTCCAATTTTCACTGAATCACCATAGTTATCTCTAACGTATTTAATTACATCTAATTGCCACTCAGTAAAACCTTCAGAGGAATCGATACAAAGTACATCTACTCCCGCCTCTAATAGTGCTGGAATCCTCGTTGCATAATCTCTAGTGTTAATTCCTGCTCCAACAATAAATCTTTTATCACTATCTAAATTTTCATTAGGATTTTGTTTATGAGAATCATAGTCTTTTCTAAAAACAAAGTGTGTTAACCTTCTCTTGCTGTCAACGATTGGAAGTGCATTTAACTTGTGCTCCCATAAAATGTCATTGGCCTCAGATAGTGTGCAACCTTCATTGCCGTGAATTAGCTTCTCATAAGGTGTCATAAATTCTTCGACTTTTGTATCAAGAGACATTCTACTTACTCTGTAATCCCTACTTGTAATCAGACCTACTACCTTCCCTGACGAAGTTCCATCTTCTGTAACTGCAACTGTTGAATGTCCAGTTTTTTCTTTAAGTGCTAATACATCTGATAGAGTTTGGTCTGGTCTTATATTTGTGTCACTTTTTACAAATCCCGCTTTATGGCTCTTTACTTTTCTAACCATGGCTACTTGATTTTCTATTGTTTGAGATCCAAAGATAAAAGAAGTCCCCCCTTCTTTTGCTAAGGCTACTGCTAAATTATCATCTGATACCGATTGCATAATTGCTGATACCATTGGAATATTCATTGCTATTTCAGGTTCTTCACCTTTTTTAAATTTTACCAGTGGTGTTCTTAAACTAGTATTATCTACATTACACTCTTTCGACGAGTAACCCGGTACTAGTAAATATTCGTTAAATGTTCTTGATGGTTTTTCATAGAATTTAGCCATTTTTTCTCCTTTTCTTTGTGTATATTTCAATTTAAATTATTTTGTAACGTTTCTTTATCCCCATGTGAAGTTTACAGGTGCATCATGCTTAGGGCATTCTTATTTATATTGTACATCATTTCAATGTAACTTTGCACACTTTTTTGCTATTTTTTTAGCACAATTATTGGTTTTGATAATTATGCCAGTGGTTTAATCTTTTTTTGTTTCAAACTCATTCGATCCCTTGTCGAATGGTGTTTCTTGATAAACATAGTAATTTAGCCAATTTGTGAATAACAAACTTGCATGGCTTCTCCACCTAAACATAATTTCACTCTTAGGGTCATTGTTTTTATAGTAATTTTTTGGTGGTTCTATTTCAAGCCCTCTATCTAAATCTCTCTTGTATTCCAATTCAAGAGTTTCTTTATCATACTCTTGGTGGCCTAGAACATAAATTTCTTTTCCATTATCAGTTGCTGCAATGTGCACTCCTGCTTCTTCTGATTCAGCTAATATTCTAAGTTCTTTAGTGTTTTCAATATCTTTAGTCTCTACATAGGTATGTCTTGAGTGAGGAGCATAGAAGTATTCATCAAAGCCTCTCATAAGCGGATTTTTCGGCCTAGTGACCTTTTGCTCAAACACACCAAAGACCTTATCACCTGTTAAGTGTTTTTTGATTCTATATCTACTATAAAGACCAGCCTGTGCTCCCCAGCATATATGTAAAGTGCTAAACACATGAGTCTCAGACCATTTTATAATCTTTTCTAACTCTGACCAATAGTCTACCGCTTCAAACTCAATTTGCTCTACAGGTGCACCAGTCAAAATCATTCCGTCAAACTTCTTGTCTTTTATTTCTTCCCAAGTTTTATAAAATTTTGCCAAGTGACTTTGTGACACATTTTTTGATTCGTGACTATCCATATGTATAAGTGTTAAATCTACTTGTAGTGGCGTATTTGCTAATACTCTCGCTAACTGTGTCTCTGTTGCTACCTTAGTTGGCATCAAATTTACTATAACTATATCAAGTGGTCTAATATCTTGCGACATAGCCCTACCTTCTTCCATTGTAAATATATTTTCTTCATTTAACACGGCCTTTGCAGGCAGATTGTTTGGTATAATTAGTGGCATGCTATCTCCTTGGTTTTAATATTTAAATTATTATATTATATCAAATTTTCTACAAAAAAACAACACCGAGACATAAGTCAAAGTGTTGTTTTCAGTTATTCTAGATTCTAATTTAGCGCCTTATTTAGGTCTTCAATTATGTCTTCTACATCTTCTAAGCCTACTGAAAGCCTAATTAATTCTGGCCTTATTCCCGCCTTAATCTGGTCTTCCTCAGAAAGCTGTCTATGGGTTGAACTAGCAGGGTGTAAAACACATGTCCTAATATCTCCAACGTGTACAGCTAGACTTGTTAATTCTATTTTCTTCAGGAATGCTGCTCCTGCCTCTACACCACCTTTAATGCCGAATGACAGTACCCCACTTTGTCCTGCAGGTAGGTACTTTTGTCCAAGTTCATAGTATTTGTCACTTTCTAACCCTGGGTATTGCACCCAGTCTACATTAGGGTGAGCTTCCAAAAATTTTGCTATGGTCAGAGTGTTTTGACTATGCTTTTCCATTCTTAAGTGGAGTGTTTGCAGCCCTTGCATTGTTAAAAAAGCATTCATTGGAGCCAGTGTACAGCCAAGATCTCTAAGCATCTGTGTTCTTAATTTTAATGAAAAAGCCATGTTTCCAAATGCTTCTGTATATACAAGCCCGTGATAACTTGGTTCTGGCTCAGAAAGCCCTGGGAATTTTCCTGATTTAGCCCAGTCAAACGTTCCTGCTTCTACTACCATTCCGCCTAGTGACGTTGCATGTCCATCTGCATATTTTGAGGTTGAATAAATTACAATATCCGCCCCATGCTCAATCGGCCTACAAAGATAGGCTGTCGCCAAAGTGTTGTCTATTATTAGTGGTATCTCTGCTGACTTTGCAAGTTTAGAAAATTTTTCAAAATCTAATACTGTGAGAGCTGGGTTTCCTAAAGACTCAGCAAATATTAGCTTTGTATTTGGTCTTACCTCTTTTTGTAATTCTTCTAAAGTCGCGTCTTGATCTACGAAGGTACAATCAATCCCCATCTTTTTTATAGTTACAGAGAACATATTGTATGTTCCACCATATATGGACTTTGAAGAAATAATATGGTCTCCAGCACTACAAATATTGAAAATGCTCATAAATATAGCTGATGTTCCTGATGATGCTGAAACTGCAGCAGTTCCACCTTCTAATTCTGCCATTTTAACCTCAAGGGCTGAGGCAGTTGGGCTACCTATTCTTGAATAGAAAAAGTCTGCGCTTTGTAAATTGAATAATTTTGCAACTTCCTCTCCATCATAATGCCTATATGTTGTACTTTGAACAAGTGGCATCACTTGAGGTTCCCCTGCTTCTGCCTTGTATCCGCTATGTATGCATTTTGTATTAAACTTCATTTTTACCACCTTTCTTTTCTTATTATTGTAATATAAAGTTTCGTATTTTTATATTATACCACAAATTAACAAAATAAAACATGTTATTTTTAATAAATTTGTATTTTTTCACAATTTCATACATGTATACTTTTGCTTTTTCCCAAATTTTACTTTTTGGGTCTTTAGGGTATAATAAATATATAGTTTATATTCATATAAAACAGAAAGGATGTATTATGAAAAAATCTATAGGGCCAGAAACCCTTTTATTCCCAGTTCCTTCAGTCTTGGTAGGGACATACGATATAGAAAACAAACCTAATATTATGACAGCAGCATGGACGGGAGTTATTAATAGCAACCCTAAAATGATATCTGTTTCACTGAGAAAAGCTACTTATTCATACGGAAATATTCTAGCGACTGAAGCATTCACTATTTCTGTACCTTCACTAAACTACTTAAATGAAGTCGACTATGCAGGAACTAAATCAGGTAGAGTCGTAAATAAGTTTCAAGAGACTGGCTTGACACCTATTAAAAGTGATTTTGTAAATGCCCCTTTTGTTGAAGAGTTCCCAGTAATTCTTGAATGTAAGTTAATAAAAAGTGAAGACTTAGGGCTACACACTATTTTTTATGGCGAAATTTTAGATACTAAAATTGATGAAGTATACTTAAAAGAAAATAACAAATTTGATGCTATTGAATTAAGCCCTATAGGGTTTGTACCTTCAATTTCTAGCTATTACAGCATTGGAGATTATGTCGGTAAACATGGCAGAGTATGGCCTGTTTCCACTCTCAGTGATACTCCTGAGGCAGCAGCTCCTCTTTCTAAGTTTATTGAATTATTCGATAATGGCAGACCTTCTGAAGATTTTAGGGAGGTATTTGATTTTGATAATTTTGTCTTTGCAAAGGGAGAGATGGAAATCACTACTTTCAGTGCATTTTCAGAGTGGTACACTCCCCTTAGGTCTGGGTCCTTTGACAAAAGTCATGTTGTTGATAAAATGAAGGTAACGGAACAGGAAGATGGTACCCTACTATTAAACTTAGATATGAGCTATAGCTACAAAACTTGGCTTCCAGGAGATGTTACATTTACAAGGCATTCCTCTAGATCTAAAAACGAAGTGATTTTATATAAACCTGATGGCTCTGAGCACTACTTCATAAAATCTTATAAAATTTCCTAAGCAAAAGGACTAAAAAAGAGGCATTACTAAATAATGAATTGCCTCTTTTTCTATCTTTATAGTACTTTGTAGATTTCATCTCCTGCAGGCGGCGCAATTTTAGCACCATCGAGCAATATTCCATCTTTAGCCTCCATCATTTTGCCTATAGTCACCGAACTTACACCGATTGCTTCCAGTGCGTGATGAATACTTAATTCTTTCTCAGGTCTTGCAATAATTAACATGCATCCACTAGATATTAACCTTAGTGGGTCAATTTTAAAGTGATCGCAAGTCTTTCTAGTTATATCATGTATAGAAATTTTAGCTTCTTCAATATGAGCCCCAAGCTGGCCAACCTGGCACATTTCCCAAACCGCTCCAAGAACACCGCCTTCTGTAATATCATGCATCTGACAAACGCCAACCTTTCCAGCTGCAACACCCTCTTTAACAACAGACACTTCCTCAAGAAAGGCCTTTGCCCTTGAAATTTCATTGTCATTTAAAAACTCCAATCTTTCCTTAAGATCAGATGCTATTATTCCCATACCCTCAATTCCTGCAGACTTCGTCATAATAATTACATCATCTGCCATAATTTTTGGTGTTTCTTTACCTTTATTCAACTTCCTTCCAAAAGCAGTGGAAACAATAACAGGCTGACTTACAGCTGTTGTTATTTCAGTATGCCCTCCAACGATTTCCACATTCAGTTCACCAGCAACCTGCCCTGCTTGAGACATGATTTTTTCAACATCTTCACGGACTGTTCCCTTAGGAAGCATAACCGTAAGCATAATCCCCACAGGTTCCACCCCATTAGAAGCTATATCGTTACAAGAAATATGAATAGCTAATCTCCCTATTTCTTCAACGGCAGCTGTTATTGGATCTGTCGAGATAATACAATCATATTCTCCAAAATCAATTACTGCACAGTCTTCACCAACGGCTGCTCTAACTTTTACTTCATCTCTCTTTAAAGTGATTTTTTCAAAAACAATTTCTCTTAATAACTCTGAGTCTAACTTTCCTACTGGTAACATTTTTTCTTCCTTCTCTAATTAAATATCTGTATATATAGCAATGCTTTCATTTTCTGTTATTCCAATCACCTTTTCTCCTTTTGCCCTTAGTTCAAGTGCGTAATCAACACTCTCTTTACTAATAATTTCTCCTGGGCATATTAATGGTATTCCTGGCGGGTATGGAATTATACTTGCACTAGCAACCTTCCCTATTGCATCTCTAATTGGAATCATCTCTTTTTTCTTACCAATCCCCTTAAACTGGTTTGCAATTGAACCTTGTACAAGAATATTTTCTTTCTCTTCAAAAACAGCATTATCTTTATACTTAACTTTTATCTCAATTAATGCATCTAGTAATTTTTCTAAATGATTTCTAGCTGTTCCTACCCCAGTCATTAACATCATAATGTTTCCTGTATAAAGCTCTGGAAAGATATTTCGTTCAATTAATTCTTTTTCTAAAATTTTTCCATCAATACCTAGGTCTACATTAATTTTTGTGTGATCAAGCCATGTGCCTTCAGCTAACTTTTCTTCACCAATAAATCTAATCTTTGCTAATTTTAGCTCATCATAAAACCACTCTAAGTTTTCTAGCCACTCATTCATTAGTTTTTCTTTATGTTCGCCTAAAATGTCTGCATTTATGTCCAAACTTAACATTAGTATGTATGATGGACTAGTTGACTGCATCCATGCTAATTTTTCTTCTAAATCATATATATCCACTCTGTCCGAATTCACATTTAACACTGCTGTTTGAGTAAAAGACGCTAAAGTTTTATGAGTGCTATTAATTACTATATCAGCTCCATTGGTGCAGGCTGACATTGAATTAGTTTTTCCCATCTTATCCATTAATCGAAGATGTGCTCCGTGTGCCTGGTCTACTATTAATGTTGCGTTATATTTTTCTGTTATAGACTTCAGCGCTTTTATATCACTTAATATTCCATAGTAGTTTGGGCTTGGTAATATAACAGCTTTTATATCTCCATCCTCCCTAAGAGCTTTTTCAATCTTTACAGGATCTATTCCTCCCATAATCCCATACTTCACTTCAAAATCCGGTTCTATATATACAGGTTCTATTCCGCCAAGACTCAACGCAGAAAACACCGATTTATGGCAGTTTCTCGCAACTATTAGCTTTTCCCCAGGTGCTACACTCGTTAGAATACTTGCTATTATTCCACAGCTACTTCCATTAATTAAAATGTATGATTTATGAACATCATATAGGGTTTTATATTTTTCATTTATTTCAGCTATAACCCCTTCTGGTTGAAAAAGGTTGTCGGCCCCTTCTATTTCTGTTATGTCCATTGATGGGAGGTCCTCAGCAAAAACATTTATTCCATACTTTTCATAAAATTTATGCCCTTTATGCCCAGGCATGTGAAAAGATATACTTTCCTTTGCTTTGTGCCTTTCTAAAAAAGAAGATAAAGAAAGCGAATAATTCGCTTCCTTTACCTTTTTATCTTCGTTGTTATTTATATTGCTCATTTTCACTTGACCTTTTTAAATAATAATATACACATTAAATTTGTGCTTTTCCTACTTCGTCAAACTCTTCCATCATTTCCTTGCTTGCTTTTGTTGTAAGAGAACCTAAAACAATTACTATTGACCCTGCAATAAACCCTGGAATAATTTCATAGACATCAAATATGCCTCCCTCACATAGGTACCAAATCATATCTACAATGCCACCAACTGTCATTCCTAGTATAGCACCAGTTAATGTCATTCGTTTCCAAAATAGTGAGAACAAAATCAGAGGCCCAAAGGCAGCTCCAAAACCGCCCCATGCGAATGCAACAAGCCCAAACACTGAGCTTTCAGGGTTTATAGCAAGTATTATTCCTGCTATCGTTACCCCCACAACAGTTAGTCTACTTATCCAAACTAATTTTTTCTCATCTTCAATTTTAAATACTATTGCGAAAATATCTTTTGAGACTGATGATGCTGCAACCAGAAGCTGTGAACTTGCAGTACTCATAATAGCTGCCAGAATTGCAATTAGCAACACTCCTGCTACCACTGGGTGGAATAAGTAATTAATCATTTCCATATAAACAGTTTCACCGTCAGCTAAGTCTGGTAATAGGGCTTTTCCAATAACTCCCACGAATACTGCCGTAACTAAAGTTATAATTACCCACACCATAGCAATTACCCTTGATTTTTTAATCATATCTGATGATTCAATCGCCATAAACCTACTCAGAATATGCGGTTGCCCAAAATAACCAAGTCCCCATGCAAGTGATGATGCTAAGAGCATTGTGTTTATATTCCCAGAAACTTCTGGAAGTAGTCCTAAACTTTCTGTTGTTAGGTTTGAAAGCCTTACCGTAAGTTCTTCCCAACCTCCCATAGATATCACTGCTACGATTGGAACTATTATCAATGCAAAGAACATAATCGTCCCTTGGATAGTGTCAGTCCAACATACAGCTGAGAACCCTCCAAGTGCTGTATACAGCAAAATAATGCCTGCTCCAATTAATAGGCCCCAAGTATAGTCAATTCCAAAAATAGTATTAAACAGCTTTCCTCCCGCTGCAAATTGTGATGCTGAGTACACCAAGAAAAATATTACTATAAATATTGAAGAGATAACTTTTAGTATGTGTTTTTTATCCCTAAATCTTTTTTCAAAAAAATCAGGAATTGTTAGTGAATCTCCTGCCACCTCTGTATATTTTCTTAATCGCTTTGCTACAAAGAGCCAGTTAAGATAAGTTCCTAAGACTAGTCCAATTGCAGTCCAAATAGCTTCAGATGTTCCACCATATATTAAATATGCTGTTCCTGGCAGTCCTATCAATAACCATCCGCTCATATCAGAGGCCTGCGCTGACATTGCCGTTACCCAGCTATTTAGCTTTCTACCACCAAGAATATAATCCGACATGCTATCTGTTTTATTATAAAATTTTGCTCCAATGAAAACCATTATTCCCAAGTAAAGTATAAATATTATTGCTATAGTTATCATTATTTTTTAATCCTTTCAGTACCACCCATGTATGGCACTAATGCTTCTGGTATCGTTACACTTCCATCATCATTTTGACAGTTTTCTAGTATTGCCGCAACTGTTCTTCCAACTGCTAAACCTGATCCATTTAAGGTATGCACAAATTCAGGTTTTCCTTTTTCCTTAGGTCTAAATCTAATATTTGCCCTTCTTGCTTGGAAACTCTCAAAATTACTACAAGATGAAATTTCTACATATCTTCCATAGCTTGGCATCCAAACTTCAATATCATATGTTTTTGCTGATGAGAACCCTAAATCACCAGTGCTTAGTATTACCACTCTATAAGGTAGGTTTAATCTCTTTAAGACCTCCTCTGCCGCCATTGTCAATGTTTCTAGTTCTTCCATTGAGTCTTCTGGCTTAACAAACTTCACTAGCTCAACCTTGTTGAACTGATGCTGCCTAATCAGTCCTCTTGTATCTTTTCCTGCTGAGCCTGCTTCTTTTCTAAAACAAGGCGTATAAGCAGTGTAATATATTGGAAGCTCTTTTTCTTCCAGTATTTCTTCCATATGAAGGTTAGTTACAGGAACTTCTGCTGTTGGTACTAGGAAAAAATCCTTTGCTGGTACATGAAACATATCATCTTCAAACTTTGGAAGCTGCCCTGTTCCTGTCATTGCGTCCCTATTCACCATAAAAGGTGTTAACATTTCTGTAAAGTTATGCTCACCTGTATGTAGATCTAACATGAAGTTAATAACTGCTCTTTCTAGCCTAGCTCCTAGCCCTTTGTATACTGTAAACCTTGTTCCAGCTACTTTTGCGCCTCTCTCAAAGTCAAGAATGTCTAAATCTTGTCCTACTTCCCAGTGTGGTTTAGCTTCAAATTCAAAACTCCTTGGTGTTCCAATTTTTCTCATTTCTATATTGTCTGAGTCATCTGTCCCATAAGGCACATTTTCATCTGGGGTGTTTGGTATACCAAGAATAATTTCTCTAAGCTCTCCTTCAATTTCTGCTACTGCTTTATCTAATTCCTTAATTTCTTCTGAAAGTTTTTTCATTTCTGCCATAACATCAGCAGTGTCTTTTCCTTCTTTTTTTAATATTGGAATTTGCTTTGAAACCTTCCCTTGGGTAGCCTTCATTTGTTCTACATTAACTAAGATTTCCCTTCTTCTTTTATCAAGCTCTATCACTTGATTAATATTGAAATCTCCATTTCCTCTTCTTTCTACAGCTGCCTTCACGTTTTCAAAGTCTTCTCTTATTCTTTTTATATCTAGCATTCTTTCCTCTTTTCTACTTAAAATAGGTTTTTCTTATATGTTGTGTATAGATGTCTAAGGTTGTGTACTTCCTTTTGCATTTCAATTTGTAAGTCAGATGCTGTGTCATAGTCACTTTCTTCTATTGCTATAGATATTCTTGTGAGCAAGCATTTACTATCAATTGTATCTCTTCCCAGATATTCTCTTATCTTGGCAATTTTTTCCCATTGAATATCATCATAGCTATTTCCAGTTTCAGGAGTATGACTTTTTTTCGCTCTTCTTACAAGGTCCATAGTGTTAGGAACTATTCTCTTTTGTAACTCCATTGCCCATTGTTGAACAACTGCTTCTTTATATGATTCGATTATTTTTTCATCCTTAACTCCTCCAGTTTCATATATTTTTAATTTTTCTTTATGGGTTTCTAGTCCTTTTAAGTTTTCCCAAACTGTTATAGGAGTTTTGCCAAAGAAGTCATTTCTTTCCTGATCGTTGTATGCTTCAAACACGTCTTCTTCACTTCTATATTGTCTAGATGTATCCAAGTAGAAATCCTCTTCGCCTCTCTTCTTAGAAATTGAAACTTCCAATTCCTTTGAAGTTTTTTGATTTGAAAGTGCTGCCTTAATTCCATCTAGCATTGCCATATATGCTGATGCTATTACCAAGTAAGTGTTACTTCTAGGATTTGGCGCTCTTAACTCAAATCTTGTTCCAAGTGGGTTTTTTAATTCCCGTACAAGTCCTACTAATATAGTTCTATTTCTAGAAGCCAGTTCAGGGCTATGTCCAAGTGAAGTTACGACACATACAGGGGCTTCAAAGCCTGGCTTAAGCCTATCAAAGGCGTCGTTTGTCCCTGAAATAAACGGATTTACTACTTCATAGTTATGAAGTAGCCCCATTAAAGCTCCAAAGCCAATTGGATTTAAAAAGTCTTCAGTCATATCTTTTGGATTAAACAAATTAATTACTTTTCCATTTTTCAGCCTTGCTGCCACACCTAAATGTGTGTGTTCTCCGTTTCCTGCAACACCTGGTATTGGTTTTGCTGAAAAAATCACATCTAATCCATACAGTCTAAATACATCTCTAATTAAATATTTCACCTGCATTTCATTGTCAGCAGCCTGCATAGCCTCTGCATATTTCCAGTCTATTTCTAGTTGTTCCATTACATGTTCATAGTGACCAGCACTTCCTAGCTTAGCTCTTGCTCCACCTACTTCTTTATGCCCCATTTCAACTTCAAATCCAAATTTATCTAGGAACATAATTGATTTTTCTAAAGCTGTTCTAACTGGGCCAATAGTTCTTTTCCAGTATTGTTCTTTTAATACTTGAGCAGTTGAAAGTTCATCACCCATAGCGTCTTCTTCAGGAGTCTTAACCCAAAACTCTAGTTCTGTTGCACTAGTCAAAAGAATTTCTTCAATATCATCTGCTGAATCTAAATCCATGTTTTCTAATACATATGGATTTTCTTTAATAGTTAACAAAAGTTCATTTTTGAAAGTATTTATAGCATCTCTCAAAACAACCCTAGCTCCAACATCTAACACGTCATTATGTTTTAGGAAAGATGGTATTCTTAATGTTCCCACTGGTAATCTTGTATCTCTATCAATATGCTTTAAGTTGTAGTCTACATACCAATTAACTGATAAATCTGGAATAATATCCACCTTAGCATCATTTAATGTTGCAATTACAGGAAGTACAACGCTTGATCCATCTGTCTGCACACCATCCCTAAAGAACTTTTCCATATCTTCTATAAATGCATCTGTAGGAATTTTCTCATCTGTATCTAGTCCACCTATATCAATCCCTACTAAGGAGACAAATTTTACTTCAGGATGACTCCTCAAGATTTGCTCTATTGCTTTTGGGTTATGGTCTTCTGGCTTAATACAAAATAACATTTCATTAATGTCATAATCAAATAATGCGTTTTTCACTTTTCCTTCCTTCCTTAATCAACTTATGAGGCCTATTTTACTAGGCCTCATATAAGTATGACTTATTAAATTAAACTTACTAGCCTTATTTTGCTAAATCTTCAAGATAGTCTGAAACATCTTGCATATGCTCCCCATATGCATCCCAGTCTCCAGTGCCTGCTGCTGTTTGTGCTGCTTCAAAAGCATCCGAAATTAGTGCTATTAACTCTTCTGTTGTGTTTCCTTCATCTTCTGATGATGTTGTTTCACTTGGAGTAGTAGCCTGTCCACCTTCACCAAATAGCGATGCTAAGGCTTCATCCAAGGTTTCTTCGTATGCAATTTTATCATCATAAACTACAATTACCCTTCTTACCTCTGGTATACTTGAGTTTGCCGCTTCAAGGTAAACTGGCTCTACATAAATCAAAGATTCTTCCACAGGTATAACAAACATGTTACCTCTTGTATATGAAAGTCCTGATGACTCCCAAAGTGAGAAGTCTTTTGAAATTGTGCCATCCTGTGTTATCTTTGCTTCAATCTGCAGAGGTCCATCTACAGCTTCACCCTTTGGTAACTGGAACAATACCAGTTCTCCATAAGCCTCTCCATCGTTTCTTGCCATTAGTAGTGCGGTCATATTATTCTTATCTTTTGGTGAATATGGAATTGAATTTACAAATTCAGCTTCGTCTTCACCTGGGATTTTTAATATGTAGTAATTTGAAGACATCGGAGCTTCTTCACTTGTACCGTAAATTTCTTTCGAAATATCCCAAATATCTTCATTTTGATAGAATACAGTAACATCTTCCATGTGGTATCTTTTATATACTTCCGCTTGAATATCTAACATTTCTGCTGGGTATCTCAAGTGAGATTGTAATCCTTCTGGCATTTCATCTCCATTTTTGAACAAGTCTGGATATATTGATTGAAGTGTCATTGCAATTGGGTCTTCTTTGTCTACAATATAGTAATTTACATCCCCATTATATGCGTCAACTACTACTTTGATTGAGTTTCTAATATAATTTGTAGCTCCAGCATTTTCAGTATCATATGGTTGTGAGTAAGGATATTTATCGCTTGTCGTATATGCATCAATTATCCAATATAGCTTTCCTTCATCAACTACCATATATGGATCATTTTCATATTGGAGATATGGCATAATTTTATTTACTCTCTCCATAATATTCTTATTGACTATTATTTTTGAAGTGCTTGTAATGTTTGATGAAACTAATAAGTTCAAACTTCTCTCTTCAATTGCAAACATGATTCTATTTAATAGAGTCATCTTTATTCCTGCACTACCTTCATATTCAGTATACTGGTTTGTATCTCCATCTGGGTAGTCAAATTCTGTTTCATTTGTTCCAACAACGCTATAGTTGTTACTCAGTTCGCCAAAATATATCTCTGGTCTTGTTATTTCAATCTCCGGAGCTGTCGATACTGGTGGTATGCTATCAACTATCATATTAGGCTGCCCGCTAGCTGTAACCTCATTTACTCTTGACATTACAATACCATATCCATGGGTATATTTGATATGTCTATTTAGCCAAGTGTCTGTAACTTTATCTTCATCAATCTCTCTAGTTGATAAGAATGTCTGGGTGTACTCTCCATCTATTGTATACCTATCAACGTCAACATCGTTAAATGTATAGTATGGCCTAATACTCTGTGTTTGGTTATAGAATTGCTTAGCTGGCGTATAATCATTAATTCTGATGTTATCTATAGTTTCAGAATTGTTAGCTATATCTTCACTAGTCAATGTATTATCTGCACTAAATGGCTTAATTGTAACTTCTTGAAGATCATATGCACTTTGCGTAAATTCGATATTATACTCAAGATACTCGGATTCTTTGCTGATTTCATCTGGAGTTACAATTAATTTCTGTACTCCTACTTCAGCTCCCATTCCAACTACACCTGTTACAACCATTAATAAGAATGTAACCACTATTGGTTTTAATCTATTTTTCTTGACTGAAATTATTACAGCAACTACCCCTACTAAGGCTAATCCAATTAGCACTCTATACATCCATAGTGTTACATTTGCATCAGTGTAACCCGCACCATATACAGTCCCATTTGATCCAAGTAGTAATGAGAATTGTCTAAGGAAGAAATTTGCACCTAACATCAAGAAGAATAATGCTCCTAGCACTCCAACTTGTACTTTTGCAATTTCTAAAACTCCATTAATTATACTTTCTTGGCCTGTGCTTGATGGTTTTCTTTGTGGTCCTTTTCCAGTCATACCTTCAAAGAACTTTCCTACAACGCTACCAAGTGGTGAGTTTTCAAATGGGTTCTTTGCTTTTTCTTCTTTAAAGTCGCTGCCTGAAAATGTTTCTTCCTCTTCATCAAAAGGTGTTGATTGAGTCGAAGTTTCTGGTTTTCCAAATGACATTAGTATTATATAGTACACTACAGTCATCAATACATATATTCCTATAAATACTATCATTAAATTATTTAACTGTGCCCAGAAATCTAATTGGAATACGTAAAATGATATATCTAGATTGAAAATTGGGTCATCTGTTCCAAAGTCCGAACTATTTAAGACTTGTAATAATTGAAACCACAGTGATCTTGTAAATATCACTGATACAACTAGACCTGCCACTGCTGAAACAACCCATGTAATCTTATTGATTTTTCTTTTATCATCTTTGCTAATTTCAGAGGCCAACTTTTTGCAATAACCTCTTTTTAAAGTTTTTAAGTATATATACGATAGTATTAAGACTACTGCGAATGTAGGAATTCCTATCTGCAACATCGCAACTAGTTTTGTAAAGAATACACTTACATATCCAAGTTCATTAAACCAAAGATAGTCAGTTATTACTCCAATAAGTGCTACAAAGATAACACCAATTAACAACACTGCTGCAATTATCCATTGCACCATAGCTACTTTTTTTGATTTATCTACCGTCCCATCCTCGTTCGTCTTCTTCCCTTTATTCCCAAACATACTCTACCTCCTATAATTACTATTGGAAAAGATTTAAAATCTTTAATGCAAAGCTGTCTATAAATTCTGCCATCTCACTAGTCGGTGCAACAAACTTCACTACTAGGATTACTACCATGCAAATAATTAATGCAAATAGCACTCCTATAATAATTTTTCCTGCAAGTCCACCTTTTTCATCATCGTAATCGTCATCTTCTTCGTCTTTAGCTGCTTTTCTCGCAAGTTTTGCTTCTTCTTTTTGCTTTTTATCCAAAGCTTTTTTCTCTGCCTTTGAAAGCTCTGGTATTGCCTCTTTTTTAATTGGCTCTTCCAACGCTTCCGATTTTGCAGGGCTATCTACCATAACTTTATTAATAGTTGCTACTTCTTTTATTTCATTAGCATCTACTTTTGGTTCTGGTCTTGCTTTAATAGGCGCTGCATCATCCTTAAGCTCACTTTTGGCATCAATGGTTTCTTCTTCAAAGAACATTTCTCTAGCCTTTGTCATCTCCTCAATATGCTCAGCGGATAAAATCCCTTCAAATTCTTCACTAGTTTCAAATTTTCTTTCAGCAGCGTAATTACTGAATCCGCCTTTACTTTCATTTTTCTCTTGTTGATACTTTTCATATTCTTCATCAAGCAGTCTCTGGAATTCTTCATTTTTTCTATTAAAAGTATAGAACTTATTCACTTTCTGAGTCTTTTGTGCTTGGTCCCTTGTTACTTCTCTAAACAGTAAGTCCTCTAGCTCTTTACCTTCAATAATAGTATCTTTCTCAGAATCATCTATTTCCTGTGCTGCATCAAGCTTAACTTCTACCTCCGGCATTTTGAAAGTTTTATTGTCTTCAGTTACTAGCTCTGGCTCTACATTTGTAGTTGGTTCTACAATTGGTGTTGATGGTGCCGCCTCTACTTCTGGTGTTGGTTCTACAATTGGTGTAGGCTCTACTTCTGGCGTTGGCTCTACAATTGGTGTAGGCTCTACTTCTGGTGTTGGCTCTACAATTGGTGCCACCTCTACTTCTGGCGTTGGTTCTACAATTGGTGCCACCTCTACCTCTGGTGTTGGTTCTACAATTGGTGCTGCTTCTACCTCTGGCGTTGGTTCTACAATTGGTGCCACCCCTACTACTGGCGTTGGCTCTTCAATTGGTGCTGTTTCTACCTCTGGCGTTGGTTCAGCTATTTGTACAGCATCCACTTTTGGTGTATCTGGAGAAAAAATCTGATCAGGTGTGAAAACTGATTTTTCTACTACTTCTTCTTTTACAGCAAAAACACTCTCTGGCGTAAAATTATTTTTTTCAACTTCGAAAACTTCTTCTTTTTCTTCGTCTCCAAATAAATCATCTAGTGTAAAAGTGGTTTCTCCCTTTTCTTCTCCGACTAAAGGTTCTGTATATGTTTCTTCGGAGTCAGTTTTTACAGACTCTTCTATAACTGGCTCTTCTACTGATACCGTCGCAGGGATTTCAACTGTATTTTCTGTTGAGGAAAATACGTTCTCTGGTGTGTAAACTGGAACTGTTGGCTCCTCTACTGGTGTAGCTACTTCTACTTCTTGTACTACATCCACAACTGGTTTTTCTGCTTGAGCAGTTACTGCAACTTCTACAACTGGTTCTTCCACTGGGGCAAATACATTCTCTGGTGTGAAGACTGGAACTGTTGGTTCCTCTACTGGTGCAGTTATTTCTGCTTCTTGTACTACATCCACAACTGGTTTTTCTGCTTGAGCAGTTACTGCAACTTCTACAACTGGTTCTTCCACTGAGGCAAATACATTCTCTGGTGTGAAGACTGGAACTGTTGGCTCTGGTGTCACAGTCTCTTTTGCACCTTCTGCAAATAAATCATCTAATGTGAACTTTGGTTTTACTTCTTCACTCCTAGGTGCACTATTAATTTCTTCATCTAACGTTGCTTCATTTATTTGTACATTTTCGATTTTTTGATAATTTTCTATATCTTCCTGCTTTAATCCCCCTTTTGGAATTGCCCAATCAGGAATTTTGCTAGCAATTTCACTTTCCTCTTCTGTTACAAAGTTTTTCTCCATAGGCTTACTTTGCATTGGTTCTGAGTAAAGTTCTACTTCTTTATACTTGGTTTCATTCAAATCTTCTTTAGGTGTTATAGGGTCTTCAGAAATAGTAGGTGCTGCTTCAATTATAGGTGATACTGTTTCCTTCACTTCAGTTGCTGGTTCTGCTATGTTTTCTAAAACTTGCGGCTCCTCTTCAACTTTTGGCTCTTCCTTTTGTTTAAGCTCTGTAAAAACGTCCATACTTCCCCAGTCAAAAGACACCTCTTCTACTTTCTTTTGATTAGCAGAGTTAAATGTATTAACATCCCAATTAATGCCCACTGAGAATTTTTTAGCATCAAAAACTGGTTCGTTTTGATTTTCACTTCCTTGTGGCATGTTAGATACTTTTTCTCCACAGTTTTCACATGCACTATTCCCTGGTTCTATTCTACTTTTACATTTGTTGCAAATCATAGTTTCCTCCATCTCCTATATCTTTTCATACTGACTAATTTACCTTCGTTCGTATTAGTCCCTTATTTGCATCTCTATATCTTCCTTATAATACTGTCTCCCCGTTTTGCTAATGTAATCGGGTTTCTTGATGATATAATCACTGTATGTTTTTTTTTCATTATTTATATTAACTGAATTGTATGCCGAGTTCTGGGTATTAACAGTTGCCATTTTCTCTTCTACGTCAGTTTTAAACTTATTGCTAGCTTCTTCTAAATCCCGTAAGAATTCACTTTCACTAGGAAAGCCACCCTGAATATTTTTTTCTAATTCTGCACCTGCAGTTTCTAATTCTGGAGTAAGGCCTGTATTTATATCCTTCTCTTCATTTAGCATCACGTCTTTTTCATCTTCCAATATGGACGTTTCTTTCTCCAGGCCTTCTAGCTCAGCCTCAGTAGTCTCTTGTTTCGAGAATTCTTCGAAACTTTCTCTTTCTTTCAAATTGCTTATTTCTGTAATGTCAAGATTTTCGATTTTTTCTGTTGCTTTATTACTAACTGTTTCGGTAGCTTCTTTTAAACTAGCCTCATCACTATTGTTAAACAAAGTTTCAACACTGGTAATTCCTGTTTTTATTTCTTTCAAGATTTCCAATTCTTTTTTCTTATGTTTCACATCTATAATAATCCAAATGCAGATTAGTACAGCTAATAATAATATGCCTAACTCACTTAATATACTTTCCATAAACACCTTTCTCTTAGTGTAGCTTCAATTTTCTATATAATATCAGTTCATTATACTACAATATTTGTGCCATTGCAAAGATTTTAGCACTTTAACATAGTATTTTGACACATTTATAGCATTTATTGTATATTTTCTATACTGGTTTTTCTCGGCATTTCGAGTATTTCTTCAATTTTTGTAATTCTTTATTTCTCTTGACAGCCTATTCTTATCTGTGCTATACTTTTCCTTGTTAATAAGCACCATTAGCTCAGCTGGCAGAGCACCTGACTCTTAATCAGGGTGTCCACAGTTCGACCCTGTGATGGTGTACCAAAATACCCTTAGCTTTCTAAGGGTATTATTTTTTGCTTTTAATTAATAAAAGCAGCCATAAGGCTGCCTTCATTAATTAATTTTTATTATGTTCTACTCAGCTGATAATGCTGCCATTGTCAAATAGTTATATGGTTTATTAAAATGTGGTAAGAAGAAAATATCAAGTAACTTCAGCTTATCAATTGTAACTTTTTCTTGAATTGCTAAAGAGAACATGTGTATTCCCATTGACATGTCATAAGTAGATGCCATCTGAGCTCCTAGAACTCTTCTTGTTTTTTTGTCATATATAATCTTTACTTTTACTTCGTCATTTGCTTCCATAAACTCTGGTCTTTGATTATCTGTAAACTCAGTCACTAAAAACTCATAGCCAAACTGCTCTGCTCTTTTTACATTAAGCCCTGTTGATACCATATTTAAGCCCCAAATACTAATTCCGTTTGAGCCTTGCACTCCAATAGTTTCCAATGGAGTTCCTCCAACATTATGTCCAGCAATTATTCCAGATCTGACAGCATTTGTAGCAAGTGCAATATAATTCACATCTTCAATAGAATTATCATAAACAGTTGCACAGTCCCCTACTGCATACACATCTTTAATCGAAGTTTCTTGTTGTTTATTAACTAAATATGCCCCGTTTTTAAACAGTTCAACTTCCCCCGCTCCGAGTTCAGTATTAGGCGTAAATCCAATTGCCATAATTACCATATCAGCCTTATGTGTTCCTTTATTTGTTACAACAGAAGTTACCGCTCCGTTTTCACCTATAAGCTTTTCTACACTTTCTCCAAAAGCAAGCTTCACCCCATTTTTACTTAAAGTTTCAGCCATCATGTCACAGAAATCGTTGTCATAGTAGGTGCTTAGACAGGTATCTGCCATGTCAATTAATGTAACTTCTTTATCACACCTTACAAATGCTTCCGCCAATTCAACACCTATATATCCGGCACCAACAACTGCAACATTTTTCACCTCTGCCTTATTTAGTTTTTCAATAACTTCTGCGGCATTTTGATACAATTTTACTTGTTGAACATTTTTTAGATTAATTCCTTCTATATTTGGAATAATAGGTTTTGAGCCTGTTGCAAGTATTAATTTATCATACTCTTCAACTATCTCTACACCATCTTTAGTCACTGCACTAATTTTCTTACCAGCGTAATCTATATTACTTACTTTTGTTTCCATATAGATTTTAGCACCTTTATTTTCAAGAATATCACAATTAGAGTAGAACAGACCTTCAGCCCCCTCAATTTGGTTACCAATCCACAGTGCCATTCCACATCCTAAGAAACTTATATTATTATTTTGATCAAAAACTACTATTTCTTCTTCTTTGTAATTATCCAATATGGTGTTAATTGCTGCCGTTCCAGCGTGATTTGCTCCTACTACTACTATCTTACTCATATTTCCTCCTAATAACTTGAATCTCTCCTCTAACTTAAATATATTCGCGCGCTTATTTAACATTAATTAATTGTTACCCTTATTTTTTTCAAACTAACTCAAGTTATATAATTTCTTTATAAATCAAATAACTTCTTCTATTTTATTTCCAGCCTGCTCTTACCTTTCGACAATTTGCTTTTTTTACCAATTACCTATTGACTAAAGCCCTTCAAGTATATATGCTTAATTAATAGAGTGTCCTTATAGACATAACACAGAAAATGGAGGGTATAATTATGAAAACAGTATCATGTATTATAAGAATAGCAATTGCAGTAGCAGCGGTTTCAGCTTTTATTGCTGTTTTATTTAGCGCAAAAGAGGAACTAGAGTCAGCTGAGTAATCCGCCTGCTTAATTTCGGCAGCTTGCTACAATCTCGGTATCTATTCGCAAAATACTATTTACTAAAGCAAGACGAAAGCATAGAACCGATATTATAGCGATTAATATTTCTTTTGAAATCAAAAATTACACCTCATTGCAAAGTCAATAATTTAAATTGATTAACTCTGCAATGAGGTGTCTTTTATTTGTGTATTTTTTAGTTAGTCTTCGTAGTTTTATCTAGCAGCAATTATTTCCACTTCTACTAAAACTTTCTTAGGTAATTCTTCTACTGCTACGCAAGATCTAGCAGGACTATTTGTAAAGTACTTACCATAAACTCCGTTGAAAGCAGCAAAGTCTTCCATTTTATCTAAAAAGCATGTAGTTTTAACTACATTATCAAATGTTAATCCGGCAGCTTCTAAAACAGCTTGGATGTTTGTGCACACTTTTTCTGTTTGCTCTTCAATTGTTGTTCCTACAATTTCACCCGATTCAGCATCTAGTGGAATTGAACCAGAGCAGTAAATCATTCCATTTACTTCCACGGCTTGTGAATAAGGCCCGATTGGAGCTGGTGCTTTTTCTGATAATATTTTTTTCATTTTTCCCTCCTCTTTATTAGGTAAGTTATTAAACTAACTTGTACCCTTCTTGTCTAAAATATTCTTTAATCTCCTCTAAGTGAGTATGATTCCTTGTTTCCATGGTGATGTGAAGTATGCAATCATTAACCCCATAATCTTCCCCACCAACTTTATGGTTTACTTTTGTAACATTTCCACCTTTTTCGGCAATTATAGTTGCTACTGCCTGTAGTTGGCCTGGTTTATCAAGTAGTTCAACTGAAATTTCAGTAAGTCTTCCTGCTACTTCAAGTCCCCTATTAACAACTCTTGATAAAATGTTCACATCTATGTTTCCGCCTGATACTAATGCACATACCTTTTTTCCTTCAAGAGGTAGTTTATCAAATAGAATTGATGCTACAGCCACCGCTCCAGCGCCTTCAGCCGCAAGCTTTTCTTTTTCAATTAAAGCCAGTACTGCCCCTGAAATTTCATCATCAGATACTGTAATTACTTCATCTACATACTCTTTGCACATTTCAAAAGTTAGCTCTCCAGGTACTTTTACGGCAATACCATCTGCAAAAGTTCTTACTGATGTAAGTGTTTTTCTCGATCCTTTTTCTAATGAAAAAGCCATACTGTCTGCACCTTCAGCTTGAACACCATAAACTTTACATGATGGTTTCAATTTTTTAATAACATAAGCAATGCCTGAAATAAGCCCACCGCCACCAACTGGCACTACAACTGCATCTACTTCTGGTAACTGCTCTAGTATTTCTAAAGCCACTGTCCCTTGTCCACAAATTACATCTTCATCATCAAATGGATGAATAAACGCTGCGCCTGTTTCTTTTTGATATTCAACGGCTGCATGATAAGCATCATCATACACTCCGTCAATTAACCTTATTTCCGCACCGTAGCTTCTAGTTGCTTCAACCTTAGATATAGGTGCTGTGCTTGGTAGAAATATAGTCGCTTTTGTCCCCGTTGCCTTAGCTGCCATAGCTACACCTTGAGCATGGTTTCCTGCAGAACAGGCAACAATTCCTCTTGCTCTTTGCTCTTCTGTCAAATTTGAAACTTTAAAATATGCTCCTCTAAGCTTAAAGGAACCTGTATTTTGGAGATTCTCTGTTTTTAGATAAATTCCCTTGTTCGGCCAAATATTTCCCGCTTTAATTACACCTGTTTTTCTTGCGACTTTCTTAAGCGCAAATTCTGCTTGATAAAATTTCTCTAAGTTCAATTTTTCCCTCCAATTAAGTAAAATAATAATATTCTAGTTCTTGCTTTTAATGTGGTTTGCTGCAGCTACTGCAGATGAGAACGCAAATTGAATATTATATCCACCTGTGTCTCCGTCTACATCGCAAGCTTCCCCAATTATATAAAGGCCTTTGTGTTCTTTCAATTCAAAGGTTTTCATATCTATTTCTTCTAGGGCAACGCCCCCCGCTGTAGCCATTGCCTTTTCAAATCCTAGGTTCCCGCTAATAACAAAAGGGAATCCTTCAATAAAAGGTCTAAGTGTTTTAGGGGCCACCGCCTTTGCTTTTTGATTTTCATCTATTCCAATTATCTGAATGAGTTTGCTTAGCAATGCTCTAGGCAACCTAGTTTCTTCCACTAGGTAATTGAGCAGACTTTTAGTGCTGTCTTTCGTTACAAGATCTTCACTTCTATCAATAAACTGTATATTAAGTTGATCCCCAACCTTTCCATATCTTGATATGTCTAAAATTGCTGGTCCTGAAATAGATTTATCTGTAAATAATAAACCTGATGTTTTTTCACTTAGCTTCTTCTTAGTGGTTCCGTCTAAGATCTTTACCTTAGCTTTGGCCACAGACACACCACTTATCTCAGAAAAGGGATATTTCTCAATTTCTAATGGCACTAATGCAGGAATAGGCTCTATTATCTTAATGCCTAGTCTCTCCAAAACATCAAACATTTCTCCATTAGACCCAGTGTTTGGATATGACTTTCCTCCTGTTGCAATCACTAACTGTTTGCAAAGGATTTCTTCATTTAGAACGTACTCCCCTTCTATCGTTTTCTCAATAGTTTTTACAGGATAATTAGTTCTTACCTCACTGCTATTCTCTCTTATTTCTGATAGTAATAATTCTTTTACATCCTTAGCACTTTGAGATTTTGGAAAAACCTTACCGTCAGATCTTTCCTCTAGCAACAAGTTTCTTTCATTAAAATAACTGATTAAATCTTTATTGCTAAATTTTTTCAGAACACCTCTGATGATTTTCCCATGATCGCCGTACTTTTCCGTAAAATCTTTTAAATACTTTCCATTAGTGATATTACAGCTTCCTTTTCCACTCATAAGCAGTTTCAATGCTGTTTTGTCAGTTTTTTCTAATATCAGCACAGGTTCCTTTAGCCATGCGGCAAAAAATAGCCCAGCTGCACCAGCTCCAACCACAACTGTATTCGCTCTAATAAAAGGTCCTTTTTCTTCCATAATACCTCCAATTGTCTCACAAATCTTATATTATCATCTTTTGTATGTTTAAACAAGAAAAAAGGTTGTTTTTTTATTATGCCACCTTAAAATCTAAATCCCAAAATGGCCTATAATTGTCAATAATAATAGGTACAACATCTGTTTTTTCCTCTTCGCTATAGTAGTATGTTGTAAAATGGAAGTTCACAACTACTGGTTCCTCTACACCGCCTTTATCAACCATGCTTTCATGCCAGAGGTTTCCAGTCCAGTTTCCACCATTATCTTTTTTTAGCCAAGTTTCATAGTATGTTTCTCCGTCGCCACTTCTTGTTCCTCTATTATTTTTAATTGTTACCTTAATGCTATCCACATCTTCTCCTGCTTTCGCTTTTAAGCTAAACTCCTCCCCTGGCCAAAAGACATTATACCAGCGTTTTCTTGGCCTTAGATCACTTTCAATATATTCCTCAACTTCAACTTTATCATCACTTTCCACATAAGGAGTTCCTGCTTTTTTGCTATAAAATTTATTAAAATCATGTCTGTTTTTATTCCACATAAACAAATGGTCTACATAACCTTCTACCCACGTTTCTGGATTTTTCTTTTTCGCAATAATTTCAAATTTCATAGCCACAGGTCCAACCTCCTTAGATCCAAACACATTATCAAAAGCATACCAGTTCACTTTATAATCTCCAACACCTAACTCATTAATTGTTTCATTAATATAAACTTCTATGCCCTCTTCTTCCAGTGAAGAAATCCTGTCAGTAAGTTTTTGAGAATGTATCTTAACACCATCTTTTATTATTTCATATCTTATACTAAGCAAGTCACTTTTCTGATTCACATCTGCAGGCAAGTCTATAATATTTGCCCCTATTTGAACATCCTCATCAATATGGAATTCTCCACCATAATAATCAATGTTCTTAACTGATGGTTTGCTTTTATCATTTTCACCTGTAATTTTATGAAAAGGCCAAATGCTTGGTTTATTGTTTTTAGGAAATATAATTGTACTTGAGTCAGTTGAAAAGTATTTAGCACCATTTCCTGGCTTCCATAATGTGTTATAATTTAACTTTTCACTAGCATAACCTACTGTCGCTCTAGGGTCTTCAAAAACTGTATAGAGCTTTGAAGTATTATAAATCACGCCAAAAGTAGCTCTTGGATCATGGTTCAAACTGTCCACAAGAGCTGGGTATACAAATTTATTACTACTCTTGTGTTTTTTGAGTTTTGTATCTGAAGTTGTTATATAATCAATAATCGGATAAATTTCCATCATTTGATAGAAATCAACATCTTTTACAGATATATTAGACTTTATACTTATTGGCTTTGTTGTTCCTGCCTCATAATATGTCGTTTCAATCACTACTTTTTTTATTCCAGATGTCCTTGCAATAATACTCGGATTTTTGGAAAAAGCAATATATGGACCAAAGGCTCTTTTATACCCAGGTGAAGTTACCCAGCTTATCACTTTGTGCTGAACATCTATCTTTAAATACCTTCTTTTGCTTTCATCCCAAATTATACAATCATAAACTTTGAACCCTGCTGGTTGGTTAGCCTTCCTCCCTTTTAGGCTCCATAAATAGGCGTGCGCCGAACCTCTAAGCGGGTATAAACTTGTATTTTTCTCTACCCCATATCCATTTCCACTTAATGGCGCTATCCTAGTCATTTTAGTTGTCTGTATTTTTCCTCCAAATTTTGGGTCTGTAACCTGAAAAGATTTTGTGCTTGACAGTCCTCTAAAATAGTTACTTGTTGATTTAGGTTTAACGGTAAAGTCTTTTATGTTGTATCCTAGCGAAACAAAGGTACTCCCTAGTAAAGCAATCACAACACTCACAATTATTGCCCCCCGCCTAAAAGCCTTCCCTTTCATTTTATTCTCTATTCCACTCGAATGTTCTCCTCTTCTATTCATAATTCCCTCCTTTTGTTAGTGAGAAATCAACGCCCCTTCTCTCTCAATTACTATTTCAATTTCCCTTTTCTCCAAAAAATCCAAGGTAAAAGGCTTAGCAGTAGCTTTCAAAGTTAAATAGAGGGTTTTAGCATTTAAATCTAATTCATCCTTATATATAGTTCCTCCTTTTTTCACTTTAATCCAGCTGCTTCCCTCATCACCTCTAAATTCCATAATAATTTCATAATCTACACTTTCTGGAATATTAACCTCAAATATATTTATTATTTCTTCCACTGAGTTAACATCGTATATTAAAATTCCCTCCCTAAATCCATAGTTGTTAATAGACAAGGTGGAGGACAGCACCTCATTAGTTGCCTCCTCCACCTTACTTACATCTCTACGGAGTTTATTAACATCAGTTTGAAAGATTATCAGATTAAAGGCTAAAATTAATATACCAATTGTTATTATTAAATTTTTCATGAGTAAAATCCTTTCTCACCAATTTGACCTCCTATCAATCTTCTCACTCATAGTTGAGCCCTCTATCTTATAGTCTCCACCTGTTTCCACTCCCCAAAATGAAGAAACTAGTCCCTCAAGAGGCATTGTTACTTCATAATCAATTCTTTCACCTCTATATTTTTCTACTCGATCTCCATTTATAACCACAAGATTTTCATCACAACCTAAGGCTTCACTTATGTCTTTTTTCAACCTATCTTCGATATCAAAAGTTATAACTCCCTCTTCTTTGAGCTCTTCTTGAAAAGCAAACACTGCTCTATCAACTTTTGTAAGCTTGTCATGCAAAACTTGATTCGACACAAATTGCATCATCATAACTAACAGAATCAACAATGCTGCAATAGCTGTCACTAAACTTTTCATTCACACTACTCCTAATTTTCACCCACATATGATTCTACTGATTTCTCCATAACGCTCTGCGCATTTCCTCTTAAGCTGTCCTCTGACGACCCAACGATAAAGCCACATATAACTACACCAAAGATCGTTAATCCTGAATGTGTTACTTAAAGACTAAAAAAATATAATCGTATACAAAAGCCCTTTTAGAGGCTTTCCTTATTTGAATTAATAGATTTCAACTTTACCACCTCCTCTTTCTTAAAGAAATCTCTAAACTTCCAAATTATCTCTATTCTATTTTCATCATAAACATAGATTGTTTCTATAA
>CAYJFM010000030.1:0-28351 GCA_964369805.1 uncultured Oscillospiraceae bacterium
ATAAATATAACGTTGCACTTATCTTCGATGAAATACCTACCGCCTTTGGAAGGACAGGAAAAATGTATTCTTTCGAAAATTTTGGTGTAACTCCAGATATTCTTACTATAGGTAAAGGTCTAGGTGGTAGCCTTATTCCCTTCTCAGCAGTTATTGCGCACAAGAAGTTTGATATTTGTGAAGACACCTCAATGGGGCATTTCACTCATGAGAAGAACCCATTAGGCTCTGCTGTTGCACTAGCTTTAATCGATACTCTTGAAAGAGATAACCTTCTTGATAGAGCTAATGATATTGGAGCTTACATGGTCAAAAGAATTATCTCTTTTAACTCTTCTCTTATTGGGGATATACGGCAAATCGGAGCACTTGTTGCTGTTGAGCTTGTTCTAAACAAAGCCACCAAAGAAAAAGCTTCCTTAGAAGCAGAAAAAGTCTTATATGACTGTCTAACTTCTGGCCTAAGCTTTAAAGTATCAGCTGACAACGTACTAACCCTATCTCCGCCTTTAATAATAAATGATGATCAATTAAGCTTATCAATGAATATTCTAGAATCTGCCATAAAAAAAATAGAGAGTAATTAAACTCTCTATTTTAAATTCTTTATGCTTATGAAAAATATGTGTCGACCACTTGTTTAACCAATGAGCCATCAGCTTTTCCTTTAAGTTTGCCCATACAAGCTCCCATAAGTTTACCTTTTTGACTCGGATCTGTTATTTCCATTGATTTTGCTGTTTCTGTTACTACTGCAATTATTTCTGCTTCAGACATTAATTCAGGTAGATACTTAGATAAAATTTCAATTTCGTCTTTGTAGGCTTCAGCTAAGTCATTACGCTCAGCTTTGATGAAATCCTCTAATGCATCCTTTCTCATCTTAACTTGTTTAGTTAAAATCTTTATTACATCTTCTTCTGTAACTTCTCTACGTTCATCAACTTCAATTTGTTTGATCGCAGCTCTAGCTAGGTTAATAGTGTTCTTTTTGACATCATCCTTTGCTTTCATTGCTTCTTTGTAATCATTAATTAATTGTTCTTTAATGTTCAATTGATCACCTCATCTGCGCTTAATTAGAATTTCTTATTTGCTTTTTTTCTTGCAGCTTCAGACTTTTTCTTTCTTTTTACGCTTGGTTTTTCGTAGTACTCTCTTTTTCTTAGCTCTCCAGAAATGCCGTCTCTTGCACATGAACGTTTAAATCTCTTAAGTGCGCTCTCTAAACTTTCATTCTCTTTTACAAAAACTTGTGCCATTCTCTAATTCACCTCCCGACTTTTCATAGTTTGCCTACATTCAAATATTATAACTGAATTTTCCAATGAATTCAAGTGAAATATAGGGTAAGATTAATTTTTTTGTTTTTTTGTTTTTTCCATTTATTTTTAGCTTTTTCTATCCTAACTCTTCTTCTTCTGCATGAAGCACTTCCCATCTTTCATAAAGTTCTGTTAACCTTGATTTTATTTCATCTTTTTCTAAGGATAAGACTTTACACTTAGCTATATCCGAATAGTTTTCTTCTAAGGTTAGGGCTTCATCTATTTCCATGTCTCTTGTTTCAAGCATTTCAATTTCTTCTTCTACTCTTTTAATCTGTGTTCTTATCTTTCGCTTTGCTGTTTCTAATTCTTTGCTTGCTTTCCAGCTTAGTTTTCCACTAACTTCATCTGCCCCTTTGGCTTCGTCACTAAGGGATACTGCCCCTTTACTTCCATTGCTTAATTGCATACCCACTGTATTATAGGCTGGATTTAAGACATCTCTTTTTTCTAGGTAGTAATCATAGTTTCCAATATAGTCTATGAATTTTTTGTTTGAAAGCTCTAGTATTCTTGTAGCTGTTTGATTTACAAAGTACCTGTCATGGGAAACATATAGTATAGTCCCCTCGTATGAGCTTAATACTGTTTCTAATATTTCTTTTGATGTAATATCAAGATGGTTTGTAGGCTCATCAAGAATTAAAAAATTTGTTTCTGAAAGCATTAACTTTGCAAGGGATACTCTCCCCTTTTCTCCACCGCTTAAGGTACTGATGCTTTTATATACATCATCACCTGTAAATAGAAATGCAGCAAGCGCGTTTCTAACCTTCGTATGAGTAAGTGTTGGATATGCGTCATGAATTTCTTCAAATATTGTGTTACCTTCATTAAGAATGGCATATTCTTGGTCATAGTAACCAATATGAACATTTGTCCCTAATACAAACTCTCCCTTACTAACAGGGATCATTTTATTCAACATTTTTAGAAGTGTAGACTTACCTGTTCCATTATCACCTATTACCGCTACTCTTTCTCCTCTTTGAATTAAGAAATTTACATCTTCAAATAACTCTTTTTCATCAAAAGCCTTTGACACATGTTCTGCAAAAAGAACATCCTTACCACTTTGAACGTTTGGCTCAAGATGAAAACTGATTTTATTAACTTGGTCTATAGGCTTTTCAATAACCTCCACCTTTGACAAGAGCTTTTCCCTACTCTCTGCCCTCTTAATGGATTTCTCCCTGTTGAAAGATTTTAGCTTTGTTATTACCTCTTTTTGATGCTTTATTTCTTGTTGCTGCTTTAAGTATTCTCTTATTTTCATATTTCTAAGGACTTCTTTTTTTTCAGCAAATTGGCTGTAGTTGCCTAGATACATTGTAATAGTTCCAGCCTCAACTTCTATTACTTTACTTACTACTTTATTTAAAAAGTATCTATCATGGGACACAATCAAAACTGCCCCCTTGTAATTTAAGAGATAGTTTTCCAGCCAAGCTATCGAATTCATATCAAGGTGGTTTGTAGGCTCATCAAGAAGAAGTATATCGGGATTTGTAAGAAGAAGCTTACCTAGAGATACTCTAGTTTTTTGCCCCCCAGAAAGGTTTTTTACTCGAAGTACAAATTCCTCTTCAGTAAACCCAAGGCCCTTTAATACACCTGTAATTTCGCTTCTATATGCATAGCCATTTATTCTAGTAAACTCTTCTGTAAGCAGGTGGTATTTTTCCAGTTCCTCTTCAAGTTCTGTTCCTATCATCCTGCTAATATTTTGTTCATGAACTGAAATTTTATTTTCCATTTCCATTATATAGGCCTTTGAGGATGCTACCTCATCGTAAATAGTGTTATCTGAGTTCATCTCTTGATGCTGAGAAAGGTACCCTATGGTTTTTTCCTTCGTTACCACTATACTTCCGCCATCTAGTGGCATCTCACCCATAATCATTTTTAAAATTGAGGATTTCCCAGCCCCATTAAGCCCAATTAAGGCTGCTTTTTCATTGTCTTCTATATGAAAAGAACCATCTTTTATTAGTACCCTCTCTCCAAAGGCTTTTTGTATTTTATTACATGCTAGTATCATTATTTAATCTCCTGTATAAGTTGTACTTATTTTAGTCGCTTTTATATTCTACCATATCTACTAGCTTGCATAAAGAAAAAGATAGGGAGCAATTTCCCTACCTTTTTCTTTTTTTAATCTACATAAAACCATCGGATGACAACTTTAAGTTGTGGTAACGCCTTTTCCTAAGGTTTTAGTTTTTCGAATTCTTAGTTAACATCATTTCTAGCTAATATTTGTGTTGGTGTTTTTCTTATTGTATTATATACAGGTAATAATCCAATAATCATGTTGAAAATGAACAGTGCCCCAATAGAAATAAGAATTGTAAATGGATTTACTATGAAGAAATTGTCCATGTAAGGCATGTTACTTATACCTTCCACTATATACCCCATAAATAGCACTCCTGGTATACTTGCAAATAATGTTATTGCCATAATTTCACCATAGAACATTTTATAAATATCACTTTTCTTAACACCTATAGCTCTCAGGGTTCCAACTTCTTTAACCCTAGAGATAAATGAAGCTCGTAGGATCAAGAATATTTCAACAAAAGATATAACTAATGCTACTGATGTGAATATTAGAATCATTTTAAGATTTTCAAACTTACTTGTTCTATACTCATCTTTAGAATTTTCATATCCATCAGTAAAGCCTTTAATGCTAGCCAGCACCAAATCTTTATCATCTGTTTTTGCTGTAAAGCCAGTAACATTTTTATATACAGACTCTTCCATATCAGCTGCATTTACAATCTGTCCTGCTACACTATCACTTTCATAATATCCCGAAACCTTAAGCTTTTTGCCTGTAGTTTCATCTCTTAGCTCTTTCCCTATGTCTACTGACTTATCTGTAGTTAAGGTTTCTCCTTTTTCTGGAGCCTCTCCCTTAGTTATTGTAATCATGTCTTTTACATAGTTGTAATCATGGACAGGAACCTTTTTTTCTGCTGCAGTAGTATAGTTAATAACATCTAGTAACTCTTCACTTGCAAAATATGCTGAGGGTTCATTTTTATTTGAAATCCCTACGATTGTGTACTCAAAATCACTATAGTTTCCAGGATATATTGCTTTTCCAACAAAGTCGTTTTCACTGTTAATATTTATGTTTTTCAAACTATTCGTACCTGTTCTTAATAAGCTTTCAGCTAACATTGAATCTATAACTACTTCTTTGCTATTTTCTGGCATTCTGCCATAAATTATTTCTTCTTCTGTCACCTCATCCATAGTTGAAATAGAAATTTTCGGTACCTCCATAATGCTTGCAGATTCAAATTCATAAAAATCACTATTGTTAATATTCAATCTGACCATAGAGTCTCCTGGAAAGGCCATAATCACACCTTCAGTCCCTTTAATTTCTTCCGCTTCTGATAAGCTAACCTGTTTGTCTGTAGTTAAATACTGTCTGTCTTTTTCCATAAAATCCACATCTTCTTGCATAAAGAAAGGCATTAGTCCTGCAACTGATAGTACTACAAACCCTGCGGCAAGAGCATATCCAAGTAGTGATAGTTTCTTAAGGATTGTGTAAGCAAATATTTTCTTAATTCCACTACTAAATATTTCACCAAATCTAAAAATACTACTATACTTTAATTTAGATTTTTTTAAAGGCTTAATTTTAAAATCCACAACCCTTTCACTTGAATTATTCAAAGGCTGGTATTTTCCTTCAATAATCTCAATACTAGAATTTTGGTCTACCACTTCTACTTTTTGAAATGTACTATTTCTGATATAGATGTTACCATTCTTTATAACAATATCAAGCTTTATCTCCTCTTCACCATTTTTGTAGATATTAACACCCGGATAAGTTTCCTTCTTTGCAAAGTCCCCAAGGTAAATATCATTGACATCTGCATGATAGTACTCCCTTTCTCCTTCATTGATGTAATCACTTACTACTTTACCATCAGCAATTTCAATAATTCTAGAGGAATAGTACTGAGCTAGAGGTCTTTCATGAGTTACTAAAATTACTAGCCTTTCTTTTGATATTTCTTTAATTATATTCATTACTTCAATAGTATTTTTACTATCTAGGTTTCCAGTTGGTTCATCAGCAAGTATTATGCTTGGGTCTTTTACAAGAGCTCTTGCAATAGCGACTCTTTGCCTTTGTCCTCCAGAAAGAGCACTCGCTGGCCTTTTTTTGTACCTAAGCATCCCCACCTTATCTAGTACGTACTCAACTCTCTCTCTTATTTCCCTCTGGCTCTTTATACCAAGCATTTTAAGAACAATAGCTACATTTTCATATACACTTTTATCTTCAATAAGTTTAAAGTTTTGAAAAATATATCCAATGGACTTGTTTCTAATGTTATCTACTTTTCCAGACCTTCTTCTTGTTATTTTTTCATCTTCAACTGTAATTTCTCCTCCTGAAGCCTTATCAAGGCCTCCAATTACATTTAGTAGTGTGGTTTTTCCAGATCCTGAAGCTCCTAGTAAAGCCGTTAATCCTGCACTTTCGAAGGAAAGGGTTGTATGATCTATGGCATTGATTTGGTTTTTCTTTCTTTTATTAAATACTTTGCTAACATTTTTAATCTCTAACATCTTACTTCTCCTCTCCCATTATTTTAATTGTGCTTTTCTTAAATAGTTTCCTAGCAAATATAAGTCCTATTAGAAGGGTTAATACCATAATAATCACAAAGTTTGAAAGGTAATCTATAGGCATGTAATACTTCACCATATTATCCAAAGCACTTATGTTAATAATATCATATGTATTTAGGATCAAAGTTCCAGCAAATAGACCGTAGGCCATTAATGATATAAATATCAATTCAATAATAACAAGCTGCCTTGAAATTTTTTGTGTTGCTCCTAGCATTCTTAAGATATTGAAATAAATAATCCTGGACTTAAGAACAATACCTATAACTAATGCCCCTACAACAAGTAACACTATAAATAAACCAATAGTAAATAAGAAAAATACTATATTCATTATTTCTACAAACCCTTGGCTTGCTAATGTATCAACAACAGGCACTGCATCATAACCAAGAGCCTCTATACTTTTTACTACTTCTTCAATATCTGTACTATGCTCTACTGTAATATACGCTTGATAATTTCCAATTTCAATTAATTCTGCATAGTCGCTTGGGTTAATATAAATTATAGGCAAACCTTCTTCATCCTCTGCCTTTTCAAATCCATCCACAGTAAATTTGTGATTAATCGAATTGTAAATAGTAGTTAACTTAATATTAAAATCCCCATTATTTATTGTTTTTTCAGTCATAGGATCAAAATTTTCTGATAATTTTACAGTTCCACTTTCAACAGTTTCATCAACTTTAAACTCAACGTCACTAGCGTTCAAATTCACATCTGTAAAACTTACCTTCATCGGTAAATTCCCCTCTTGATCATCTAATATCTGTGAGTAGTACAGATCTGTAAGCATAGTATCGGGAACCTCTATTGCAGAAACATGGTAAGCACTATTTACTTCTGACGGTTCAATCTCTTCAACCGTCTTTATTCCAACAATTTTATATTCTTTTCCATCGATGAGAGGTAATGGAAATATAATCTCTTGCTTCATCAACTCTTCGTAATAAGAAGGTTCTTCTGAACTATAGTACCCTTTATTTAATACTAACACTAATTCATCTTCTGCCCCTTCTTTTGGTAACCTACCTTGAACCAAAGACCCGCGTTCATCATCTCTGTTCACCGCAACTCCATCAACATAGTATGTTCTTCCTCCGTTAGTAACCTCTGAAAAAAGATATGCATCATATAAAGTGTAATTCTTCACCTCTGTGACCTTAGAAATTTCACCTAACTCCTCATACTCTTCATTTGTTATGGCTGAACCATCGTTTTTCTTTGCAATTATGTTAAGTGGGTTTGGATTAGTCAAATTATGATTATAGTGACTAAGCTCTGTCGCCTCTGTGGAGGCCTTGTAAGTAGATGTTTCTACAAAAAAACTTGCTACAATAAATAAAAAAATAAATAAAAGCAAAATAAATTTAATTGGTATGTTAAAAGCGTTCCTTCTTGCTAATCTAAGCTTGTTGGCAACAGAAATGTCTTTTACCTTTACTGGTTTAATCTTCTCTACATCCTCTGGCGCCCTTACCCTTTTATCTTCCATTACCTGACCATCACTGAATCTTATTATCCTAGTGACATGTTCTTCAATCTGCTCAAAATTATGTGTAACTATTATTACAAGTTTATCTTTTGATATTTCTTTTAATAATGTTACTATCTCATTAGCTGACTGACTATCTAGATTTCCCGTAGGCTCATCTGCAATAATTACTGGTGCGTCTTTTGCTAATGCCCTTGCTATAGCCACTCTTTGCTTTTGTCCACCTGAAAGTTTCGAGGCCTTAGTATTTCTATGAGAACTTAGCCCTACTTTTTCAATTATTTCATTAACCCTACCTTTAATTTTGCTTTTATTTGCTCCATTCAACAGTAAAATCAGCTCTATATTTTGATATACAGTATAGCTATTTATAAGGTTAAAGTCTTGAAAGATATTTACAACATACTTTCGCCTATATTCCCCATAATCTGCATCATTAAAATGGCTAGTTTCCTTTCCATCTATATATAGCTCTCCGTCTTCATAGGTGTCATATCCACCAAGAACATTTAATAAAGTTGATTTTCCAGATCCAGACTCACCTAAAATAGCTACAAATTCACCCATCTCAAAGTCTAGATTTACTCTTGAAATACCTGTGGCTATTATTCCATTATTATTATAATACTTAGATAGATCTCTAATTTTAATCATAATCTTTCCTCTCTGCCTTTTAGGCCTAATTTCGTAGGATATCATTATGGTTAAAATTTCTAGTTCTTGCCTACGCGTTTTGTGTGTATTAAGCTTACTAGTACACTTTACTATTTTTAAATTCTAAAGTCAATACTATTTCTCTTTAATTAATACTATCTTAATCATTTCTTAAGATTTTAGGCTTAAAAAAAGGGGCTTTACAGCCACCTTATTTTTAGATTACCTTACTTTCATATATTTTTGATGTTATATTTATCGAAATAATATTTAGTATAACTCCTACTAGTAAAGTAATCATAACCTCCATGCTGCTGAAACTTATAAACATTTTACCATCATTTGCTACATCAGCCCCTAAGAAGCCTCCACTTGCCCCCGCAAGCATAATAACTACAATAAATACAAGCCTCCCTTTTGCACTTCCATATTTATAGTATACTACTAAGTTAATAGCTAAAAAACTAAGGGCAGCCCCAAAAGTCATTAAAACTGAGTTCAAATTAGAAAAACTCGATTCTATCCCCATTACTTTTCCAAGTAATATTCCAATGCCTGATAAAACTGTCGCTACAGCGATACTCCCATAACCAACTATAAATTTGCTTAATACCACCTCTTTACTTGAATATGGCATCATCTTAACTAGTTGATTCCATCTAGACCTTTCATCATAAGCTAATATTGTCATAGGAATAGAGGCTCCAATGAAAATTGCAAAGGTAGACATTAGTCCTCCCGAAAACAAAGCCATAACAGGTATAAGTATCAAAAAGTACTTTAACTCTTTCAATCCTACATAATAGTCATTTAATAGTAACCCTTTCATATCATTTTTCCTCCCTTGCCATAAACACAACTATATCTTCCAACGTAGTGAATTCAGTCCTTATTCCAGGATTAGTCTTCTTTTTCTTCAATAACACTTCATAGCCAAAGCTTGTTTTCTTACTCTTTTCTATAGCTTCCCTTGGTAAAGTTTCAAACTCTCCCTCAGTTAGTTTTGCTATTGCAAAGTTCTCAAGTAGCATATCTTTTTCTTCGCAAAGAACTAGTTTCCCTTCATGTAGAAAAGTTATATAATCGCATATTTTTTCTAGGTCGCTAATTATATGTGATGAAATAAGTATTGAATTGTTCTCATCTCTTGTAAATTCACTGAACGCATTCAAAATTTCATCTCTAACCATTGGATCTAAACCACCAGTTGGTTCATCAAGAATTAATAGTCTAGGTTTGTGAGATAAAGCTGCTGAAATTGCAAGTTTCATTTTCATCCCTCTAGAAAAATCTTTGAATTTTTTACTTAATGGAATTGAAAATTTTTCAATATAATCAAAAAACAATTTTTCATCCCAGTTATTATAGGTGTTTTTCATAATTTTATTAATATTATATGAATTTAAAGACTCCGAAAAATTACTTTCATCGAGAACCACTCCTATATTTTGTTTTATATCCTTAAAACTATTAGCAGTATTTGGTTCTCCTAAAACTAATACACTCCCCGAATCAGCCTTTATTGCATTCATAATAAGCTTTATCGTAGTACTCTTTCCTGCGCCATTTTCCCCCACTAAGCCCATAATTGTTCCCTTAGGTAATTTAAAGCTTATATTTTCGAGGTGAAAGCTCCCATAAGACTTATTTAACCCGTTTATTTCAATAGCATTCATTTTTTATACCTCCTCTGAAATCATCTTTAGCATTTCAATTATTTCCACTGTAGTTAAGTTGCATGATGGAGCTATTTCCAGAATTTTTTGGATATGCTCTTCTATCTCTTTTAATTTTTCTTCCCTCAGCATGTCTATATTCTTCTCAGCCACAAAAGATCCCTTTCCTGGAACGGAGTAAAGGTATCCATCCTTTTCAAGTTCATCATAAGCTCTCTTTGTTGTTATTACACTTATACGAAGATCCTTAGCAAGGTTACGTATAGAAGGTAATATTTCCCCCTCCTTAAGTTCAGAAGAAATAATTTTAGCCTTAATCTGGCTGTAGATTTGCTCATAAATTGGCTTGTTATTTGCATTACTAATTATTATATTCATTTTTCTCTCCAATTTTTCATCTATCGTATATATACTTTATATACAGTATATACTTATTTTCTTGTTTGTCAAATGTTTTTTATATTTTATCTACAAACAAATTAATAAAAATAGGACAACAGCATTTTTTTACTACTGTTGTCCTATTTTTGTGCCACTTCTCTTAACTTTCCCTATTACCAAAAGGATTAATACCATCATTCTCAACCATAAGTACAACAGCCTTCTCTTTTGCAACGGGCCTGTGCATAACACCTCTAGGAACACACATACCCTCTTGTTTATTAAGAATAAAGTTTTCCTTTTCTGTTTCAATAACTATACTTCCCTCTAATACAAAGAATACTTCATCATCCTCATCATGCTTATGCATAGGGAACTCACCTTCAAACACCCCCACACGCAAAATAGAGCCATTTACTTTACAAAGAGTTTGGTTAAACCAAAATTCCTCCTGTCCTTTAATAGTATCTTCTATGCTTATTTTTTCAAGATAGTCATACTTATAATTCATTTGCATTTGAAAATCTTTCTTTTCTTTCATTTGAACACCTCCCAAATTACACGGTATTGCATAACATCAAATTCATTTTCTCTCGCTATCCTAAATTCTAGTCTATTTTCTCCCATTTTTAACATTATTTGATAGTATTATATCAAATACTATCCTTAAAAGTCTATATAAAAACTCCCTGAATATAAATTCAAGGAGTTTTTTTGGTGCCGGCAGTGGGGGTCGAACCCACACGGTGTTGCCACCACGGGATTTTGAATCCCGCACGTCTGCCAATTCCATCATGCCGGCTTATGTACAAGGCATATTATAATATAAATTTAGACTCTAAGTCAAGGGATTACAACTTTTTTCTCTTTAACATTTTAAACATTTTAAAATACACTTTAAAAATTCCATTTCCCCTAGCCTTTTTCCATTAATTTTTTTATTCCTTCAATATAGCCTAAGAACCCCATACCCATAACTGTTGCCTTACATGCAGCCTCAATATATGAAACTTTTCTATACTCTTCTCTCTCTGATATATCTGATAGATGTACTTCCACCGTAGGAATATTCACAGACTTAATTGCATCATGAATCGCTATACTAGTGTGAGTATAGGCAGCAGGGTTTATTAATATTCCATCAACTTTACCGTATGCTTCTTGAATTTTATCTATGATTATCCCTTCATGGTTAGATTGAAAAACCTCTACAGCTATTTTATTTTCACTGCAAAATTCTTTAATTAGATTTTCTAAATCTTCATGAGTTTCCCACCCGTAAATCTCTGGTTCTCTAATTCCAAGCATATTTAGATTCGGCCCATTAATAACTAATATTTTCATTTTTTCACCCGCTCCCATACTCAACTTATTTTTACTTTATCTACTTTTAATAATCACTACATTAGTTTTATTATACAGTCAGCTATGTAGTTTGGACTCTTTCTTACTGAAATCTTATAGTCCTTAAGCTCATCATAAATTGGCTTTCTAACCTCAAATAGTTTTTCAACATTTTTTGAAAGAGGTCTCCCTGCTGTTGAAAGTTTGCTAATGTCTCTATCTAACCAAAATATTTTGCCATTTTGCTTCATTACCTGTCTATTTTCCTCTAAAAGAACACTGCCGCCTCCTGTGGCAATAACTTGTCCACCCTCTTTGCATATTGAACTAATTATTCTAGCCTCTATTTCTCTAAAAGCTAATTCTCCATCAGATTCAATTATCTCCTTAGGACTTCTTCCTTCCACCTCAAGGATCACATCATCTGTATCTGCAAATTTCATGGATAGCTTCTTTGCTAACTTTTTACCCACTGTAGATTTCCCTGATCCGGGCATTCCTATTAATATAATATTAGAGAATATTGAAGTAGCATAATTAACTACTTCATCTAGCCTTTCTTCTTCATTTACATTAAAAAATAAGTTATGTGCATAAAGAGCTTGACCAACTAACATAGGTAGGCCGCTAGCCAAGACTACATCTTCTCTTTGTAATAAGAATTTGGTTTTTAAAGGGTTATATATTACATCTACCATCGCTTTTAGGTTTTTAAACGGACTAGCATCAATGGGGCATCCTTCATTGTTAGGGAACATCCCCACAGGCGTTGTATTTACAATAATAGTCCCATCATAATGATAAGATATATCCTCGTAGGTGCAGCTTCCATTCCGAGATATATTAACTATCTCTCTTGCCCCTTCATCTTCAGCTACTGCACGTACAGTTTTTGCTGTTCCACCTGTACCAAGGATAATAACCTTCTCATCGCAAAAGGTTATTCCTTTTTTCTTTGTCATTTCTAAAAACCCAAAGTAATCTGTGTTATATCCATAAAGAATTCCATCCCTATTAACAACTGTGTTTACAGAACCAATTTTTTCAGCCTGGGGAGATAGCACACAGTACTTCATCACCTGTTCTTTATATGGAATAGTTACATTTATGCCTTTAAACTCTTTCCTAGTCATAAAATCATCAAGATTTTCTGGCTTAATTTCATTTAGTTCATACTGCTCGTTTCCAAGAAAGTCATGAATCTGTTTGGAATAACTATGTTTTAAACTTTCACCAATCAAACCGTAAATCATAATTCCCAGTAACTCCCTAAGTAGCTGAATGTATCTGCACTCTGCTCTATCTGAGTTAAAAGCCTTCTAGTTTCAGCATCACAAATATCACCATCAAAGTCAATATAGAACATAAATTCGAAATCTAATGCTGGAATAGGACGACTCTCTAATTTGGAAACATTCATTCCCATAGAAGTGAATTTTGATAGTACAGTGTATAAAGCCCCTGGACTATGAGGAAGAGTAAACATTAAGCTTACCTTATTAGATCCCTTATAAATTTCCCCTTCTTTTGCTATACAAATAAATCTTGTGTAGTTATTGTGACTATTTTGGATATTATCATCAATAATATCAAGGTTATATAACTTTGCACAGTCCTGGCTTGCTATAGCCGCTATAGAAGGATCATCAAGGCTAGCAACATATTCTGCTGATGTTGCTGTATTATTATACTCTACAACTTTGATACTTGGGTTTCTTTCTAGGAATTCGCTACACTGCCCAATTGCTTGAGGATGGGAATAAATCGTTTTGATTTCTTTTATTTTCGTACCTTTTTTTGCTAATAAAGTATGATTGATTTTAACCTTTACACTTCTTACTATTTTGAAATTATGCTTTTTCATAAGATCATAAACTTCAGTTACTGACCCATGTAAGTTATTTTCTATTGGCAGCACTCCATATTGACACAGTCCAGATTCTACAGATTTAAAGATTGCATCAAAGTTATCCATGTACATAATATCTGGAACCGAGAATATTTTCTTGCACGCTGTCATTGAGTTCGATCCCTTAATGCCTTGGCATGCAACTGTTGCTCTTTTAGGAAATGTACTCCTTTCCTTTTCTAATGTTCGCTCTACTTCTTTCTCAACTGTGCTTTTTCCGACAGTACAAATTTCTTGGTAAGATTTTGATACTGCAAATATTGTATTATACATAAGCTTCATATATTCTACCATATCTTCTGATATTCCTCTGGTTACATTTGCTAATACATCACCTTCTCTGCTACTATCCAAAATTGTAATTTTATTCTCTTCTTTAAACTTTGCAACATCACGTGCCACATCCATTCTCTTCAAAAATAATGCTGATAATTCCTTATCAATAGCATCAATTTCCTTCCTTGACTCTTCAAGTTTTTTTACCATGATTCCTCCTCTGACTATCGTCTAATATCTTAAATTTTATTATTATTTTATTCAAAATATACTATTACTAAATTAGCATATCTGCTATAGCAATTGCTGCTATAGACTCTATACAAGGGACTGCTCTAGGCACAATGCATGGGTCATGCCTTCCTTCAATTTCTAGTATTTCATTTCTTTTTTCTATAATATTTACTGAGTTTTGTTCTTTAAAGATTGATGGTGTTGGCTTAATTGCAACCCGAAAAATCACAGGCATTCCAGTTGATATTCCACCTAATATCCCTCCTGCATTGTTGCTTTCAAGCTTAACCTCTCCATCTTCATATCTATATCCATCATTATGGTTACTTCCTCTCATTTTAGAAGCTTCAAACCCAGAACCAAACTCTATGCCCTTCACTGCGGGAACTCCAAAAGCTGCTGCTGCAATTCTATTTTCTATCCCATCAAACATAGGCTCTCCTATGCCAATAGGTAGACCTGTAATGGCACATTCAATGCTTCCACCTACAGAGTCTTTCGCCCTTGCACACCCCATAATCTCCTCAATCATTTTTTCTTTATTTTGAGAATTTACAAGTGGAAACTCGCTATCTAATCCTTCAAAATTCACATGTAAAGGTGAAAATTTTTCATCCTCAACACTTCCTATTGAGGCAATATGTGCACCTATTTTTATCCCCTTCTCTTCAAGAAGCTGTAAGCATACAGCACCAGCAAAACAAATTGGTAATGTCATCCTTCCGGAAAAATGACCTCCGCCTCTAACGTCATTTGCTCCCTCATATTTAATATGGGCTACATAGTCTGCATGAGATGGCCTTGGTACATTTGCTAACTTAGCGTAATCCTTACTTTTTGTATTATTGTTCTCAAAAATAGCTGCAATCGGTGCTCCACATGTTTTGTTGTCTAAAAGCCCACTTAAAACAATAGGTATGTCTGCTTCTTTTCTAGGTGTGGAATAACTCTTTCCTCCCTGCCTTCTCTTTAAAAAATCATTTATCCTATCCATATCCAGTTGAAAATTTGCAGGTAGACCATCTATAACCACCCCTATACTTTCTGAGTGAGATTGCCCAAATATCTGAATTTTTATTTGTTCTCCATAATTACAAGACATCTACTTTTCCTCCTAACATTTCAAAATCATCAAAGAATTTTCTGTAAGATTTATTTACAGCCTCACTGTTTCTAATAATTACTGGGCCACTACAAAAGCTAGAAGCAATTGCTGCTGACATAACAATTCTATGATCATTATAGCTATTAACTTCTCCTCCCGTAAGCTGACTAGGATATACCACCATCTCATTATCTTCCACTTCTATCTGCCCGCCTAAGGCTTCTATCATATGGCAAATGCTCTGTATTCTATCGCTTTCTTTAATTCTAAGTCTTCCAATATTAGATATTTTAGTTTTTGCTTTTTTTTGAGTTGCATATACTGCTAGTGCAGGAATTAAGTCAGGTATTTCGCTACCATCTATTTCCTCTTTTTCACAGACTTCTACAAATAACCTATCTTTTTGCAAAGAACAAGGATTTAATCCTTCAGGCATTATTCCTGCACAAATCCAGTAGGAAGCATTAGACCAGTCACCTTCAATTTCAAAGGTTTCTGGTGATACGAACTTCTGCCCCCCTTTTATTTCATATCCACTGCTAATACCAAATTTTTCTAAAACTTCTAGGGTAATATCAATATACCCTTTAGATTCTAGCTCTGTTGTTATTTTTATTTTACTATCTCCCGATAACATAGGGAGAGCAAACATTAGACCTGAAATGTACTGACTACTTTCATTTCCAGCTATTTCATAATCTCCTGACATAAGCTGTCCTTCATATGATATGGGAAGGGAGTATCCCGAAAAAGAAACCCCACCTTTTTCCATTGCTTTGCATAGAGTTCCAAAAGGTCTTGTTTTTAGTGACCCTTCTCCCGTAAGCACCCCTTTAGGGCTTATTGCACTCATTACCGGAAGAACAAGCCTTCCTGTGGTTCCACTCTCATTGCAGTTTATTTCTAGTTTTTCTGGGCAGTTCCCTGGTATTACCTTAATGCTATTTTCATTTTCATATACTTCTACTTCTGCCCCCAAAGCTTCAATTGTCTTTATAGTAGCTAATATATCCGCTGATATATGATTGAGCTTAAGCTTTGTTGCCTCTTTACAAAGTGCAGCTGCTATTAAAGCTCTATGAGCATATGACTTAGAGCTTATGGCTTCAATAGTCCCACTTAACCTTCTTGGTTCAATCCTAACATCCATATCTACTCTCCTTTTGCAAAGAACTCTTCTAGTTCTTCTACTTTCATAGGAACAAGCTTTGCGTTTCCTATTTCTTCTAATAGTACAAGGCTTATAATGCCACTTTTTATTTTCTTATCCCTCTTAGCCTTCTCTGAAAGAGCTCTTGCTTCATACTCAGTTTTATGCTCTATTTTGTATTTATCTAAAACTTTTTTTATGTCACCATGATAGCCTTTTCCAGCTGCCTTTTCTATCATATACATTCCCATTCCTACAGCTTGCCCATGAGAAATATTATAATGACTCAAACTTTCTATGGCATGACCTATAGTATGTCCAAAATTTAAAATTTGCCTTATTCCGTTATCAAATTCATCTTGGCAAACAATATCTGCTTTTAGAGAAATACACCTCTCAACTACCTCTTCACAGTTGTCTTCAAAACCATCATTTAAAATTAAGTCAAACAATGACTTATCTAAAATGCATCCATATTTTATTACTTCGCAAAGCCCATCTTTATATACTTCTTCAGGGAGAGTCTTAAAGGTGTTTATGTCACAAAGCACAAACAGGGGGTGATAAAAGGATCCAACTAGGTTTTTACCGGACTCAAGATCTACGCCTGTTTTTCCTCCTACCGACGAGTCTACTGCTGATAATACAGTTGTGGGAATTTGAACAAATGGAATTCCCCTTAAATATATTGACGCGCAAAACCCTGTTATATCTCCAACGACTCCTCCTCCTAAAGCGACCAGTAAGTCTGATCTGGTAACTTTATTTTCGGCCAAGCAGTTTAGTATCTCTGTAGCCATATCAAGAGTTTTAGATTTTTCCCCAGGAGTAAAAGAAAACTTTAACACAGTATATCCTTCTGCCTCTAGACTATCCCTCAAAGCTTCTCCATATATTGATTCCACTGTCTCATCTGTAATAATTACCGCTTTGCACGGAGACTTAATCTGAGAAATATGTGTTCCAGCCTTTGCTAATATCCCCTCTCCAATAATCACCTCATATGGAGTTGATACCTCCACTTGAATTTTTTTCATTCACTACCTCCAACTGCTCTCTTTTTTAAAAGAAAGCTTTTGACAGACATTAATAATATATTATTTATATCTCAAAATTTATCTTATATCTAAATCTTTTATTGCCTTTCTAAGACCATATATCTTTTTTGATAGATCTATGAATGCTTCTGGCGATAAAGACTGAGGGCCATCACAAAGGGCTTTAGAAGGGTCATTATGAACTTCTATCATCAGTCCATCTGCACCAGCTGCCACAGCGGCCAAAGACATGTCAGCTACAAATCTAGCATGGCCAGTTGCATGGCTTGGGTCAATAATAACAGGTAAATGTGTTTTCTCCTTCAAAACTGGTATAGCTGAAATATCAAGTGTATTTCTTACAGCTGTCTCAAATGTTCTAATACCTCTCTCACAAAGAATTACCTGTGAGTTTCCACTAGACATTATGTATTCTGCACTCATTATAAATTCTTCTATTGTATTAGCTAAACCTCTCTTTAACAGTATTGGTTTATTTGTTTTTCCAATCTCTCTTAGCAGTGTAAAGTTTTGCATATTTCTTGCACCAATTTGTATTATATCTATATCTTCAAAATGTGATAATTGGGTTAAGTCCATTAGTTCAGAGATAATTGGCAAACCAGTATCTTTTCTAGCCTCTATTAGTAAATCTATGCCATCACTTCCCATGCCTTGAAATGCATAAGGAGATGTTCTAGGTTTAAATGCCCCTCCTCTAAGTATGGTAGCATTTCCTTCTTTTACGGATCTTGCAACGCTACAGATCTGCTCGCTTGATTCAACCGAGCAAGGTCCAGCCATAATTGCAAAGTTTCCGCCACCAATTTTTGTTCCATTTGATAAAGTTATAATAGTATCTTTTGGATGAAATTTTCTATTTGTTTTTTTATAGGGCTCCTGAATTCTTTTTACGCTTTCAACTATGTCAAGAGAGCTAATAACATCTATATCAACATTTGATGTATCACCTATAATTCCCATTATAGTGTCATTTAACCCTTCTGTCATACTTACATTTAAGCCTTGATTTAAAAACCATGTCTTTAGATTTTCCAACTGCTGTCTGTCTTGATTTTCCTTTAATACTATTATCATCTTATACTCCTTCTTCTATTAAATAAAAAAATGCCCCAGGTCCTTTGCAAACCTAGGGCATATATGTTCTAAATCATGTACATATATTATCTGACGGTGTAAAGCAAAGAAACCCTATTAACAAAGTTAATAAAGGCAAAATAAAAGTTAAAATAATAGTTGTTATTTCTAATGCTAATCATCGCTTTTCCTTTCAAATAAATTATCTACTCTTATATATAAACATATACTTTAAACAATGTCAATATATTTTGTGTTTTTTTATAATTTTTTTGTTCTTTTTTATATTTTTTTATTAAATTTCCTGAATTGTTCCTGCTAGTGCATATAAAGAAATTGCCACTGTACAGGGCTTCCTGCATATTAGTATCTATCTAGCAAATTCCAAACCTTAACTACATATACTAAGGTGACCATATAGAGATTTAAGCTTTATCGCTCTTAACTACTTTAATCACTTTTTTCACATTAATTACTCCCAACTTTTCCATATCTCAGGACAATAACCAATAGTTGCTTTGCTCCCATTTCTTACAATAGGCGTTTTAAGCACTTGTTGGTTCTCAAGAATGATCATATCTCTTTGATCTTCACTAATATATTTAACTAACGCAAGAGCATCTTTATCTTTGCATTTTTCATCTAAGAGTTTTTCAAATCCACCAACAGCCTGCTTCACTTTAAGAAATTCACCTTTACTTAATCCTTTTTCTTTCATATCAATAAACTGTACGCTTATTTTTCTTTCTTTAAAATATCTTTGGGCTTTTTTTGTGTCAAAACACTTTGTTGTTCCAAAAATTTGTACATTCATCTTTAGCACTCCTCTTATATTGTAAGAGCTCTGTCTACCTGTGCAAAAAGCTCTTCCTTTGTACCGCTATTATCTAGTATTATTTGGCAATGTTTTTTCTTTTCTTCTTCAGGCATCTGGTGGTTCATCACCTTCATAACTTCTTTTTCAAGGCATTTGTCCCTTTCCATAGCCCTTGCAATCCTAACATTATCTGGTGTAAATACAAGCCAGTTTTCATCAGTCATCTCATCAACCTTCGCTTCAAATAAAAGTGGAGCATCAATAAAAATCCAATCTTTTATAGGTGCCTTTTCTCCATTAAAACTTTCTGAAATTTCATTTATCCTCTTCAACATTAAGGCTTTAATCTCCCTATGAGTTATTTCATCAAGCTTTTCTCTTTTCTTCACATCTGAAAAAACAATCCGTCTAAGGACCTTTCGGTCAAGCTGCCCCTCATCCAATATTTCCTCACCAAAAACATTTGCAAGAAGTTCAAGTACTGGTGATCCTTTTTCTGTAATTTCCCTAGCAATTTTATCTGCATCTAAAACTATAAATCCTTTGCTCACAAGATATTCTGTTACTGTAGATTTTCCGCTTCCAATACCACCAGCAATTCCGATTACTTTCATTTAAACCTCCTTCTCTTTACAAAGCTACTTCAGTTCGTACCAATTGTTTCCTTCATTAACATCTACTGAAAGCTTAACCTTAAGAGCCATAGCATTCTCCATATTACTCCTTAGAAGCTCTCTTACCTGCTCTAATTCATCTTTATGTGTTTCAATTAATAGTTCATCATGTACCTGCAATATCAGTGAAGACTTAAATCCTCCTTTGATTAAAGTATCATGTACCTTTATCATAGCAAGCTTTATAATATCAGCCGCACTGCCTTGAATAGGACTATTCATTGCAAGCCTTTCCCCTAGCTGCCTTACCATAAAATTACTTGCAGTAATTTCTTTGATAAATCTTTTTCTCCCAAGAATGGTACTTACAAATCCACTAGTCCTACACTTCTCGATTTCTCCATCCATAAACTCTTTAACCTTTTCATGCTTTGCAAAGTAATCAGAGATGTATCTTTCAGCCTCTTTTCTCGAAACATTAATCTCAGTTGACAGCCCAAAAGCGCTCATTCCATAAATTACGCCAAAGTTAACAGCCTTTGCTTTACTTCTTTCTGCAACACTAATGTCATCATATGGAACTCCAAGTACTCTTGAGGCTGTCACCTTATGAATATCTTCACCATTATTAAAAGCTTCAATTAAACTCTCATCTCCACTCATATCAGCTAAAACTCTAAGTTCAATTTGTGAATAGTCTGCTCCAAGCAAAATAAAGTCCTTTGAACTTGGAACAAAAGCCTTCCTAATGGTTCTTCCTAGTTCTTGTCTAATTGGTATATTTTGAAGATTAGGATCAGTGCAGCTAAGCCTACCTGTGGCTGTAACTGTCTGCGTAAAGCTTGCATGAATCTTCCCATCCTTATTAATAAGTGGTAAAAGCCCATCAACATATGTTCCTTTAAGCTTTGCAAGAGTTCTATATTCAATTACCTTCGGAACAATTTCATGCTCATCCATTAGTTTTTCTAAGACTTCAGCATTTGTGCTATATCCAGTCTTAGTCTTTTTGCTTGGCGGAAGTCCCAGAACATCAAATAATATTTTCCCCAGTTGAGAAGGCGAATTAATATTAAACTCTTCTCCAGCAAAGTCATATATTTCTTTTGTTAAAGCCTCAATCTGACCTCCTATATGCTTTCCTATATCTCCAAGTGTCTCCCTATTTACCGTAAACCCTTTTAGCTCCATAAAAAGCATTGGTTCAATTAATGGTAGCTCTACATCCATATAAAGTGTATGTAGATTTTCTTTTATTAATTTAGACTCAAGTACATCTTTAATACTAATTAAATACTCCATATATCTCTTACAGTAATCGCCATAATCTAAACTATTATCCGCAAAGAGTTCAAGTTGTGCTTTTTTTCCAAAGACTTCCTTTTCCTCCTCTAAGGTTTCAAGAAAATACTCAGTTGCAAGGGTTTGCATACTATAGCTTTTTCTTCCAGAGTCAAGTAAATATTGTGCCACTTCTGTATCGAAGGCAATATGCTTAACATCTAGTCCAGCTTGTCTAAGCATATATAGGTCCTTTTTAATATTATGCCCAATTAAGCTAACCTCCGCATTATTAATTAGCTCAATAGAGGCTGAAATAGCATCACCTGTTATGTAGTACATCGTCTTAAAATCAGAAATACATATTCCATCAATTAAAGGTGTATCCTGTCTATTGTTATCACCAATAACTTTTACTACCACTGACTTAACCTTAGATATGTCCTCCTTAACTTTTTCAAGCCCAGCTAAATCCTTAATAATTTCCAGTTGAAGATGCTTCTTTTCTATTTTAATATTCTCAGCTTCACTGTCCGCAGCACCCTCATTTCCCCCAGTAGCATTCTCTAAGGTAGAAACCTCTCCTAAACTAGACTCTCCAAGCTTCATTTTTTTAAGGAAGCTATTAAACTCTAATTTGACATAAATTCTGGCAAGTTCTTCAGAATTTACTGCCTCCATCTTATAGTCTTCAAATTCAATTTCAATTGGAACCTTTGTATTTATGGTTGCAAGCCTCTTACTCATAACAGCTAGCATCTGATTTTCTTCAACTTTCTTCCTCAGGCCTGGCTTTTCAATTTCATCAATATTCTCTAGCATGTTTTCCATAGTCCCAAATTGCAGAATAAGGCTTGTTGCAGTCTTCTCTCCAACACCAGGAATTCCTGGAATATTGTCAGAGCTATCACCCATCATACCTTTAAAATCAATAAACTGCTCCGGTGAGAAACCATAAACTTCATGCATTTTTTCCCTATCATAGAGTTCAAACTGAGAAACACCCTTCTTTGTCAAAAGAACCTTAGTGATATCTGTTGCTAGCTGTAATTCATCCTTATCACCTGTTATAATTAAGGGTTCAATTCCTGCATCCTCAGCGCAAACTGCAACAGTACCAATAAGATCATCCGCCTCAAAGCCTTCCTTCTCTACTCTTTTAATATTCATAGCATCAAGTACTTCTTTTAATAAGGGCATTTGCATAGCAAGCTCTGGAGGCATTTTCTTTCTGCCAGCCTTATACTCCTTATATTCCTCATGTCTAAAAGTCGGAGCCTTAAGATCAAAGGCCACAGCCATATGTGTCGGCCCATGCTCCTTAATTATCTTAGTCAGCATATTCACAAACCCATAGATACCTTGTGTGTAAATCCCATCCTTTGTGATCATAGGCCTTTGCATTGCATAATATGCTCTATTTATTAAACTATTTCCATCTATAATTACTATCTTAGCCATGATAATTCTCTCTTTTTCTTTACAATCCAATAACATTACTCTATAATTTTAACATACAATATAACAATTTAATACCACAACTTGTAAAAGACTAGTATTGATAAACACACCTACAAGTTTATTATCATTTAGAACAGGAGATATAAAAATGATAAATGTTTTTGAAACTAGCTATAACATAAAAAAGAGAATTATTGCTAATGTTAAAGAAGCTGTACATGAATTTGAATCAAGGCCAGAGTGTACAACAAAATTCGGAACTCCAATTATTGGATACGTAAGTTGTCACCACCCTTACTTTGACAAATTCTTTGATAGCGGTCTTAGCATTCACCCAAAGCAAATCTATAGAGCAGGTAATACTGTCTGTGCTTTTTTTGTGCCTTATTCAAAAGAAGTTCTAGAATCAAACAAGGGTGGAAACATGCCTTCCAAAGAATGGACAAAAGCATATTTTGACTCAATGCACCTGTGTATGTATTTAAACAGAATAATTCGCGATACACTAGATGAAATCGGGAGGCTTCACTCTGGTACCCATGTACCAACTGAGTGGAACGAAGAAGAACATAAACAAGATTGGTCTCCTAAACTAGCTTTACTTGCATCAGGACTTGGAAGAATGGGTATCGGGGGCTCAATACGAACTGAACTTGGTTTTGCTGGAAGGGCAAGCACAATCCTAATTGATGAGCATTATGCACCCGTTGATGAAGAAGAACTAGAAACTATAGACTTAGATCACTGCATTGAACATATTAAAACTGATAGCAAATTTTTAGGAGCTGACGATGTTTTCATTTCCCAAGAGGCAATTAATGCCTGTCCAGCAGGGGCAATTTCAAAAGATGGCATCAATCAAGAAATCTGTCAAAATCACTGTGCAAAAATTAATAGTTACACACCATCTCCTGAAGTCTGTGGTAAGTGCTTCTATTTTGATGCTTAATTTGTAATTCAATATAAAGTTTATCCCTTATAGCAAATATCTATATTTACAATAGAGTACCTAGGCACTGCCCAACTATCGGCGGTGCCTACTATTTAGTGCCCCTACTTCTACTTCTACTACTTCTTCTACGGCTTAGTTACCAAGTTTCACACTCTTTACAAAACACTAGTTTTAATCTATACTTTTAGGTATACATGTAAATTTAAACGGCTTAGTGTTCTTCTTGGAATATCCCAAATCCTAAAATTTACAATATTATCAAAACAGAGTCTTTGAATTATCAAGGATCTTATTAATTAGCGCTTTATTTTTAAATAGGAGAAAAAACTACCATGGTTAATGTTTTCGAAGTAGGCTACAATATAAAAAAACGTATATTATCAAATGTCAAAAATGCAATAAAAGAATATGAACAAAGACCTGATTGTACAACAACATTCGGGACACCAATTATAGGTTACGTAAGTTGCCACCACCCATACTTTGACCTGTTTTTAGATAATGATTTAGGAAAACATCCAAAGCAAATATATAGAGTAGGAAATACAGTATGTGCTTTTTTCGTACCATATTCAAAAGAAATAGTAGAATCAAATAGAGGTGGAGTACTACCATCACCGCAATGGACAAAAGCCTATTTTGATTCAATGCACCTATGCATGTACTTAAACCGTGTAATCAGAGATACTTTAGATGAGATTGGTAGACTTCACTCAGTAACCCACTCTCCTACCGAGTGGAACACAACGAAATTTAGACAGGACTGGTCACCAAAACTTGCTCTATATGCTGCAGGTCTTGGAAGAAAAGGTATAGCAGGCTCTATTAGAACTGAGCTTGGCTTTGCTGGAGCAGGAAGTACCGTGCTAATTGATGAGCATTTTGCTCCCGTCGATGATAAGTCTCTAGACCACTTAAGACTGGATGAATGTATTGAGCACATAAAAACTGATAGCAAATTCCTAGGTGCAAAAAATATAACTGTACCAGATGCTGCAATCAAAGCATGTCCAGTAGGTGCTATCTCAAAAGATGGAATTAATCAGCAGACATGCCAGGATCACTGCAAAACAATAAATATTCATACCCCAACTCCTGAAGTATGCGGTAAGTGTTTCTTCCACGATGCATAGATAAAGAAAAGGACAACAAAATGTACGATTATCATACACACACAAGTTTCTCTGCAGACTCAAGATCTTCAATAGAAATAATGCTAAACACCGCCACACAGCTAGGACTTAAAGAGTATGCAATTACAGATCACTACGACCCTGATTATCCGGATGATAGTATCGATTTCAACCTTGACCAACCAGCATATCACAAAGCCCTACTAGAAGCTGAAGATACATATAAGAATAAACTCAAGGTTATAAAGGGTATTGAGCTAGGTATACAACATGGACGAACAGCCATAGAATGTCAAAATGCTGTTAAGTCTTTCCCCTATGATTTTGTAATAGGTTCCTTTCACTGCTTCAAAGGTGTAGATACCTACACAGCAAACTATGAAGCAATGGATCCAACAAAAATTATTTCTGATTTTTATGAATATTGCCTTTCAACTCTAGATGAGTTTTTAGACTTTAGTGTGCTTGGCCATATTAATGTTATCGATCGGTATATAGGCAACATCCCCTACTTTCAAGAAGAAGGTGTTCCATATTATATGAGCAAAAATTTTAATAAAGAATATAGAAATGCAGAAGATATTATTTCTGAAATTCTAAAAAAACTCATAAAGAATAATATCGGTATAGAAGTAAATACTTCTTATATCAGATATAACTTACTCCCAAGAACAGTTCCATCAAAAGAGATTCTTTCACTCTACAAAGATTTAGGTGGAAACATTATCACCTTTGGTTCGGATGCTCATCGTGAAACTCAAATCTGCGAAGGCTTCGTAGGTGCAAAGGACTATGTTAGGTCTCTAGGTTTCACCCATCAAGCGACTTTTCATAATAGAGAGCTCCGCTTAGTAACAATATAAAAACAAGACCTTTAGTTTATAGATAACTTCATCTACAAACTAAAGGTCTTTTATTTATTAAATACTTATCACTGTATACCTGTTAGAAACTTTATCTATTCAAGAACTACACCATCTTCATCTACAATAATCTCTTCTACATCCCCTGCTTTAGTTCTCTTAAGCTCCTCTTTTATTTGCATTTCTAATTCTTCTATCAGGTGTGGATTATCTGCAAGATATCTTTTTACGTTTTCCCTACCTTGACCAATTCTATCTTCTTTATAGCTATACCAAGAACCTGCTTTATTTATAAACTTCTTTTCAACAGCAACATCAATAATATCTCCGACTTTAGAAATTCCTTCGCCATACATAATATCAAATTCAGCTATTTTAAATGGTGGCGCTAGTTTATTTTTTACTAATTTAACTTTAGTTCTATTGCCAAGCATTTCATCACCTTGCTTAATTGTTTCAATCCTTCTAACATCCAGCCTCATACTAGAGTAAAACTTAAGTGCCCTACCACCAGTAGTTACTTCTGGACTACCATACATTACACCAACTTTTTCTCTAAGTTGATTTATAAAAACTACACAACAGTTAGTCTTATTTATAACACCAGCTAATTTTCTTAAGGCTTGTGACATAAGTCTTGCTTGTAAGCCTACATGACTATCGCCCATATCTCCCTGTATCTCGCTCTTAGGAACAAGTGCAGCAACAGAGTCGATTACTATTATATCTAACGCTCCACTTCTTACAAGCATTTCAGTGATTTCTAAAGCCTGCTCTCCGTTGTCAGGCTGTGAAACAAGCAGTTCATCTATTTGTACACCAAGATTTCTTGCATATTCAGGATCTAGGGCATGCTCTGCATCAATAAAAGCAGCTTTGCCTCCAGCCTTCTGTGCCTCCGCAATAATATGCAGAGTAAGTGTAGTTTTACCAGATGACTCTGGTCCATAAATTTCTACTATTCTTCCCTTTGGAACTCCACCTATACCAGTAGCAACATCCAAACTAATGGATCCTGTTGAAATAGTATCTATATTTAATTTAGCATCATCACTCATTTTCATAACAGCACCTGTTCCATACTGTTTTTCAATTTGTTGTAATGCTGCAGCTAACGCCTCTTCTCTTTGGTCTTTTAAATTTGATTTTTGATCATTCTTACTTGCCATTTTATCCTCCGTTTTCTACGAACATCCGTTCTTTATTTATAATACATCAATTTTAACATAGAGTCAACACTTTTTTTTGATAACATCCTCACAATTAAATATATCCTTATTTGAAGAGCTTTACTATCAAAAGTATATATGGAAATATATGGAAATGCAAGAAGTTTTTTCTCTCTATTAAAATAAATCCTTGACTTTCTGTACATGTAATTTCACTTTTAAATTCTAGCGATACAAACTAATGTATTTATATACATAATCGTTAATTATATTAAACATTTTTACGCAAAATCACTAAAAATATGGAAATATGTATTTTTATGTAAATTTCTACAACTTGTGGTATCGATATTAATCGATACATTATAGAGCGTATTTTTAGTTAAAACTCAAAATTAATTCATAAAACTAAGGTAAAACTCAAATTTATTCAATGAATACTTATAATTTTTAATTATTCATTAGAGTTTTTACTTTTCTTGTGCTAAACTAAAAGTAAGATAAGTACCCAGTCAGTTAACCCTAACTTTTACAGCTATATCAGCTCGGAGGAGATTATGTCCAAATTAAATAAGAGTGCTAACGTTTGTGTTATATGTGGCAACGATAGCAAAGGAAAGGCTTTCAAGGGGAATGACATCTGTGATAATTGTATACTAGAAATAGAAGCGGAAAACAATAAGTTAATAAATCAATGTGTGTTATGCGGAAGTAAAGATGCCCTTCTCGAATATGAGGGCAGAAAAATTTGTGAGAGTTGTTGTAATGAATGTATGCAAGAAGCGGAAATAGAGCAAAATAGACTCTTAAGTAATTGTGTATTATGTGGCAGTGGAAGTGATTTATCATTTTTTGCCGATAGCCATATTTGCCGTAATTGCATTGAACTAGCAAAGGTATTAATATCCACTAAAAATAATACCTGCGAACTATGCAGTAAAGATACTAATTTATCTAAACTAAATGATAAATACATATGTTCTAGCTGCATTTCAAAAGTAAATAGTATTGATAATGACATGCACGACGAATCTTGCGTGTTAGCTAGCGAAATAGCAGAAGAACCTACTATTCTTTACTCAACAAAATTGTAGAAAATTATATACCCAAGAAAGTGATCATAATAGCGTAACAGTAAAATGTTACGCTATTTTCCTATTTCCTATTTCCTTTTACTTTCTACTTGACATACTAGATCGAGTAGGAGGAGGAATATAATCATCCCTCCGACCTCTCACAGCATACGGTTGCGTATACGGCGGTCCTTAGTTTTCACATACTTTTAAGTAATAGCCAGTTAGCGTTAAATATCCTATCTTGGCTACTTCCTGATTTGTCAGTATTGAGTTTACTACTATGGCTGACCTCCATACTCCTTTCGATAAATAGAACTATGTTTTCTAATACTCTTTCTGCACTTCTCTTGCTTTTACAAAATATCATAAGGTCATCTGCATATCTCACAAATTTATGTCCTCTTTTAATAAGTTCTTTGTCTAGCTCATCTAGCATAATATTGCTAAGAAGAGGACTTAGTGGTCCCACTTGAGGTACTCCTATTTAGGCTCTTTCAAACATTCATTTCCACTACTAGGGCTGATTAGGGACTTTAACCCTTAAGAGTGTGTCCATGCTTGGCACACATAAAAATAGCACCTACATTACTGTAAGTGCTTTTGAACTGGCAACGTCCTACTTTC